>CP007628.2:680380-1020571 GCA_000688775.2 Streptococcus sp. VT 162
ATCGTTCAGACTTTGTAACTAATGCTAGCATGAGTAGCCAAGCGCCACAGATTTTGGATAATCTAGGGAATGTATTGACTCCAACAAACGGCAATACTTATGTGCGTCCGGAAGGGACCTATGTAGTGACTACTAATGGTGATGATATCGATGTAGTGTTCACACCAAATGCTGACTTCATAGGAACTGCTGAAGGGATTAATATTCGTCGTACAGACTCAAACGGTTCATCAACTAACTGGCAATCAACTGATGCATCAAATCCAAATAAGAATGACATTTTGAACAATATGGATGGTCGCTACATTCCTACTGTTCGAAAGATACCAACATATGAATCGACTGGTGTTCAAGGTCAAGAACAAAACAAAAATCTAATCTTTAATGATGGCGATCCAGCTAAAACGCCAGTGACTCCAGATGCTTCACGCCCTGCGACCTTTGTGGATGCTAACGGCCAACCTATTATTGGTAACTCAGTTCCTGCTACATCCAATGGTCAGTCAGTTGGAACTTATGAGTTAGACCCTAACACTGGTCAAGTCACTTTCAAACCTAACAAAAATTTTGTTGGTACCCCAGACCCAGTTACTGTCCAAGTAAATGATTCTAACGGTGTTCCTTACCGAGCACATTATAAACCAACAGTGACTAAGGTAACACCAACCAGCACTAACGCAACCAGCACAGGCCCTCAAGGTGTTCCACAAACTGGTACTCCAAGCTTCCAAGGTGGTGACCCACTGGTTCCAATCGATGAAACAGTTGAACCAACCTTCGAAGATGGAAGTAAAGAGAAATCTATTCCAGGTCAAGGAACTTACACAATTGCGCCAGATGTACAGTCCAGAGTTTACTAAGGTAACGCCGACTGGTAAAGATACTTCTTCAGTTAACATTAAGGAACTTGTTCAAACGGGTACGCCAACATTTGAAGGTGGTGATCCACTTGTTCCAATCGATGAAACTGTGGCAGCAACATTTGAAGATGGATCAACTGAAAAAGTGATTCCAGGTGAAGGAACTTATGCTAATTTTGTAGGAAAAGGAACAGGCGTAACGATTGTCCGCAAGGATAAGAATGGTACTCCAGTTACTGCAAGCTATCGCCCAACAGTTGTAGATCCATCTACTGGCTATGACACGGCTTCTACAGGAACCAAAGGCCAACCACAAGTGGCAACACCAGTGTTTGAAGGACATATCGATCCGACTGTACCACCAACCTTTGAGGATGGTAGTACGATTATGGTTGTTCCGAGTGAAGGAAGCTACACAATTGATAAAGATGGTAAGATTACCTTTACCCCTGAGGCAGACTTTGTTGGTACAGCTAAAGGATTGGTTGTGAAACGCAGACTTTGTTGGTACAGCTAAAGGATTGGTTGTGAAACGTCTGGATGTGTATGGAAATGTAGTTATTGCTCACTACACACCAACTGTCCTTGGACAAACACAAGTGAGTGATGCGACATCAGAAGGTCTTAAAGGTCAAACTCAGACTGGTAAACCAAACTTTACAGGTGATGTCGATCTGACAGTTCCGCCAACCTTTGAAGATGGAACAACTGAAAAAGTCGTTCCAGGTGAAGGAACTTATGTAATCTCACCAGATGGCACCGTCACCTTTACGAACTTATGTAATCTCACCAGATGGCACCGTCACCTTTACTCCTGAGGCAGACTTTGTAGGACAAGCCAAAGGTGTGAAAGTGATCCGTAAAGATCGCAATGGAAATATCATTTCAGGATTCTATACTCCAACCGTAGTAGAAGTTCCTGTAGTTGAAAATCCAGAACAACAAGGTATTACAGAAGAAAGAACTGCTAAAACTCTTCCAAATACGGGTTCTGAGGAGACATCTCACTTGACAGCTGGTCTATTGGCTGCTTTATCAGGTATGGGATTAATTTCTCTAGCTCAAAGAAAAAAAACTGAGGAAGAATAATTAGTGGCGAAAGTCATCAAGTAAGTTGTTTTAGATACTTGATTGAAATGATTACATTCATTACTATCTAAGAAGATGTCAGTCTAACAGAAAGAGAGAACCAAATGGCTCTCTCTTTTTGGTAATTGGTTTAAAAATCGTTTAATTATTTTGCATCAATTATTCACAATTTTACTAAAGTGGTATAATATAGCTATACGGGGAGGCTCGATTTTGATTTATATATTCGGTTTTATTTGTTTTTTACTTTTAATGTTTCTGTTTAGTCGCTTAATTCAGCAATCAAAGAATCCTTCGGGCTTTCTAGGAAAACGAATGATGAAATTATGGAATCGAGCCTATCTCCCCATGTTTGTATGGGCAATTCGTCATCTGGATAGGACATTTTACCCTGTAATCTTAGATGTAGGAGTTGGGAATGGCCGTTCAACCATCCTACTGAAAGAAACTTTTCCGCAAAGTACTATAACTGGAATTGATATTTCAGATGTAGCAATAGCTCAAGCCAAACAGATAGAGATGACTAATCTAAATTTTGAACGAAGAGATGTTAGGGAGACAGGTTTTTCTGATGAAAGTGTTGATTTAATCACAGCTTTTCAAACTCATTTTCATTGGCAGGATCTAGAGGCTTCTTTTATGGAACTTCGAAGAATACTCAAATCAGACGGGATACTCTTACTAGCTTGTGAGTATAACAAGTTATCTTACTTTTTACCAGAGGTGCAAAGCGAAGAAGCATTTAGACGATTCTTGTTATCAGTAGGGTTTGAGCTCGTAACTAGTCAAAGAAAGGGATCATGGATCCTTTATAAAATTGTTAAACATTAATGGAGGTACAGTCATGAAACAATTATTTTTATGTTCATACTTTGCTGGAGTCAAAAAGCTTTTTAGCGATTATGCAAAGGAAAAGAATCTAGAAAATAAGGTTTTATTTATTCCTACCGCTGGGAACAAAGAGGACTATACTGCCTATATCGATGAGGCTCAGCAAACATTCAGAGATTTAGGATTTGAGATAGAGGTTCTAGATATTGCTTCTTGTGATCGAGAAACTGCACAGGCAAAGATTTTCCAAAGTAAGATTCTTTATATCTCAGGCGGGAATACATTTTATTTATTGCAAGAATTAAAGAAAAAGCAACTCTTACCTCTCATCAAAGAGCAAATAAGAGATGGGTTGGTCTATGTGGGAGAATCAGCAGGGGCTATCATTACAGCCAAGGATATTGACTACAATAAACTCATGGACGACAAGACGGTAGCGACAGAGTTATCGAATACAGCGGGATTGGATGAAGTGGATTTTTATATCCTTCCACATTATGGTGAGGAACCTTTTACTGATAGTAGCAAGAAGACCTTTGAAACCTATAAAAATCAGCTCGACTTAATACGAATGAACAATTTACAAGCTGTTATTGTAAATGATAAAGAAATAAAAGTTGTTTCTGAACAGGATTAAAATAATTTTTTTCGCTATTATGACATCTATTCTAATACATTATCTCTTTTAAAAAGAAAAGGGAAGATAATATAAGTTTATGGCAGTTTTCCCTTGACAAATATTCATTTTGCGTGTAAAATGGAATAGATCTTGAACTTGAAGGGAGTGAAAAAAATGTCTAAAACAGTAGTACGTAAGAATGAATCTCTTGACGATGCACTTCGTCGTTTCAAACGTGCGGTTACTAAAGCTGGTACTCTTCAAGAAACACGCAAACGTGAATTCTATGAAAAACCTTCTGTAAAACGTAAACGTAAATCAGAAGCAGCTCGTAAACGTAAAAAATTCTAATTTGAAATGAAAGGCTAGACTTGTCTAGTCTTTTTTTGCACAATGTTTAGAGAAATGAATTGTTATGAGAGAGTATATAAAAGAATATCAAAAAATGCGTGAAAATCACTTGGAAAATTGGGGTTATTGTGCTGATCCGATCGATTGGAAGGAATTTGAAGAGTCAAACCAAAGAATTTTTGAAAAGTATTTGACCGATTCAAAAGTATCGTCTGACAAGGTTTTAAGGGTAAAATTGTACAGTAGCTTATTACTAGATGATATTCAATATTTTGCCTATTATGCGGCGTTTTTAGATGGGGATTATACACAGTTAAACAACGCGCTATGGCAAACAGGAAGAACTGAGTTGATGAGAGGCGGTTTGTTGGCAAGTGGAACTATTTACACAGATGGAATTTTGAAAGGCTTGTTTACCTCTTTTGCTTGTAACGATTTTTCAGCCATTCCATCATTCGTCCCCAAAGATTTACCCTTGTTGAAAGGAACCTATTATCCAGAAAATGTGATGAATCTTTTATACGCTCTTTATTATCAAGATGAAGAAAGATTATCCGAGTCGCTCTTGCGTGCACAACAGTTTTTAGGGAAGAAAAAACGAACTGGTATGGAAGAATTTTCTGTTCGGTATTTTATAAGTTTGGCAAAAAAAGATGCAGTTGCATTAAGCGAGTCCTTACAAAACTTATGCCAAGCTTATCAGAGACGAGGTTACCCCTATGAAAAGATTGATAAGTGCTTTGCGGATGAGATCCATGGTCTATATCGTTTGGTACGATTGTTTGACCATTCCTTGTTTGAAGAAGTCAGTATGCCGTCTCATAAGACTTTTTTGAAGGAGTTTGAAGAATGGCAAGTCCAAAATCAGTTTCCAAAAGGCCAACAGTTTTATACCTATCCTCAAGATATGGCTGATGCAAACAGAATGTTAACAAAAGGTCTTCCAAGGATTTACTTAGAAAAATCTGGAAGGGACTTGGTGATAGACGTTGACCGATTTGCAGTAGATTTGTCTCGGTTGATTTAAAAGAGTACGAAAAGACTTCCTAGTCAAATCTTTTTCCAAGCAACATCAAATAAATACTGTAAATCCTGCAAAAAAAGGAAACTTCCACCTACAATCTGATATAATAGTAGGGAGAACTCGATTGAAGGAGGAAATTATGTCGGTTTTAGTAAGAGATGTCATTGAAAAACTCAGACTAGATATTGTCTATGGTGAAGGCGAATTACTTGAAAAAGAAATCAATACTGCGGACATTATGAGACCTGGTCTTGAAATGACGGGCTATTTTGATTACTATACACCAGAACGGATTCAGCTGTTAGGGATGAAGGAGTGGTCCTATTTAGTTGCCATGCCTGCCCAGAACCGTTATCAAGTTTTGAAGAAAATGTTTCTACCTGAAACACCTGCGGTTATCGTGGCTCGTGGTCTGGTAGTGCCAGAGGAAATGTTAAGGGCTGCTAGAGAATGCAAGATTGCAATTTTAACTAGCCGAACAGCAACCAGCCGTTTATCTGGAGAACTTTCTAGCTACCTTGATTCCCGTTTGGCTAAACGTACCAGTGTGCATGGTGTCTTGATGGATATCTATGGCATGGGTGTCTTGATCCAAGGGGATAGTGGTATCGGTAAGAGCGAGACAGGTCTTGAGCTTGTGAAGCGTGGACACCGCCTAGTAGCAGACGATCGTGTAGATATTTATTCTAAGGATGAGATGACTCTTTGGGGCGAACCTGCTGAAATCTTGAAGCATTTACTTGAGATTCGTGGAGTTGGGATTATCGATATCATGAGTCTCTATGGTGCGAGTGCTGTAAAAGATTCTTCACAAGTTCAGCTAGCAGTTTATTTGGAAAATTATGATACGCATAAGACCTTTGACCGTCTAGGAAATAATGCTGAAGAACTCGAGGTTTCTGGTGTAACGATTCCGCGTATCCGCATCCCAGTAAAAACAGGACGCAATATCTCCGTTGTTATTGAGGCGGCTGCCATGAACTATCGTGCTAAAGAAATGGGCTTTGATGCGACGCGTTTATTTGAAGAACGCTTGACAAATCTAATCGCTCAAAATGAGGTGAAACATGATTAATCCAGTCGCATTTGAAATTGGTCCCTTTGCTATTCGTTGGTATGCTTTGTGTATTGTAGCTGGTTTGGTTTTGGCAGTCTATCTTGCGATGAAAGAAGCTCCTAAAAAGAAAATCCTGTCAGATGATATTTTGGATTTTATACTGATTGCTTTTCCGGTAGCTATTTTAGGTGCTAGACTATACTACGTACTCTTTCGCTTAGATTATTATCTTCAAAATCCAGGTGAAATCATCGCCATCTGGAATGGTGGTTTGGCCATTTACGGAGGTTTGATAGCGGGCGCTATTGTTCTTTATATCTTTGCAGATAGAAAGTTGATTAATACTTGGGATTTCTTAGACATTGCAGCACCGAGCGTCATGGTTGCCCAGAGTTTAGGGCGTTGGGGGAACTTCTTTAACCAAGAAGCCTACGGTGCAGCGGTAGATAATCTGGATTATTTGCCAGGCTTTATCCGTGACCAGATGTACATTGATGGTAGCTACCGTCAGCCGACCTTCTTATATGAGTCGGTTTGGAATCTGATTGGATTTGCTTTGATTCTGATTTTTAGACGAAAATTAAAGGGAATCAGACGTGGTCATATTACTGCTTTCTACTTGATTTGGTATGGTTTTGGTCGTATGATCATCGAAGGAATGCGGACAGATAGTCTCATGTTCTTTGGTCTGCGAGTTTCCCAATGGTTATCAGTTGTCCTTATCGGACTCGGTATTTTTATCATACTTTATCAAAATCGAAAGAAAGCCCCTTTCTATCATAATGAGGAGGAAAAATAAATGTTAGAAGTTGCATATATACTTGTTGCGATTGCTTTGATTGTCTGTTTAGTTTATTTGACAATCACGATTCAAAAAGCAGGTCGTATGATTGATGAAACAGAGAAAACCATCAAAACGTTGAGCTCAGATGTGAACGTTACCTTGCATCAGACCAATGAATTGTTGGCTAAGGTCAATGTGTTAGCAGACGATATCAATATCAAAGTTGCGACGATTGATCCACTCTTTACGGCGGTGGCTGACTTATCTGAGTCAGTATCTGATCTCAACCAACATGCACGTGTTTTAGGTAAAAAGGCTTCATCTGCTGGATCAAAAACACTTAAGACGGGTGCTGGATTATCTGCACTCCGTGTCGCAAGTAAATTTTTCAAAAAATAAAAAAGGAGAAATCTTATGGGAAAATTATCCTCTATCCTTTTAGGAACAGTTTCAGGTGCAGCTCTTGCTTTGTTTTTGACGAGTGACAAGGGTAAGCAAGTTTGTAGTCAAGCTCAGGATTTTCTAGATGATTTGAGAGAAAATCCAGAATATGCTAGAGAGCAGGTTTGTGAGAAACTAACTGAAGTGAAGGAACAGGCAACTGACTTTGTACTGAAAACAAAGGAACAAGTAGAATCTGGTGAAATCACTTTTGATAGCGTCCTTGACCAAGCTAAAACCTGTGCTCGACAAGCGACGGAAGCATCGAAGGAAACCTTTAACAATCTCAAGGAGCAATGGCAAGACCAGTCAGCAACTCCAGACGTTGCTGAAGACCAAGAAGAAATCATCATCGATATTACTGAAGTATAAAGTATCACCATCTCTGGATTTTGGAGATGGTGATTTTTATCTGCAAGTCTGTCTTTGTGGTATAATAAGTACTATGCAGAAAAAACCAACGTCCGCCTATGTGCATATTCCCTTTTGTACACAGATTTGTTATTATTGTGACTTTTCAAAAGTTTTTATCAAGAATCAACCAGTAGATAGTTACCTAGAGCATCTGCTAGAGGAGTTTCGTTCTTATGATATCCAAAAGTTGTCAACTCTCTACATTGGAGGTGGGACGCCAACGGCTCTGTCCGCTCCGCAATTAGAAGTACTCTTAGATGGCTTGACTAAAAACTTGGACTTGTCAGTTTTGGAAGAGTTGACTATTGAGGCCAATCCTGGTGATCTGGACGCGGATAAAATCGCGGTTTTGAGGCATTCGCCAGTCAATCGTGTTTCCTTAGGTGTGCAGACTTTTGATGACAAAATGCTGAAAAAGATTGGGCGCAGTCACTTGGAGAAGGATATTTATGAAAATATCGACCACCTCAAACTGGCCGGTTTTGACAATATTTCCATCGATTTGATTTACGCTCTACCTGGTCAAACTATGGATCAGGTCAAGGACAATGTCGCTAAGGCTATCTCGCTTGATATTCCTCATATGAGCCTTTATAGCTTGATTTTGGAGAATCATACGGTCTTTATGAACCGCATGCGACGAGGGAAGTTGCCCCTACCCAAGGAAGAGTTAGAAGCGGAGATGTTTGAGTACATCATCGCAGAACTGGAGCGAGCTTGTTTTGAGCATTATGAGATTTCCAATTTCTCTAAGCCTGGCTTTGAAAGTCGCCATAATCTCATGTACTGGGATAATGCCGAGTATTATGGTATCGGTGCGGGTGCTTCAGGTTATGTGAACGGGGTGCGTTATAAAAACCACGGCCCTATCCGCCACTATCTCAATGCGGTAGAGGCAGGAAATGCTCGGATTACAGAAGAACACCTGAGTCAAAGGGAGCAGATGGAAGAAGAAATGTTCCTAGGCCTCCGGAAAAAATCCGGGGTTTCTATGGCGCGATTTGAGGAAAAATTTGGACGATCCTTTGATGGACTTTATGGCGAAATCATCAGAGACTTGGTTCAACAAGGACTTATGCAGATCGACGGTGATCGTGTCCGAATGACAAAAAGAGGTCTCTTCTTAGGAGACACTGTAGCAGAACGATTTATTTTGGAGTAGAACAATGGGCTTAACTTATCAAATGAAAATGAAAATTCCTTTTGATATGGCGGACATGAACGGTCATATCAAACTTCCAGATGTGATTTTGCTGTCCTTGCAAGTATCAGGTATGCAGTCAATTGAGCTGGGAGTTAGCGACAAGGATATGTTAGAACGCTACAATCTGGTCTGGATTATTACAGACTATGCGATTGACGTGGTACGCTTGCCTCGCTTTGCTGAGGAGATTACGATTGAAACAGAAGCATTGACTTACAATCGTCTTTTTTGCTACCGCCGTTTCACTATCTATGATGAAGCAGGTCAAGAAATCATTCGCATGGTAGCAACCTTTGTTCTCATGGACAGAGATAGTCGTAAAGTTCATGCTGTCGAACCGGAAATTGTTGCTCCTTACCAGTCTGAGTTTGATAAAAAACTCATCCGCGGGCCAAAGTATGCAAATCTAGAAGATCCGATCAGTAAAGACTACCATGTTCGTTTTTACGACTTGGATATGAATGGTCATGTCAATAACAGCAAATACCTGGATTGGATTTTTGAGGTTATGGGAGCAGATTTTTTGACCAAGTATATTCCAAAGAAAATCAATCTCAAGTATGTCAAAGAAGTGCGACCAGGTGGTATGATTGCTTCAGCTTATGAACTCAAGGGACTAGAAAGCAAGCATGAGATTATCAGTGATGGGGAAATCAATGCCCAAGCTATGATTACTTGGCAAGAAATTGAAGGCAATTAGAAAGGACGATATGGCTTATAAAGGTTATTTAATTGATTTAGACGGAACCATTTACAAGGGGAAAGACAGAATCCCGGCAGGTGAGGCTTTTGTCCATGAGTTGCAAAAGCGAGAAATTCCCTATCTCTTTGTAACCAACAATACAACTCGTACTCCTGAGAGCGTTCAAGAGATGTTGGCTCAGAATTTTAATATCAATACGCCTCTATCAACTGTCTACACGGCAACTTTGGCAACTATCGACTATATGAATGACTTGGGACTGGAAAAGACAGTCTATGTCATCGGAGAAGCAGGACTCAAGGATGCCATTCAGGCAGCTGGTTATGTCGAAGACAAGGAAAATCCTGCCTATGTGGTAGTTGGACTGGACTGGCAAGTCGACTATGAAAAATTTGCGACGGCGACTCTAGCCATTCAAAAGGGGGCTCACTTTATCGGAACCAATCCAGACCTCAATATCCCGACGGAACGTGGTCTTTTGCCAGGTGCTGGTTCACTAATTACACTTCTTGAAGTAGCAACACGGGTAAAACCAGTTTATATCGGGAAACCAAATGCTATCATTATGGATAAGGCAGTTGAGCACTTAGGTTTGAAAAGAGAAGAATTGCTCATGGTTGGGGACAACTACCTGACAGATATCCGAGCAGGGATTGACAATGGCATTCCAACGCTCTTAGTGACAACAGGTTTTACCAAGGCAGAAGAAGTGGCTGATCTGCCAATCGCACCAACTCATGTAGTTTCTAGCCTTGCGGAGTGGAATTTTGATGAAAACTAAACTGACCTTTTGGGGAAGTATGCTCTTTCTCCTCTCCCTGTCTATTCTCTTAACCATTTATCTGGCATGGATTTTCTATCCTTTGGAAATTGAGTGGCTGAACTTAGCGAGTCGAGTCTATCTAAAGCCCGAAACCATTCAGTACAACTTTACTATCTTGATGAATTACCTGACCAATCCCTTTAGTCAGGTCTTAGAGATGCCGGATTTTCGTTCATCAGCTGCAGGTCTACACCATTTTGCGGTGGTGAAGAATCTCTTTCACTTGGTTCAGTTAATTGCTTTGGTTACATTGCCAAGCTTCTATTTCTTTGTTAAGACCATTGTAAAAAAGGGATTTTTGTCTGTCTTTCGTAAGAGTCTCCTCGCTCTAGTGGTCTTACCCTTGGTGATTGGATTTCTGGGAGTGTTGATTGGTTTTGAGCAATTCTTTACGCTTTTCCATCAGATTCTCTTTGTGGGAGATGATACTTGGCTTTTTGATCCAGCAAAGGATCCAGTTATTTGGATTTTGCCAGAGATTTTCTTCCTCCATGCCTTTTTGCTTTTCTTTGCTTTGTATGAAGGAATATTCGGTTTCCTTCTTGTCAAAGCTTCAAGGAAATAGTGGAAAAAATTCTGTATTTTTAATAAAAAACGAGAGAAGTTGCTCTACTCCCTATTTATTGTTAGGTTATCCTAAAGATAAACTTGCAAAGCAGGAGATTTTTGCAGAAAACAGTCTATTTTCTATGAAAAAATAGGCTTTTTTTCTAAAAATACCTAGTCAAGCGCTTTATTTTTTTGTATAATAGAAATAGCAAGTATAGATAAAAGAAGAGAAAAGCATGATTACACTATTTTTATCACCGAGTTGTACATCATGTCGTAAGGCAAAGGCTTGGTTAGAGACGCATAAAGTGCCCTTTCAAGAGCATAATATTATGACTAGTCCTTTAACAAGAAAAGAATTACAACATATTCTTTCCTTGACCGAAAATGGTACTGATGACATCATTTCAACTCGTTCAAAAATTTTTCAAAAATTGGATATTGATGTAGAGAGTATCTCGGTATCGGAGTTGCTTCAGTTGATTGAGCAATATCCTAGTCTTTTGCGTCGCCCAATTATTATAGATACCAAACGCATGCAGATCGGTTTTAATGAAGATGAGATTCGTGCTTTTCTCCCTCGTAGTTACCGTAAACAAGAATTGAAAGAAGCAACATTGAGAGCTGGTATTGGATAGATGAACAAACAGTATAGTTACCCACTAGATTTGTCGTGGAGCACTGAAGAACTTGCTTCAGTGCTTTCTTTTTTTAATGATGTTGAAGCTGCTTATGAAGATAAGGTAGAAGCAAAAAAACTGCTAGATTCCTATAAGGAATTTAAGTCTGTCGTTCCGAGCAAAAGTGAAGAAAAGCGCCTAGGTCGCGAATTTGAAACGGCTAGCGGTTATTCCTTCTATCATGCAGTTCAATTAGCAAAAGAAAAAAGAGAAGGGAAGATTTCTCTTGGAAACTAAATTTGAATTTGCCAAAGAGATTGTGCAGGAAGCTGCGGACTATATTTTGGCTCACATGAAAGAAGATTTGCAGGTTGAGCGCAAGTCTTCCCCTACTGACTTGGTGACACGTTTGGACAAGGAGGTCCAGGAACTCTTGGTTGATCGGATCAAGTCCACCTATCCTGAGGACTTGATTTGCGCGGAAGAGGGCTGCTTACGTGCTGCAGTCGGTCAAGGTTCCGTTTGGGTGATTGATCCCATTGATGGTACCAATAACTTTGTCGCCCAGCAGGAAGATTTTGCCGTGATGTTGGCTTATTTTGAGAATGGTGTGGGCAAATTTGGTGTCATCTATGATGTCATGAAAGGTGATTGTTACCATGGTGGTGGTGCCTTTCCTCCTTGCCGCAATAATGAGCCCTTACCGCCTTTTAAAAAGAAACCTCTTCAAGAATTTTTAGTTGCCGGTAACTCAGGTATGTTTGAAAGCAATGAGTGGGGCTTGGCGGATTTGGGGCGAGCAGCGTTGGGGGTCCGTGTTTACGGCAGTGCGGGCATTAGTTTTGCTAAGGTTTTATCGGGTCGTCTTCTGACTTATATTACCTACCTGCAGCCATGGGATTACGCTGCGGCCAGTATCTTAGGGGAAAGTCTGGGTTATCGCCTTCTTACGGTATCGGGTGAGCCCGCTGATTTTAAAACGCGTCAGCCTGTCATGATGGTGCCAATCGAGATGCAAGAAGAGATTCAGTCTTATATCTACGAAAGGAAAAAGAACTAAATGCAATTTCCAGAAGGATTTGTTGAAAAATATGAAGCGATACTAGAAGATGAGGCAAGAGACTTTCTTGCCTCTTTTAAACAAGAAGCAGTTTCGGCTTTTCGGGTCAATCCCTTAAAAGAAAGTCAGTTATCGTTTGCAGATGCTATTCCCCATACACCTTGGGGGTATTATGGTAAGGTTTCTGGAAAGTCACCAGAGCACGCGACTGGTCTCGTGTATTCGCAAGAGCCTGCTGCCCAAATGGTAGCCCAGGTGGCTCAACCAAGTCCTGGCATGAAGGTTTTGGATTTGGCGGCAGCACCAGGTGGAAAATCCACTCAACTAGCAGCTTATCTGGCTAATCAAGGAGTTCTTGTCTCCAACGAAATTTCAAGCAAGCGTGCTAAGATTTTAGTGGAAAATATGGAGCGATTTGGAGCGACAAATGTTGTTGTGACTAATGAATCTGCTGACCGCTTGGCCAAGGTTTTTAAAGGTTACTTTGATGTGATTGTCCTTGATGCACCTTGCTCGGGTGAAGGGATGTTTCGTAAGCAACCAGATGCCATGGATTATTGGAGTACCGATTATCCTAGTCAATGTGCTAGTCTTCAAAGAGAAATTTTAGAAGATGCAGTGACCATGCTTGCAGAAGGTGGCCGTCTGGTCTATTCGACCTGTACTTGGGCACCTGAGGAAAATGAAGAAATCGTCCACTGGTTACTGGACACTTATGATTTTGAACTGCTTCCGGTTGAGCATGTGAACGGTATGGTAGCAGGAATTGATCTTCCTGAAACGGCTCGGATGTACCCTCATCATTTCAAGGGAGAAGGTCAGTTTGTTGCCCACCTGCAGTTTAAGGGACAAAATCCAGCACCTAAATTCAAAGCTAGCAAGAGCAATCTCAGTCGTGAGCAACTGGCTTTGTGGCAAGAATTTGCCCAAAAACATTCGCGAGTCAATCTAACTGGTATCTTGCAGACTTTTGGAGATCAGCTCTATCTCCTGCCAGAGATGCTACCTGATCTAGGAAAACTCAAAATTGCCCGAAATGGACTTCATCTGGGGACTTTTAAAAAGAAACGCTTTGAACCAAGCTTTGCTTTGGGATTAGCATTGAAACCAAGCCAAGTAAAACAAAGTGTTGAAATCAATGATGAGGACTTTGTAAAATATGCGGCTGGTGAGACTGTTCAATTGTCTGAAGCTCGACCAAATGGCTGGTACCAAGTTGTGGTTCAAGGAAACGGATTAGGCTTTGCCAAGGTAACGGGAAATGTTTTGAAAAATTATTATCCAAAAGGACTCAGATTCAGGTGAAAAAGCTAGTCAAAGAGCCTATTCTATGTTATAGTGGAAGTATGAGTTTTTTCTGATAGTCTTTCATTATTACTTATATTATACGATGGAATTTCCCGCTCCTAAGAATGTCTATATAAAATAAAGCGGGACAACCATTGATGATAATTGGATGATCAGGACAAACGGAAGAAATCAGAACATTTATCATTATGTTCAAGGAGAATAACAGTGAAAAAAAGAAAAAAGCTCGTCATGTCTCTTGTAGCTCTTTTGATGGCAGGTTCTCTAGCAGGATGTGCTAGCTGGATTGATCGTGGAGAATCCATGACAGCCGTTGGTTCAACTGCTCTTCAGCCTCTTGTCGAAGCGGCAGCAGATGAATTCGGTTCTAGAAACATCGGAAAAACAGTCAATGTTCAAGGTGGAGGATCGGGTACAGGACTTTCCCAAGTCCAGTCTGGAGCAGTTGACATCGGGAACTCTGACGTCTTTGCAGAGGAAAAAGAAGGAATCGATGCTTCGGCTCTAGTAGACCACAAGGTTGCAGTGGCTGGTCTTGCAGTGATTGTAAACAAGGAAGTAGATGTTGAAAATCTCACAACCGAGCAACTCCGCAAAATCTTTACTGGTGAAGTAACTAACTGGAAAGAAGTTGGGGGCAAAGACCTGGCCATTTCAATCATCAACCGAGCAGCAAGTTCTGGTTCACGAGCGACGTTTGATACGGTCGTTATGAATGGCCAATCGGCAATGCAGAGCCAAGAACAGGATTCTAACGGGATGGTCAAGTCTATTGTATCCCAAACCCCTGGAGCCATTTCTTACTTGGCTTTTGCCTATGTAGATGACTCCGTGAAAAGCATGAAACTGAATGGGTATGAACCTACGTCTGAAAATGTAACGACCAACAACTGGCCTTTGTGGTCTTATGAACATATGTACACACTTGGTCAGCCAAATGAGTTAGCTGCTGAATTCCTGAATTTCGTCCTCTCAGATGAAGCCCAAAATGGAATTGTTAAGGGCATGGGCTATATCTCTATCAATGAAATGAAAGTCCAAAAGGATGCTTCAGGTACCGTTACAGCAGTAGAAGGAGGTCAATAATGAATCAAGAAGAATTATCTAAAAAATTACTCTCTCCTTCAAAGAACTCTCGCCTTGAGAAGTTTGGTAAAGGTTTGACCTTCGCCTGTCTTTCTTTAATTGTCATCATTGTGGCGATGATTTTGATTTTTGTAGCGCAGAAAGGCTTGTCGACCTTCTTTGTCAATGGGGTGAACATCTTTGATTTCCTCTTTGGACAAACTTGGAATCCTTCAGGGAAACAATTTGGTGCCCTTCCGATGATTTTGGGCTCCTTTATTGTGACGATTTTATCAGCCCTCATCGCAACTCCTTTCGCTATTGGTGCTGCAGTCTTTATGACAGAAGTCTCACCAAAGGGTGCAAAGATTTTGCAACCAGCCATTGAACTCCTCGTCGGTATTCCTTCAGTCGTCTATGGATTTATCGGTTTGCAAGTTGTGGTGCCTTTTGTTCGTAGCGTCTTTGGTGGAACTGGTTTTGGGATATTGTCAGGGATTTTCGTTCTTTTTGTCATGATCCTACCAACTGTAACCTTTATGACAACAGACAGCTTGCGTGCTGTTCCTCGTCATTACCGTGAAGCCAGTTTGGCTATGGGAGCCACTCGTTGGCAAACCATCTGGCGTGTGACCTTGAAAGCAGCACGTTCAGGTATTTTTACTGCAGTGGTCTTTGGGATGGCGCGTGCCTTCGGTGAAGCCCTTGCTATTCAGATGGTGGTCGGAAACTCAGCAGTTATCCCAACCTCGCTAACAACACCAGCTGCGACTTTGACTTCTGTTTTGACTATGGGTATCGGAAATACCGTCATGGGAACGGTTGATAATAACGTTCTCTGGTCACTGGCCTTAGTCTTGCTCTTGATGAGTTTGGCCTTTAACAGTGTGATTAAATTGATTACGAAAGAAAGAGGAAAGAAAAACTATGCACGCTAAGAAATTAGATAAACTTGCAACAGCTGTCCTCTATACCATCGCGGGTATCATCGTTGCCATCTTGGCATCCTTGATTCTCTATATCTTGGTGAGAGGGTTACCGCATATCTCTTGGTCCTTCTTGACAGGGAAATCCTCCTCTTATCAAGCAGGTGGGGGTATCGGGATTCAGCTCTACAATTCCTTCTTCCTTTTGGTCATTACCTTGATCATTTCTGTTCCCCTGTCTATGGGAGCTGGCGTTTTCCTCGCTGAGTATGCCAAAAAAGGACCTGTGACCAATTTTATTCGTACCTGTATTGAGATTTTGTCTTCTCTACCATCAGTCGTAGTGGGTCTCTTTGGTTACTTGATCTTTGTAGTCCAGTTTGAGTATGGATTTTCAATCATTTCAGGTGCATTGGCCTTGACAGTCTTTAACCTCCCTCAGATGACTCGAAATGTTGAGGACAGTTTAAAACACGTTCACCATACGCAACGTGAGGCTGGTTTGGCTCTTGGAATTTCTCGTTGGGAGACTGTAGTTCATGTTGTCATTCCAGAAGCCCTTCCAGGTATCGTAACGGGTGTTGTCTTGGCATCTGGTCGTATCTTTGGTGAAGCAGCTGCTCTTATCTATACGGCAGGACAATCCGCTCCAGCCCTTGACTGGTCTAACTGGAATATCCTCAGTGTTACCAGTCCTATCTCAATCTTCCGTCAAGCAGAAACCTTGGCAGTCCACATTTGGAAGGTCAACAGTGAAGGAACCATTCCTGATGCTACTATCGTATCAGCAGGTTCTGCCGCCGTGCTCCTCATCTTTATCTTAATTTTTAACTTTGGAGCACGCAAACTCGGAAGCTATTTACACAAGAAATTAACCGCTGCCTAAAGGAGAAGCCATGTCAAAATATAACTGGGACGAAAAGCATATCATCACCTTCCCTGAAGAAAAAGTGGCCCTCTCTACCAAGGATTTACATGTTTACTACGGTAAAAATGAATCCATCAAGGGCATCGATATGCAATTTGAAAAAAATAAAATTACAGCCTTGATTGGCCCTTCTGGATCAGGGAAATCTACCTATCTTCGCAGTCTCAATCGGATGAATGATACCATTGATATTGCCAAGGTCACAGGTCAAATCCTCTACCGAGGGATTGACGTCAACCGTCCAGAAATCAATGTCTATGAGATGCGCAAGCATATCGGAATGGTCTTCCAACGTCCAAATCCATTTGCTAAGTCTATTTATCGCAACATCACTTTTGCTCATGAACGTGCAGGTGTTAAGGATAAGAAAGTACTTGATGAAATTGTAGAAACCTCTTTAAGACAGGCTGCCCTTTGGGACCAGGTCAAAGACGACCTCCACAAATCAGCCTTGATGCTTTCTGGAGGTCAGCAGCAACGTCTCTGTATCGCTCGCGCCATCTCTGTCAAGCCAGATATCCTCTTGATGGATGAACCGGCGTCAGCCTTGGATCCGATTGCGACAGCACAGCTGGAAGAAACCATGTTGGAATTGAAGAAGGACTTTACCATCATCATCGTTACCCACAGTATGCAACAGGCTGCGCGTGCAAGTGACTACACTGGATTTTTCTACTTGGGTGACTTGATTGAGTATGATAAAACATCCAATATTTTCCAAAATGCTAAGTTACAGTCAACCAATGACTATGTAACAGGACACTTTGGTTAGAAAGGAAACGGTATGTCAGAAGCGATTTTACAGGTGTCAGACCTGTCCGTTTATTACAATAAAAAGAAGGCCTTGAATAGTGTTTCCCTTTCTTTCCAACCTAAGGAAATAACAGCCTTGATTGGTCCTTCTGGATCAGGAAAGTCTACCCTGCTCAAAGCTATCAACCGCATGGGCGATCTAAATCCTGAGGTGACAACAACTGGATCAGTGGTCTATAATGGTCACAATATCTACAGCCCCCGTACCGATACGGTTGAATTGCGTAAGGAAATCGGGATGGTCTTTCAACAGCCCAATCCCTTCCCTATGTCTATCTACGAAAATATTGTCTATGGTCTGCGTATCAATGGAGTCAGGGACAAGCAAGTTCTTGATGAAGCAGTAGAAAAGGCCTTGCAACGTGCTTCTATCTGGGATGAAGTAAAGGATCGTTTGCATGATTCGGCCATTGGTCTCTCAGGTGGACAACAACAACGTGTTTGTGTTGCTCGTGTCTTAGCAACCAGTCCGAAAATCATCCTCTTAGATGAACCAACTTCAGCTTTGGATCCTATTTCTGCAGGTAAGATTGAGGAAACCTTGTATGGTCTGAAAGATAAATACACCATGCTCTTGGTAACGCGTTCGATGCAACAAGCCTCACGTATCTCTGATAAAACAGGATTTTTCCTAGATGGGGATTTGATCGAGTTTAACGATACGAAGAAGATGTTCCTAGAGCCACAAAACAAGGAAACAGAAGATTATATTACAGGAAAATTTGGATAAGGAGTTGAATGATGTTACGATCTCAATTTGAAGAAGATTTGGAGAAATTGCATAACCAGTTCTATGCCATGGGACAAGAAGTGCTCTCGCAGATCAATCGTACAGTGCGTGCCTTTGTCACGCATGACCGTGATTTGGCAAAAGAAGTCATCGAAGACGATGCAGAAGTAAATGAATATGAAGTGAAGTTGGAAAAGAAATCATTTGAAATGATCGCCCTCCAACAACCTGTTTCGCAAGACCTTCGTACCGTCTTGACCGTTCTAAAGGCAGTTTCAGACGTGGAACGCATGGGAGATCATGCAGTGTCTATCGCTGAAGCGACTATTCGTATGAAGGGGGAGCAACGTATCCCTTCTGTTGAAGAAGAAATCAAAAAGATGGGACGCGACGTGAAAAACTTCGTTGAAGCAGCTCTAGATCTCTATCTCAACGGTTCTGTGGATCAAGCCTACGAAGTAGCAGCGATGGACGAAAAAATCAACCATTACTTTGATAGCATCCGAGATTTGGCTACAGAAGAAATTAGGAAAAATCCTGAAGCTATCGTTACAGGCCGTGATTACTTCCAGGTCATTTCTTTCTTGGAACGTATTGGAGACTACGCAAAAAATATCTGTGAATGGGTTGTTTACTTTGAAACAGGTAAGATTATCGAACTATAAGAAACGGTTTAAATATACAGAAATAAGGCTGATTAAAATAAATCAGTCTTATTTTTTATGAAAAGAATTGTTTTACAATCAAAATCTCTAAAAGGGTTGACAACTATTTTTAAAAGAGTTATAATTATTCAGAATTAACAGAAAGGTCGTTTATTTATGAAATTTAAGAAATGGATATTAGTTGTGTGTAGCATGCTTGCCAGTGTGGTTTTAGTAGCTTGCCAGTCAGGAACAGATAGTTCCCAGTCTGCTGTGGACGCTATTAAACAAAAAGGAAAGCTAGTTGTTGCGACCAGCCCAGACTATGCACCGTTTGAATTCCAAGCCTTGGTAGATGGTAAAAACCAAGTGGTTGGTGCAGATATTGATATGGCTCAAGCAATTGCAGACGAGCTTGGGGTTAAACTTGAAATCTCTAGCATGAGTTTTGACAATGTCTTGACCAGTCTTCAAACTGGAAAGGCTGACTTAGCCATTGCAGGAATTAGTGCCACTGATGAGAGAAAGGAAGTCTTTGATTTTTCAATTCCTTACTATGAAAACAAGATGAGTTTCTTGGTTAGAAAAGCCGATTTAGACAAATACAAGGATCTTTCAAGCCTCGCAAGTGCCAATATCGCAGCTCAAAAGGGAACTGTGCCAGAAACCATGGTCAAGGAACAATTGCCAAATGCCCAATTGACATCCTTGACCAATATGGGGGAAGCAGTCAATGAATTGCAAGCTGGAAAAGTGGATGCTGTTCATATGGATGAACCAGTGGCTCTTAGTTACGCTGGTAAAAACTCAGACCTTGTCGTTGCGACAGCTACTTTGACGATGAAAGATGGCGAAGCCAATGCCGTTGCTATCAAGAAGGATCAGTCAGACTTGAAAGCAGTAGTAGATAAGGTTATCCAAAAACTGAAAGATGACGGAACCTATCAAAACTATCTTGAAAAGGCAGCGAAACTAACGGAAGTTGAACAATAAGAAAAAGCAGAGTTGGACTTTAATCCAATTCTGCTTTTATGTATTCTAATAGCTCTTCTAGATTTTCAAGAGTGACTTTGGCGAACTGATAAGGACAGGCATCCAAATAAGCCTTCTCAAAAAAGTCTAGTTTGAGTGAGCTGTGTTTCAAACTAGCAATCTTAGGATAGTGTCTCAAATCAAGCAAAAGACCATCGTGTAGAGGATAGTGGGGCAAGGGACAGGTGTTTTTTTCAAGTACTTCCTTAATCTGAGTTTGATAGTTCTCTTGAAGGCTCAGTCTGGCCAATCGATTTTTTTCAAATAACTGGCTTTCGATGTAAAGAGAAAGAGCCTTTTGCATGATGAGATTGCTGTCATAGTCCAGGATATTTTTGTAGGAAACAAAGGCCTCTTTTAGAGCATTTGGGAGAATGAGGGCGGTAATACGAAGGGCTGGAAAGAGACTAGTTGAGAAGGACTTGATATAAATGACCCGATCCTCAGTATCCAGATAGTGGAAGGTTTGTCCCTTTTTAGAGTCTAAGTCACCTAGATAATCATCCTCGACGATATATACACCATACTGATTTGCTAGATCCAAAATAGCCCTTTTTTCCTGATCAGAATAGGAATGACCTAGGGGATAGTGGAAGCGAGGAATGGTGTAGAAAAACTTGATTTTCCTAGATTTGAACTGTTCTTCCAGTTCTTCAAGGTTGATGCCATCAATACGGCGTTCAATGGTCTGGTAGGCTAATCCTTGAGCGACCAAGAGACGGTTCATCCGGTGGTAGGTCGGCTGTTCGACCAAAATCTCAGTTCCCTGGCTCGGAAAGTTAATCTGAGAAAGTATAAAGAGAGCTTGTTGGGTACCAGATGTTAGAACCAGTTGGTCGGGTTTACAGTAGAGGGCTTGGTCAAAGAGGAGTTGCTGGACAGATTGTCTCAGTTCCTCAAGGCCTTCTTGGTTGTCATAGTAGTTGAAGAGGTAGTTTTCTCTTCCAATTAGGGTTTCGTTGACGCAGAGTCGGAAGTCGTCATAGGCACTGGCATGTTCGTCAGTGACTTCGATTTCCAAGTCCTGATGCTGTCCTTGTTCCAGAACATAGTAGCCACTTTGGGGTTTGGCATAGAGGTATTGTTCATGGCGTAATTCCAGCAGGGCTCGTTGGATAGTGTCCTTGCTACAGTGGAAGTCTTGGCTCAGTTGACGGATAGAGGGAAGCCGGCTACCTGTTGGAAATTTTCCTGATTCGATACCTTTTTTGAGAAAGGAAACGACTGCTTGGTATTTACTTTCTTTCTTCATTCCAGACCTCCGTTGATTTTGTTACATTGTACCTTTTTTTTGCCTGCTTGGCAATGGGAAAAGCATTTCTCCCTTTCACAACTAGGAGCAAATGTGGTATACTTAGAAAGTATGATGATTCATTGAAAAGAAGATAAGAAAGAGAATGGATAGAAAAGTGCAGGAACCGGTTAAATTATTTCAATACAATACTCTAGGTGCCCTAATGGCAGGTCTATATGGCGGAACCATGACAGTGGGAGAATTGCTGGAACATGGTGACCTCGGCTTGGGAACATTGGATTCGATTGACGGGGAGTTGATTGTCCTTGATGGCAAGGCTTATCAAGCCAAGGGGTCTGGTCAAACGCCTGAAATCGTTGAGGTGGCAGCGGATGCCCTTATTCCCTATGCAGCGGTGGTTCCTCATCAGGCAGAAGTGATTTTTCGTCAGCGCTTTGAGATGACTGACAAGGAATTGGAAAAACGAATTGAGTCCTACTATGATGGGGAAAATCTTTTTCGCTCCATCAAGATTCATGGCGAATTTTCACAAATGCACGTACGGATGATTCCTAAATCCACTCCTGATACCAAGTTTGCTGATGTAGCGACTCACCAACCTGAATATAGCCGTGAAAATGTATCGGGAACCATTGTTGGATTTTGGACACCGGAGATTTTCCATGGAGTGAGTGTTGCAGGCTACCATTTGCATTTTATCTCAGATGATTTGACCTTTGGTGGGCATGTGATGGACTTTGTTATCAAAGAAGGAATGATTGAGGTTGGGGCAGTCGACCAGTTGGACCAACGTTTTCCAGTCCAAGATCGCCAGTATTTATTTGCCAAATTTAACGTTGACGAGATGAAGAAAGATATTGATAAGTCAGAATAGGAGAAAAAGATGACAGTACATATTATCCTTACCATGATAGCTTTGGTTCTCATTCTAGTAAGTGGAACTTGGTATGCCAAAAAACGGTTTAAAATCTCTCTTGCAGTGATGGGCTTGGGGGCAATCGCATTTTTTGTTTCTTCTCAAGTGTTAGAGAAGATGGTTCACCTTCTGGTACTCCATCCGCAAAAAGATGGAACCATTCCGCTTATGCAGGAGCAGCCTTTCTTATACGTCCTTTATGGGATTGCCATGGCAGCCCTCTTTGAGGAAACAGCTCGTCTTGTCTTTTTTAAATGGTTGGAGAAAAAGAGAAAGCTAGAAGATCGAGATGCTTTGGCTTATGGTTTGGGACATGGCGGCTTGGAGATGCTCTATCTCGGAATGGGAAGCTTGATCAGTCTTTTGATTCTCTTTTCACTCATCCAGTCTTCAAATACTGATGTAGCCAATCTTCTTCCAAAGTCTACACTCGAAACGGTTCAGTCTCTTTCTGTATGGCAGGTTTATTTACTAGGAGTTGAACGTGTGCTTGCTCTGGTTCTACAAATCGGTCTTTCCATCTGGGTCTATCAAAGTGTCCGTCAAAAGAAATGGATCTACCTCCTTGCTGCCTATGGTTTGCATGCCTTGTTTGACTTGGCTCCAGCCTTATCTCAAGTGGGAGGGATTGCAAATCCGCTTCTAGTTGAGTTTGTTCTTCTCGTAGAACTTCTAGCCTTTATCTGGCTAACCAAATCTACATTTTGGAAAAAATCATAAAAAGAGGGGTGACCTCTTTTTTTATGTAAAGATAAAACAAGCTCTTTTTATGGTCGTCAAATGTCTCTAAAAATGGTATAATGGAATGAATTTTGAAAAAGGAAGAGTGACATGTCAGTAAAAGAAAAAATGCTTGAAATCCTAGAAGGAATCGATATTCGTTTCAAGGAACCCTTGAAGACCTATACCTATACCAAGGTCGGAGGTCGAGCGGATTACCTAGTTTTACCACGCAATCGCTATGAGATGGCTCGTGTCGTCCAATTTGCCAATCAAGAGAATATTCCCTGGATGGTGCTAGGAAATGCCAGCAATATCATCGTGCGTGAAGGTGGAATCCGTGGTTTTGTCATCTTATGCGATAAGCTTAATAACGTTTCGGTTGATGGTTACACTATTGAAGCAGAAGCGGGTGCTAATTTGATCGAGACAACACGAATTGCTCTTCGTCATAGTTTGACTGGTTTCGAGTTTGCTTGTGGGATTCCTGGAAGCATCGGTGGAGCTGTCTTTATGAATGCGGGTGCCTATGGAGGAGAGATTGCTCATATCTTGCAGTCTTGTCAAGTTTTGACCAAAGAAGGGGAAATCGAGACCTTGTCAGTCAAGGACTTGGCTTTTGGTTACCGCCATTCAGCTATTCAGGATTCTGGGGCTGTTGTTTTGTCAGCTAAATTTGCCCTATCTCCAGGGAATCATCAGGTTATCAAGCAAGAAATGGACCGCTTGACGCACCTACGTGAACTCAAACAACCATTAGAATACCCGTCTTGTGGTTCAGTCTTTAAGCGTCCAGTTGGGCATTTTGCAGGTCAGTTGATTTCAGAGGCTGGCTTGAAAGGCTATCGTATCGGTGGTGTGGAAGTATCTGAAAAACACGCAGGTTTCATGATCAATGTTGCTGACGGAACGGCCAAAGACTACGAGGACTTGATCCAATCTGTTATTGAAAAAGTCAAGGAACACTCAGGTGTCACTCTTGAAAGAGAAGTCCGAATCTTGGGCGAGAAGGAATAAGGTTGGGGTTGAAGAATTGCTGCTATAACCATTGTAAAGGGGGTGAAAGCCTATCGTTAGTGAAGATGTATGTAGGCAGTTTTATCTCCTACACGAGGTAGTAGCGGCCTGACAGAGCCCTGATCTGTTAATTTATGAAAAAGAAGGAATTTATGACAATTGAAAAAACCAATTATTGAATTCAAAAACGTCTCTAAAGTTTTTGAAGACAGCAACACCAAGGTTCTCAAAGACATCAACTTTGAGTTGGAAGAAGGGAAGTTCTACACTCTTTTAGGCGCATCTGGTTCAGGAAAGTCAACCATCCTGAACATCATTGCAGGTTTACTGGATGCGACGACAGGGGATATTTTGCTGGACGGTGTCCGTATCAACGACATCCCAACCAATAAACGTGACGTTCATACGGTTTTCCAATCCTATGCCTTGTTTCCACATATGAATGTGTTTGAAAATGTTGCCTTTCCACTCCGCTTGCGTAAAGTCGACAAGAAAGAAATCGAACAACGTGTAGCGGAAGTTCTCAAGATGGTTCAGCTGGAAGGTTATGAAAAACGTTCCATCCGTAAACTCTCCGGAGGACAACGTCAGCGTGTAGCCATTGCCCGTGCTATTATCAACCAACCTCGTGTGGTTTTGTTGGATGAGCCCTTGTCAGCGCTGGACTTGAAATTGCGAACAGACATGCAGTACGAACTCCGTGAATTGCAACAACGATTGGGGATTACCTTTGTCTTTGTCACTCACGATCAGGAAGAAGCTCTTGCCATGAGTGACTGGATTTTCGTTATGAATGATGGCGAGATTGTTCAGTCTGGAACACCAGTGGACATCTACGATGAGCCAATCAACCACTTTGTTGCCACCTTTATCGGTGAGTCAAATATTTTGCCAGGAACCATGATTGAGGATTACTTGGTTGAGTTTAACGGCAAACGCTTTGAAGCAGTCGACGGAGGGATGAAGCCAAATGAGCCTGTTGAAGTCGTTATTCGTCCAGAGGACTTGCGCATTACCCTTCCTGAAGAAGGCAAGCTCCAAGTTAAAGTTGATACCCAGCTCTTCCGTGGGGTTCATTACGAGATTATCGCCTATGACGAACTCGGAAATGAATGGATGATCCACTCGACTCGTAAGGCCATTGTGGGTGAGGAAATTGGTCTGGACTTTGAGCCAGAAGACATCCACATCATGCGTCTCAACGAAACCGAAGAAGAGTTCGATGCTCGTATCGAAGAGTACGTAGAAATCGAAGAGCAAGAAGCAGGTCTGATTAACGCAATCGAGGAGGAAAGAGATGAAGAAAACAACCTCTAAACTCTTTGTAGTGCCCTACATGCTTTGGATTGTCCTCTTTGTTCTCGCACCCTTGGTCTTGATTTTCGGTCAATCCTTTTTCAACATTGAAGGCCAGTTTAGTTTAGAAAACTATAAATCCTACTTTGCGTCACAAAATTTGACCTATCTCAAAATGAGCTTCAACTCAGTGCTTTATGCAGGGATTGTCACCTTGGTAACACTGCTCATCAGCTATCCAACAGCCCTCTTTTTGACCCGTCTTAAGCACCGTCAACTCTGGCTCATGCTGATTATCTTGCCAACCTGGATCAATCTGCTCCTTAAGGCCTATGCCTTTATCGGGATTTTTGGTCAAAATGGCTCTATTAACCAATTTTTGGAATTCATCGGAATCGGTTCGCAGCAGTTGCTCTTTACGGATTTCTCCTTTATCTTTGTCGCAAGCTACATCGAGCTTCCCTTTATGATTTTGCCGATTTTCAATGTCTTGGATGATATGGATAACAATCTCATCAATGCCAGCTATGACCTCGGTGCGACCAAGTGGGAGACCTTCCGCCATGTCATCTTCCCTCTATCGATGAATGGAGTGAGAAGTGGAGTTCAGTCGGTCTTTATCCCCAGTTTGAGTCTCTTCATGCTGACACGTTTGATTGGTGGGAACCGTGTTATCACGCTGGGAACGGCCATTGAGCAGAACTTCCTGACCAATGACAACTACGGTATGGGTTCTACCATCGGTGTAATCCTCATCCTGACCATGTTCATCACCATGTGGGTGACCAAGGAAAGGAGAGAACGATGAAAAAATTTGCCAATCTCTACCTAGCCTTTGTCTTTATCGTCCTTTATTTGCCAATTTTTTACTTGATTGGCTATGCCTTTAATGTAGGGGATGATATGAACAGTTTTACCGGCTTTAGTTTGAGCCATTTTAAAACTATGTTTGGTGATGGTCGCCTCATGTTGATCCTCACCCAAACCTTTTTCTTGGCCTTTCTATCAGCCTTGATTGCGACCATTATCGGGACTTTCGGTGCTATCTATATCTACCAGTCTCGTAAGAAATACCAAGAAGCCTTTTTATCACTCAATAATATCCTCATGGTTGCGCCTGACGTTATGATTGGTGCCAGCTTCTTGATTCTCTTTACACAGCTCAAGTTTTCACTTGGCTTTTTGACGGTTCTATCTAGTCACGTGGCCTTTTCCATCCCTATCGTGGTCTTGATGGTCTTGCCTCGTCTCAAGGAGATGAATGATGACATGATTCATGCGGCCTATGACTTGGGTGCCAGCCAGTTTCAGATGTTTAAGGAAATCATGCTACCGTACCTGACTCCGTCTATCATTGCAGGTTATTTCATGGCCTTCACCTATTCGCTGGATGATTTTGCCGTAACCTTCTTTGTGACAGGAAATGGCTTTTCGACTCTATCAGTCGAGATTTACTCTCGTGCTCGTAAGGGAATTTCGCTAGAAATCAATGCCCTTTCTGCCCTTGTCTTTCTCTTTAGTATTATCCTAGTTGTTGGCTATTACTTTATCTCACGTGAGAAGGAGGAGCAAGCATGAAAAAACTCTATTCATTTTTAGCAGGAATTGTAGCGATTATCCTTGTCTTGTGGGGGATTGCGACTCATCTAGATAGTAAAATCAATAGCCGAGACAGTCAGAAATTGGTTATCTACAACTGGGGGGACTATATCGATCCAGAACTCTTGGAGAAATTCACAGAAGAAACAGGAATCCAAGTCCAGTACGAGACCTTTGACTCCAACGAGGCCATGTATACCAAGATCAAGCAGGGTGGAACGACCTACGATATTGCCATCCCAAGTGAATACATGATCAACAAGATGAAGGACGAAGACCTCTTAGTTCCTCTTGATTATTCAAAAATTGAAGGAATCGAAAATATCGGACCTGAGTTCCTCAACCAGTCATTTGACCCGGGCAATAAATTCTCCATCCCATACTTCTGGGGGACCTTGGGAATTGTTTACAATGAAACCATGATAGATGAGGCGCCTGAGCATTGGGATGACCTCTGGAAACCAGAATACAAGGATTCCATCATGCTCTTTGATGGGGCGCGTGAGGTGCTGGGACTCGGGCTTAACTCACTTGGTTACAGCCTTAACTCAAAGGATCCTCAGCAGTTGGAAGAGACAGTGGATAAGCTCTACAAACTGACTCCAAATATCAAGGCCATTGTGGCCGACGAGATGAAGGGCTACATGATTCAGAACAACGCGGCCATCGGTGTGACTTTCTCTGGGGAAGCCAGCCAGATGTTGGAGAAAAATCCTAACCTCAAGTATGTCGTTCCGACTGAGGCCAGCAATCTCTGGTTTGATAATATGGTCATTCCCAAAACCGTGAAAAACCAAGATGCAGCCTATGCCTTTATCAACTTTATGTTGAAACCCGAAAATGCTCTGAAAAATGCGGAGTATGTGGGCTACTCAACACCAAACCTACCAGCCAAGGAAATGCTCCCAGAGGAGACCAAGGAAGATAAATCCTTCTATCCTGATGCTGATACCATGAAACACCTAGAAGTTTATGAGAAATTTGACCATAAATGGACAGGAAAATACAGCGACCTCTTCCTACAGTTTAAAATGTACCGGAAGTAGGAGATATACTTTCTTGTCAGCTTTCCCAGTTGACGCAGAACCCAAAAAACGATATAATAAGAAAGTTGAGAATTGATTTTCTGTCATCTTAGTCCAGAGAAATGGCGGTGCTGCGAGCCATCTAAGGTAGAAAATCATGCTACTCAATCAGACAATTGCATAAGATTAAGAGAATGACAAGTTCATTGAATGAAGGTGGTACCGCGGTTTTTCGCCCTTCGTGATGTGAACTTGTCTTTTGATTTTTGGAGGTGTTTATGAAGACATTTCTCGTGAAACAAAAGTTTCGTCTTGGAGGCGAACGCTTTGATATCAAGGATGATAGAGGAGTAGTGAATTATCAGGTGGAGGGATCTTTCTTCCAAATTCCTAAGACCTTTACCATCTATGACGCCTATGGTGAGCAGGTCAGTGAAATCAGTAAAGAATTTTTCACCTTGCTTCCTCGCTTTACTATCCAGTTACGAAACGGTTCCAATTTCGTTATTCGTAAGAAGTTGACCTTCTTTCGAGATAAGTATGAGTTTGACAATCTGGGGCTTCGTATCGAGGGCAATATCTGGGATTTGAATTTCAAATTGTTGGATGACCGCGACCAAGTGATTGCCGAGATTCGGAAAGAGATTTTCCATTTGACCTCAACTTACACCGTAACCGTCTATGAAGACTCTTATGCAGACCTAGTCATTTCCCTCTGTGTCGCGATTGACTATGTGGAAATGCTGGAAAGCCAATCAAATTAAACAAGTAATAAGGAGATATTATGAAACAACTATCTAGTGCTCAAGTTCGCCAAATGTGGCTAGATTTCTGGGCAAGCAAAGGTCACTCTGTAGAACCATCAGTCAGCTTGGTTCCTGTAAATGACCCAACTCTTTTGTGGATTAACTCTGGGGTAGCAACCCTTAAGAAATACTTTGACGGAACCATTATCCCTGAAAACCCACGTATTACCAATGCGCAAAAAGCTATCCGTACTAACGATATTGAAAACGTAGGGAAGACTGCGCGCCACCATACTATGTTTGAAATGTTGGGGAACTTCTCTATCGGGGATTACTTCCGTGACGAAGCCATCACTTGGGCTTACGAGCTTTTGACAAGCCCAGAATGGTTTGATTTCCCAGCTGAAAAACTTTATATGACCTACTATCCTGAAGATAAGGATTCTTACAACCGCTGGATTGAAGTAGGAGTGGACCCAAGCCACTTGATCCCAATCGAGGATAATTTCTGGGAAATCGGTGCGGGACCTTCTGGACCAGATACAGAGATTTTCTTTGACCGTGGAGAAGCATTTGATCCAGAAAACATCGGTATTCGCCTGCTTGCAGAGGATATCGAAAACGACCGTTACATCGAAATCTGGAATATCGTTTTGTCACAATTTAACGCTGATCCTGCTGTTCCTCGTAGCGAATACAAAGAATTGCCACACAAGAACATTGATACGGGTGCTGGTTTGGAGCGTTTGGTGGCCGTTATTCAAGGGGCTAAGACAAACTTTGAAACAGACCTCTTCATGCCAATCATCCGTGAAGTTGAGAAATTGTCTGGTAAGGTTTATGACCAAGATGGCGACAACATGAGCTTCAAGGTCATTGCTGACCATATCCGTTCTCTTTCATTTGCCATCGGTGATGGTGCCCTTCCTGGAAATGAAGGTCGTGGTTATGTCCTTCGCCGTCTCCTCCGTCGCGCGTCTATGCACGGTCAAAAATTGGGTATCAACGAGCCTTTCCTTTACAAACTCGTTCCAACTGTTGGAAAAATCATGGAAAGCTACTACCCAGAAGTGCTTGAAAAACGTGACTTTATCGAGAAAATTGTCAAGAGCGAGGAAGAGTCATTTGCCCGTACCCTTCACTCAGGTCAACACTTTGCAGAAACCATTGTAGCTGATTTGAAAGCGAAAGGTCAAAACGTTATCGCGGGGCAAGATGTCTTCAAACTCTACGACACTTACGGATTCCCAGTAGAATTGACTGAAGAAATCGCTGAAGAAGCTGGGATGACTGTCGATCGTGAAGGTTTTGAAGCAGCCATGAAAGAACAGCAAGAACGTGCGCGTGCGTCTGCTGTTAAGGGTGGCTCAATGGGAATGCAAAATGAAACCCTTCAAAACATTACAGTGGAAAGTGTCTTCAACTATAATGCCAGCCAATTGCCTTCTAAGTTGCTGGCTATCGTAGCGAACAATGCTGAAGTAGAAGCTGTTTCAGAAGGAACTGCCTCTCTCATTTTTGCAGAAACTCCATTCTACGCTGAAATGGGTGGACAGGTAGCTGACCACGGTCAAATCTTGGATGCTAAAGGAAATGTCGTAGCGAATGTGACGGATGTGCAAAAAGCACCAAACGGACAAGCTCTTCATACTGTTGAAGTTCTTGCACCACTTGCTTTGAACCAAGAATACACCTTGGCTATCGATACCAACCGTCGTCATCGTGTTATGAAAAACCACACTGCGACTCACTTGCTCCATGCGGCCCTTCACAATATCCTTGGCCACCATGCGACACAAGCAGGATCTCTGAACGAAGTAGAATTTCTTCGCTTTGACTTTACTCACTTCCAAGCTGTGACTCCTGAAGAGTTGCGCGCCATTGAACAGCAAGTCAATGAGAAGATTTGGGAAGCCATCGCAGTGGAAACTGTTGAGACAGATATTGACACGGCTAAAGAAATGGGAGCTATGGCCCTCTTTGGTGAGAAATATGGTAAAGAAGTCCGCGTTGTGACCATCGGTGACTACTCTATTGAGCTTTGTGGTGGTACCCACGTTGGCAACACTTCTGAGATTGGCCTCTTCAAGATTGTCAAAGAAGAAGGAATCGGATCAGGAACTCGCCGTATCTTGGCAGTAACTGGTAAGGAAGCCTTTGAAGCTTATCGCGAACAAGAAGATGCTCTGAAAGCAGTAGCAGCAACCTTGAAAGCACCTCAACTCAAGGAAGTACCTCACAAAGTCGAAGGACTTCAAGAGCAACTCCGCCAATTGCAAAAAGAAAATGCAGAGTTGAAGGAAAAAGCCGCAGCCGCAGCTGCAGGTGATGTCTTCAAGGATGTGAAGGAAGTCAACGGACACCGTTACATTGCTAGTCAAGTTTCTGTATCAGATGCCGGTGCCCTTCGTACCTTTGCGGATAACTGGAAACAAAAAGACTACTCTGATGTGCTTGTCCTAGTTGCCGCTATCGGTGACAAAGTCAATGTTCTTGTAGCTAGCAAGACAAAAGATGTGCATGCAGGAAATCTTGTCAAAGAATTGGCTCCAATCGTCGATGGACGTGGTGGTGGTAAACCAGACATGGCCATGGCAGGAGGAAGCAACCAAGCGAAAATTCAAGAACTCTTGGATGCAGTAGCAGGTAAATTGTAAGACAATAAAGATCTATCCATTTGGGTAGGTCTTTTTGCCTACTTAAAAAGCCAAATCCGCTTGGATTTGACTTGTAACTGATAGGTTTATTTTGTTGCCCAAACACTGACTGAACCCGCTGCTACTGGAAATTCTCCATAACCTTCAGCGTTGATTGTAACTTGTGCTGGATGATTTTCAAGGAGGTCAACAAAGGTTTGGTCAGCCCATTCTTGCCCGACAAACATAGATTTGCTGTTTTCTTGGTCATTTGAGATGAGGACAGCGATTGGAGATTGATGTTCAGCACCTGAACGAACCCAACCGATACAGTTGGCATCGTCAAAGTAGTCTGTTTGCTCCCCATATGCCCTGTCTTTTCGGATGGCTAGGAGACGATCAAGAACTTCTCTGAAATCTTGTTGAGCAAATTGCCCTGAAATGCCGTAATAGTCTCCGTAAAAGACACATGGAAGACCATCTTGGCGTAATAGAATGAGGGCATAGGCTGCTGGCTTGAACCATTCTTCAACAGTAGACTCAAGGGCTTGTCCTCGTTGGGTATCATGGTTGTCAACGAAAGTGACTGCTTTGTCAGGCTTGAGTTCAACCAAGCTATCTGTGAAAATGTTACGAAGGTCGTAACTTGCTCCAGCTTGACTGGCTTCAAAGAGGTTCTGGTGGAGACGAACATCGACAAGATCAAAGCGTTCTTCTGTTTTCTCGAGATAGTCTAGATTGGCTTCCTTGTCTGGATTCCAAAATTCACCAAAAACATAGAAATCTTGACCGTATTTTTCCTTCATATCACGGATGAAATTGCCCATAAAGAAGGAGTCGATGTGCTTAACGGCATCCAAGCGGAAACCAGCAACACCAGTCGTTTCCATGAACCAGTCAGCCCAGTCATAGATGTTTTGGATGACTTCAGGATGCTTAAAGTCTAGGTCAGCATACATGAGGTAGTCGTAGTTACCGTTTTCGTTATCGACCAATTCCTCATTTGCCCAGCCTTTATTGTCTCCCTGGATCAGGTAAATGCCAGACTTACGTCGCTTGGCATCGTAGTCCGTACCTGTGAAGTGGTACCAGTGCCAGTGGAAGTCATTGTAGGTATCTTGGCGACCATCGAAGGTGAAGTGAGTCCAGCCGTTGATAGTAAAGGGCTCGCTTAGTTGAACGGTACGGTCCTCAGGGTCCACTTCAATAACCTGAAAGGCTTCCATATGATCGGCAGCAGCCTTGTGATTGAGCACCACATCGGCCATAGGTTGAATTCCCTGTGCCTTTAGGGTTTGAATGGCTTGAAGATAATCTTCTTTAAACCCATACTTGGTACGGACAGTCCCTTTTTGCTGAAATTCTCCTAGGTCAAAAAGATCGTAAACACCATAGCCGACATCTTTTTCGTTGGTTGCCTTGAAGGCAGGTGGCATCCAGACATGGCTGATACCAAGGTTTGCTAGGTGCTCTGCATCATTTGTCAGTCGCGTCCAGTGTTGGCCGTCGTGAGGCAAATACCATTCAAAGTATTGCATAAGTGTCTGATTTTGCATTGTTTTTCCTCTTGCTTATCAATGTTGTGTTTTATTCTACCATAAAGTTTAGAACTAGGCAAACGTTTGCGCAAGATTCTATACTCATTTCTGTTTTTGTCTATTTTTAGCGAATAGAATCTCTCTTTCCATTATAAGGGAAAGAATGTTTTGGTGAAAAAGTAAATGGAATAAACTTATTTGAACAAAAATGACACTCAGTAAACTAAAGTACAAATGGTTAAACGGTTTCTTTTTTGAGAATTGTCACAAAATTTGCTATAATAGTAGCTATGAATAGAATTAGGGTCAGCAGACGTGTTGAAAAAAAGCTAGCTAAGGGTCTAGTTCTTTTGGAGGCAAGTGATTTAACAGATATTGAACTGACGGATCAGGCAGTAGAAGTTCTTAGTCAAGACGGGAAGTTTTTAGGGAGTGCCTATCTTTCTCAGCAGAACAAGGGCATTGGCTGGTTGGTCAGCAAGGAAAAGGTTGGTTTCAATCAAGCCTTTTTTGAAATCCTGTTTCGTAAGGCCAAGGAAGCTAGAAAGCCTTATTATCAGGATGACTTGACCACTGCTTTTCGCCTTTTTAACCAAGAGGGGGATGGTTTTGGGGGTCTGACTATTGATCTCTATGGAGATTATGCTGTTTTTTCTTGGTACAACTCCTTTGTTTACCAGATTCGTGAGCTGATTGTAAAGGCTTTTAAGGAAGTTTTTCCTGAGGTCTTGGGTGCTTATGAAAAGATTCGTTTTAAAGGTCTAGACTACGAGTCTGCCTATGTTTATGGTGAGGAAGCGCCAGATTACTTTACTGTTCTTGAGAATGGCGTGCTCTATCAAGTCTTTATGAATGATGGCTTGATGACCGGGATTTTCCTAGACCAGCATGAGGTTCGTGGGAGTCTGGTTGACGGTCTAGCCATGGGCAAATCCTTGCTCAATATGTTTTCCTATACGGCGGCCTTTTCAGTTGCTGCAGCTATGGGAGGTACGAGTGAGACAACTTCTGTCGACTTGGCCAAACGGTCTAGAGAGCTGTCAGAAGCTCATTTTCAGGCAAATGGACTCAGCATGGACAATCATCGTTTTATCGTCATGGATGTTTTTGAGTACTTCAAGTATGCCAAGCGAAAAGGCTTGACCTATGATGTGATTGTGCTTGATCCGCCGAGCTTTGCCCGCAATAAAAAACAAACATTCTCTGTAGCTAAGGACTATCACAAGTTGATTTCCCAGAGTCTAGAGATTTTAAATCCGGGAGGCATTATCATTGCCAGTACCAATGCTGCCAATGTTTCCCGCCAGAAATTTACAGAACAAATTGATAAAGGTTTTGCAGGAAGAAAATATCAAATTTTAAACCAATATGGTCTTCCAGCAGACTTTGCCTATAATAAAAAAGATGAAAGCAGTAATTACCTCAAGGTGATTAGTATGAAGGTTAGTAGATGAAATTAATCGTTTCAGTGATGCCAAGAAGTTTAGAAGAAGCGCAAGAACTGGATGCTACTAGGTATGAAGATGCCGATATCATTGAGTGGCGTGCGGACTTTCTTACAAAGGACGCTATTTTACAGGTAGCACCCGCTATCTTTGAGAAATTTGCAGGACGCGAACTTGTCTTTACCCTTCGGACTCGCGCTGAGGGAGGAGAAATCGAACTTTCCTCAGAAGAGTATGTTCAAATCATCAAGGAAGTTACTCAGCTTTATCAGCCGGATTATGTAGATTTTGAGTATTTCAGCTACAAGGACGTTTTTGAGGAAATGTTGGATTTTCCAAATCTTGTTTTGAGTTACCATAATTTCCAGGAGACACCTGAAAACATGATGGAAATTTTGTCTGAGTTGACCAGTCTCTCTCCCAAAGTGGTCAAGGTATCAGTTATGGCTCATACGGAGCAGGATGTTTTAGACCTGATGAATTACACTCGAGGATTTAAAACACTCAATCCTGAGCAAGAGTACGTGACCATTTCCATGGGGAAAATGGGCAAGGTATCACGCATTACTTCAGATGTGACGGGTTCGAGTTGGTCATTTGCTAGTCTGGATGAAGCGAGTGCCCCAGGTCAGATTTCGCTATCAAACATGAAGAAAATCAGGGAGATTTTGGATGAAGCTTGATGGCTATACACGTTTAGCTGCAGTTGTTGCCAATCCCATCAAACACTCTATTTCACCCTTTATCCACAATAGGGCCTTTGAGGCGACAGCTATTAATGGTGCCTATGTAGCTTGGGAGATTGAAGCGGGTGATTTGGCAGAAACAGTCGCCAATATTCGCCGTTACCAGATGTTTGGCATCAACCTGTCTATGCCTTACAAGGAGCAAGTGATTCCTTATCTGGATGAGTTGAGTGATGAGGCTCGTTTGATTGGGGCGGTTAATACGGTTGTTAATCATAATGGCACTTTAATTGGATATAATACAGATGGCAAGGGATTCTTTAAGAGCTTGCCTTCTTTTACAATTTCAGGTAAAACAATGACCATTTTGGGTGCAGGTGGTGCGGCCAAATCCATTTTGGCACAAGCCATTTTGGACGGGGCCAGTCAGATTTCAGTCTTTGTTCGTTCAGTTTCCATGGAAAAAACAAGACCTTATCTGGACAAGTTACAGAAGCAAACAGGCTTTAAAGTGCACTTGTATGCTTTAGAAGATGTTTCTGAACTGCAAGCAAGGATTGCCGAGTCAGACCTGCTCGTCAATGCGACCAGTGTAGGGATGGATGGGCAGTCGTCCCCGGTTCCAGAAAGCATCAATTTGCCAGAGGCTCTCTTGGTCGCAGATATCATTTACCAACCCTTTGAGACGCCATTTTTGAAATGGGCTAAAAGCCAGGGCAATCCAGCTGTCAACGGCCTGGGGATGTTGCTCTATCAAGCTGCTGAAGCTTTTCAACTGTGGACAGGAAAAGAAATGCCGACAGATGAGATTTGGCAGTCTTTAACAGAAAAATACCAATAATGAAAAGGAGACTCTACTATGAAAATCAGAATCGATATTCCGCATCATCCTTATGATATTCAGATTGAAAAAGGTTGTCTGGCTCAGGCTGGTCAATGGTTGCGAGAACTCTGGCAACCACAAAAAGTGGTTATCGTAACCGACAACCATGTAGCTTCTCTCTATGCAGAGAAGATTAAACTCAGCCTAGAAGATGCTGGTTTTCAGGTAGCTGTTTTTGATTTCTTAGAAGGCGAAGAACGAAAAAATTTAACGACTGTTCAGAAAGTCTATGAATTTTTAGTCAAGCAAGGGTTAACTCGTAGTGATGGAATCGTTGCTCTTGGTGGTGGTGTCGTTGGGGATCTGGCTGGTTTTGTAGCCTCTACCTATATGCGTGGGATTCACTTTGTTCAGATTCCGACTAGCTTGACAGCCCAAGTAGATTCTTCTATCGGTGGAAAGACAGGCGTCAACACTCCATTTGCTAAAAATATGGTGGGAACTTTTGCCCAACCAGATGGGGTTCTGATTGACCCGCTGGTCCTTGAAACACTCGGAAAAAGAGAGTTGATTGAAGGAATGGGTGAGGTTATCAAGTACGGCTTGATTGAGGATCCAGAACTATGGGCTCTCTTAAAGGAGCTAGATGGTTCTGTAGAGAGCATTTTGGAGCATGCAGAGACTTTGATTGAACATTCTTGTCAGGTCAAGCGCAAGATGGTAGTCGAAGATGAGTTGGATAACGGTGTTCGTCTTTACCTCAATTTTGGGCACACTATTGGTCATGCTATTGAAGCAACTGCCGGTTATGGCAAGGTCATGCATGGAGAAGCTGTGGCTATGGGCATGGTTCAGATTTCCAAGGTTGCTGAGGGAAAAGGCCTCATGCCAGAAGGAATAACCCAGTCCATTACAGAGATGTGCCAGAAATTTGGCTTGCCTGTTGATTATGAAAACTGGGATGTTGACAAACTTTATCAAGCTTTGACTCATGATAAAAAAGCGCGTGGAAACACCTTGAAATTGGTCTTAGTTCCAGAGCTTGGTTCAGCGACCATTCACCCAGTTTCTCTGGAAGAGATGAAAGACTACTTGGTAAAATAAGGAGAACGTATGAGATATTTAACTGCAGGAGAATCACACGGCCCCCGTTTGACGGCTATTATTGAAGGAATTCCAGCTGGACTTCCTTTGACAGCAGAGGATATTAATGGAGACCTTAAACGCCGTCAGGGTGGCTACGGTCGTGGTGGTCGTATGAAGATTGAGAGTGACCAGGTTGTCTTTACTTCGGGCGTTCGGCACGGGAAGACGACAGGGGCTCCTATTACCATGGATGTCATCAATAAGGACCACCAAAAATGGTTGGATATCATGTCTGCGGAGGACATTGAAGACCGCCTTAAAAGCAAACGAAAAATTACCCATCCTCGCCCAGGTCATGCTGATTTGGTTGGGGGCATCAAGTACCGTTTTGATGACTTGCGAAATTCCTTGGAGCGTTCATCAGCCCGTGAAACCACCATGCGAGTTGCAGTTGGGGCAGTAGCTAAACGTCTCTTAGCTGAGCTAGATATGGAGATTGCTAACCATGTCGTGGTCTTTGGTGGCAAGGAAATCGATGTACCTGAAAATCTGACAGTGGCTGAGATTAAGGAACGAGCTGCCCAGTCTGAAGTTTCTATTGTCAACAAAGAACGAGAACAGGAAATCAAGGACTATATTGACCAAATCAAACGTGACGGTGATACCATCGGTGGGGTTGTGGAGACAGTCGTCGGAGGTGTTCCAGTTGGCCTCGGTTCCTATATCCAATGGGACAGAAAATTAGATGCCAGATTGGCCCAAGCAGTTGTCTCTATTAATGCCTTTAAAGGGGTGGAATTTGGTCTTGGATTTAAAGCTGGTTACCGAAAAGGTAGCCAAGTTATGGATGAAATTCTCTGGTCTAAAGAAGACGGCTATACTCGTCGTACCAATAATCTAGGTGGTTTCGAAGGTGGTATGACCAATGGGCAACCAATTGTTGTTCGTGGAGTCATGAAACCCATTCCCACTCTTTATAAACCTCTTATGAGTGTGGATATCGAGACGCACGAACCTTACAAGGCAACTGTGGAGAGAAGTGATCCGACCGCTCTTCCAGCAGCAGGTGTGGTCATGGAAGCCGTTGTAGCAACGGTTCTGGCACAAGAAATCCTTGAAAAATTCTCATCAGATAATCTTGAAGAATTAAAAGAGGCAGTTGCCAAGCACCGAGACTATACAAAGAACTATTAAGGAGTCCTTATGGCAAAAACCATCTATATCGCAGGTCTCGGTTTGATTGGTGCTTCGATGGCACTCGGTATCAAGCGCGATCATCCTGATTATGAAATTTTGGGTTATAATCGCAGTCAGGCTTCGAGAGACATTGCCTTGGAGCGAGGAATGATAGACCGTGCGACAGATGATTTTGCTAGTTTCGCTCCCCTAGCAGATGTTATTATTCTGACCTTGCCAATCAAACAGACCATTGCTTTTATTAAGGAGCTGGCAGATTTAGACTTGAAAGAAGGTGTCATTATCTCGGATGCCGGCTCAACCAAGTCAGCCATTGTGGAAGAAGCGGAGAAGTATTTGGCTAGCAAGCCTGTCCGCTTTGTCGGTGCTCATCCCATGGCTGGTAGCCACAAGACAGGGGCTGCTTCTGCGGATGTTAATCTCTTTGAAAATGCCTATTATATCTTCACACCTTCGAGCCTGACAAGTCCTGACACACTTGAGGAAATGAAGGATCTGCTTTCAGGCCTTCATGCTCGTTTTATCGAAATTGATGCCAAGGAGCATGATCGGGTGACTTCTCAGATTAGCCATTTTCCTCATATTCTGGCTTCCAGTCTCATGGAGCAGACAGCAGTTTATGCTCAAGAACATGAGATGGCAAGACGCTTTGCGGCGGGTGGATTTCGAGATATGACTCGCATTGCGGAAAGCGAGCCAGGTATGTGGACTTCTATTCTCTTGTCTAACCGTGAGACTATTCTAGAGCGAATTGCGGATTTCAAGGAACGCTTGGAAGCGATTGGTCAGGCCATCAGCAGGGGAGATGAAGAGCAAATCTGGAACTTTTTCAACCAAGCGCGTGCGCAACGTCAGGCCATGGAAATACATAAGCGTGGTGGTGTGGATAGCTCTTACGACCTCTATGTCGATGTTCCCGATGAAGAAGATGTCATCTTGCGAATTTTGGAATTGCTACGTGGGACTTCTTTGGTTAATATCCACATCAACGAAGAAAACCGTGAAGATGTTCACGGTATTCTACAAATTTCCTTTAAAAATGCTCAAGATTTAGAACGAGCTGAACGCTTAATTACAGAAAATACGGACTATACAGTCGTCATCAAATAAGGAGAAAATCATGTCAAATATTTACGATAGTGCAAATGAACTTAGCCGCGGGTTACGCGAATTACCAGAATACAAGGCGGTCAAGGTAGCAAAAGATGCCATCCAAGCTGATGAACAAGCTAGCAAGATTTTTGCAGACTACCTTGCTTTCCAACAAGAAATCCAAGTCATGGCGCAAACGGGACAAATGCCAGACGCCTCTTTCCAAGAAAAGATGCAGTCTTTCAGTAAGCAAATCCAAGAGAACGCTCTTTTGTCAGATTTCTTTGCCAAACAGCAACAATTGTCCATTTACCTTTCGGACATTGAGAAAATTGTCTTTGAACCTGTTTCAGAATTATTGAAATAGTATTTTATCTGTATAAAAGCCAGAAATTTCAGGAATTTCTGGCTTTTTTGTGATAAAATAAGAAAAAGTATTGCAAGTATGAGGTCAACTATGAAACTAAAAACAAACATTCGCCACTTACATGGCAGTATCCGGGTTCCAGGTGACAAGTCTATCAGCCATCGTTCGATTATTTTTGGAAGTTTGGCTGAGGGCGAGACTAAGGTTTATGATATTCTGCGTGGAGAGGATGTGCTTTCAACCATGCAGGTTTTTCGTGATCTTGGTGTAGAAATTGAGGATAAAGATGGGGTTATCACCATTCAAGGTGTTGGCATGGATGGCTTAAAAGCGCCACAAAATGCCTTGGATATGGGGAATTCTGGCACCTCGATTCGCCTGATTTCAGGTGTCCTTGCTGGTGCAGACTTCGAAGTAGAGATGTTCGGAGACGACAGTCTTTCTAAACGTCCTATGGATCGTGTGACGATTCCATTGAAAAAAATGGGGGTTAGCATTTCGGGGCAAACGGAGCGAGACCTGCCCCCTCTTCGCTTAAAAGGGACGAAAAATTTAAAACCGATTCACTATGAGTTGCCAATTGCCTCTGCTCAAGTCAAGTCTGCCTTGATATTTGCAGCCTTGCAGGCTCAGGGGGAGTCCGTTATTATCGAGAAAGAATGTACTCGTAACCACACCGAAGATATGTTGCAACAATTTGGTGGCCATTTAAGTGTAGAAGGCAAGAAAATCACAGTTCAAGGACCACAAAAACTGATCGGACAAAAGGTAGTTGTTCCAGGAGATATTTCCAGTGCAGCCTTTTGGTTGGTCGCTGGTTTGATTGTTCCAAACTCTCGTGTAGTACTGCAGAATGTGGGCATCAATGAAACTCGTACTGGTATTATTGATGTCATTCGCGCCATGGGTGGAAAACTAGAAATAATTGAAATCGATCCTGTCGCTAAATCAGCAACACTGACTGTCGAATCTTCAGACCTCAAAGGAACGGAGATAGGTGGATCCTTGATTCCACGCTTGATTGATGAATTGCCTATTATTGCCCTTCTAGCGACCCAAGCGCAAGGTGTAACGGTCATTAAGGATGCTGAGGAACTCAAGGTAAAGGAAACCGACCGCATTCAAGTGGTGGCAGATGCCTTAAATAGCATGGGAGCGGACATCACTCCTACAGCAGACGGGATGATTATCAAAGGGAAATCAGCCCTTCATGGCGCTAGAGTCAATACGTTTGGTGATCACCGAATTGGAATGATGACAGCTATTGCAGCCCTCTTGGTTGCGGATGGAGAAGTGGAACTTGACCGTGCTGAAGCCATCAATACCAGCTATCCTAGCTTCTTTGATGATTTGGAGAGCTTGATTCATGGCTAAGGTATTACTTGGATTTATGGGGGCAGGCAAGTCGACAATCGCTAGAGGCTTGGACCCAGACTACATCGATATGGATACCTTAATTGAGGAACATTTGGGCATGTCCATTGCGGATTTCTTCGCTGAAAAAGGAGAAGTGGCCTTTCGCCAAGTAGAGTCAGAAGTCCTAGCTGACTTACTAAAAACTGACCGAGTTGTGTCAACTGGCGGAGGGGTTGTCATTTCTCAGCGAAATCGTGACTTGCTTAAAACCAATCCTGATAACATCTACCTAAAAGCAGATTTTGAAACCCTCTACCAACGTATCGCAGCTGATAAGGACAATCAGCGCCCGCTCTTTCTTAACAAAAGTAAGGAAGAACTAGCAGCTATTTTCCATGAAAGACAAGCTTGGTATGAGGAAGTAGCCAGTCGGGTTCTAGATGTGACCAAGTTAAGCCCAGAGGAAATTATAGAGGAACTGAGATGAAAATTGCCTATCTAGGTCCCAAGGGATCTTTTTCGCATCATGTTGTGCAGACAGCTTTTCCCAAAGAGAAATTGCAGGCTTTTGCCAATATCACAGATGTCATCAAGGCCTATGAACAGGGCTTGGTGGACTATTCTGTGGTACCAGTTGAAAACTCCATTGAAGGTAGTGTCCATGAAAGTTTGGATTACCTTTTTCACCAGGCTCGCATCCAAGCAGTTGCAGAAATTGTTCAACCCATTCACCAGCAGCTGATGGCAGTTCCAGGTCAGTCAAAAATTGAAAAGATCTTTTCTCATCCTCAGGCTTTGGCTCAGGGAAAAAAATTCATCGATGAACACTATCCAGAAGCCAAAATTGAGGTAACAGCCAGTACCGCCTATGCAGCTCGATTTATTTCAGAACATCCAGATCATCCTTATGCAGCTATTGCTCCTAAAAGTTCAGCTGAAGAATATGGCTTGGAATTAATTGCAGAGGATATTCAGGAAATGGAAGCCAATTTCACACGTTTTTGGGTGTTAGGGGCAGAGATACCGAAGGTTCCTTTGAACTCACAAGCTGAAAAAATGAGTTTGGCCTTGACCTTACCAGACAACCTACCTGGTGCTCTTTACAAGGCACTTTCGACTTTTGCTTGGAGAGGGATTGACTTAACAAAGATTGAAAGTCGCCCCCTTAAAACAGCCTTGGGAGAATACTTTTTCATTATCGATGTAGACTATAGTGACAAAGAACTGGTTCATTTTGCAAGACAAGAACTAGAAGCTATTGGGATCCAGCACAAGATACTGGGAACCTACCCGATTTTTACCATAATTGATTTAGAAAAGGAGAGTCAATGAGCAAAGAAAATCCTTTAAGTCATCACGAGCAGTTACGTTATGACTATCTCTTCAAAAATATTCATTACCTCAACGACCGTGAACGGAGGGAGTTTGATTATCTGCAACAGAAGATGGCAGGTCCCAAGTCTGAAGTTCACCATTTCTACCAAGAAGAAAAAGAAGAATCTTGGGGTAGAGACATTGACCTTCCGACTTATGGCAGTAGAAGTCGGTCTAAGAAACGTGAAAAGGTAGCTCCTCAACCTAAAGTCAAAAAGAAAAAGAGAAGAATTGGCTTCAAACGAATATTGACTTGGTTCTTGCTGTTGATTACATGTGTGGCTGCAGGGATGATTTTCATGTTTCTTCGAGGGTTCCAGTCAGCAGCCAATCCAACAAATAAACCAGCTGACGCCAAGGCAGCTCAAGTAGAGGTCTTTAACGGTCAGGATACCAAAGATGGTGTGAATATCCTAGTCATGGGGACAGATGGCCGTATCGGTCAAAATAGTGCAGAAACCCGTACCGACACAATCATGGTACTGAATGTCAGTGGATCGGATAAGAAGATCAAACTAGTCAGCTTTATGCGTGACAACTTAGTTTATATCGACGGGTACAGTAAGATTGTAAATGGCCAGAAACAGACGGATAACAAACTAAATGTTGCTTATGAACTTGGGGAACAAGAAGGGCAAAAAGGTGCTGAAATGGTCCGCAAGGTTCTAAAAGACAACTTTGATTTGGATATTAAGTACTACGCCCTGGTCGACTTCCAGGCCTTTGCAACAGCTATTGATACCCTCTTCCCTGACGGAGTAACGATTGATGCTCAATTCTCAACATTGAATGGTCAACCTTTGACAGAAGCCACAGTTGGAGATGACCTTCATGCAACAGAGACAGAATCGCCAACCCAAACCATCAAAGTTGGAAAACAGCAGATGAATGGATCCACCTTGCTCAACTACGCTCGCTTCCGTGATGATGATGAGGGAGACTATGGCCGTACCAAACGTCAACAACAAGTGATGTCAGCTGTTCTTGAGCAAATCAAAGATCCAACCAAGCTCTTTACGGGATCAGAGGCACTTGGAAAAGTCTTTGGCATGACATCAACAAATCTACCATATAGCTTCTTGTTGACCAATGGCTTATCTGTCCTAGAAGGTGCTCAAAATGGCATTGAAAGACTCACTGTCCCAGAACTTGGTGACTGGGTAGACGCTTATGATATCTATGGTGGACAAGGACTTCTAGTTGATCAAAATAAATACCAGACCAAACTCGCCCAAATGGGAATGAGATAGAATGCTTTTATTAAGAAAACTCAAAAGAACTTAGTAAAAATTATATTCCAAATATAAAAAAGAGTATTTCTGAAATGGAAATGCTCTTTTTATGTTATATAGTGGTTTCCAAAACCACATTCATTATATTCTAACTTGAAATCCTTTTAAGAAATTTGTTAAGAGAACATGACAAAGTGAAGGTTTTTGAATCGAGACCAAACGAAAAATTTGTATCAACAGTTTTTTAGTTGATGAAAAGAATTTTTTGCGTACCACTAGATTTTTAACTACCTGATGAATCTTCAATTTGACTATAAGGGTAATAATATAATGCTTGTGGTATACTATAAGTAAATCAGCGCATGACATATTTGTAAAATACCATAAAGGAGATGCCATGAAGTCATTAAAAATTATAGGAATCACATTAGCTAGTTTGTTGGTTATCGTTGGACTAAGCGTAGGGGGATATAAAGTAATGAAACAAGTAGAACACGATGAGATGGAAAAATTGTAGGAATTGTTTTAGCTAGTTTGTTGGTTATCGTTGGACTAAGCGTAGGAGGATATAAAGTAATGAAAAAAGTAGAACAAGACGAGATGGTTAGAATTGTAGAGAGTGAGGAAGTCAAAGAAATAATAGAGGATTATTTAAATTACATAGATGGGAAAGCTTTTACAAATAAAGGAGTAATCCAGTCTTATGAAATAGATACAGAATCTATTCAACATAATCCTATGGGGGGAATAAATTTTTCTGTTTATGTAAATGAAGATAATGAACTGTATGTAAGGTATACCCTAGAGAAAAACTCGCAAACAAATAAGGTAGATTTTTCCAGTGGGGGATACTCAGGGAAATTGCACAATCTGATAAAGGAGAAACAATGAGTAGAGATTACAGTGATCACGAGCGACAAAGTATAGCAAATGAGGAGTATTCAGTCTATGAACCCAGTGATCCTCTGACTATTAAAAATGATAAAGGAGAGCTAGAAGACATCGGCACAGTCCGTCAGGTGATCGAAAACGAGACAGGATTGAAGGTTTACGTAGTTGAGAGTCCAGACAATTCTGAAGTGTCTGTTCTCTATGAAGGTTCTAAAGCGCCATTTGAAGAAGGATGGGAAGTGGATTGGCTTGAAAATGACCTTCCCATGGCTCAGAGTATTTTGAAAGGTGAAGAAGGAGTTACCTCTCAGTTGAAGGCGGCTGCCTCTATCTTAGATGATATAATGTTGGGATATCCAAACGCTAAAATCTCAGTTTATGGTCACTCTCTTGGTTCTATGAATGCCCAATACGCCCTAGCTAATGTTAGGGACATTTCACGTATCTCAGGAGCTTATATCTACCAAGGACCGAATATCTATCCAGTCTTGAACAAAGAGCAACGGCAACGTGTGGATGCTATAAAGTATCGTATTCATAATTACATTGATGATAAGGATATGGTTCCTTTAGGTTATCCTGAAAATAGAATGGATAGTGTCGGTGTAGTAGGTATCATGTATCATGTGGACTCGGAACAGCAGTTAGATTTTATTTATTCTCAACACATGTGGGGCGGTTATGTTTTTAATGAGGATGGTAGTCTCAGAATCAAAAAAGATACCTCATCTTTTGAAAAACGTTATTCTTCTGTTTTGGATAAGGTTTCCAGTGGCTTATATTACTACGCAAAGGCTAAAGAGGCATTGGCTTCAGGTGGTTATACGAGTGGTGAGGAACTCTTTTTAGACTCCGAACATGCCTTAACGATTTCATCGGGATTGCATGAAGTCGCGAATGATGGTCAGGAAGAGATTCGCTCCATAGTTCGTAAAGCTCACCAAAAAGCAGAGAAAATAGTAGCGAGTACCTATCAAGTTCCTTTTGGTTTTATTTTGTCACCTACAGAGGTGGCGACAGCCTATTCTGATGGAGGAGTATCTCGTACGACAATCGTAGATGATCTTGATCATTATTTCTATCCAAAAATCAAAAAAGCAGAAAAATTAGCTGAAGATTTTCAAAGTTTAGAAAAACAAATAGCAGATGGTGTCCAAAAGACATTAGATAACGATAAAGAGTTAGCAGGGAATTTTAAAGAATGGATGAAAATCAAGTAATCTGGGAGGAATTAAGAACAAAGCAAAACAATCTAGATTTATTAGATGAACGCAATCGCTCTATTCGCCAACAAAGAGAAAAACAATATGAAGACCTTCAACAAAAACGGAATCAATTGTTACATATGTTGGAGAGAAAGTACCAGATGGTCCAACATGTCTTAGGACAAGTGGATGTGGATACTACTGAAGAAAGAGAACGGTTAAACAGAATAGGTTCGCACTTTAGTCAGACAGTATCCATGGGATTTACAAGAAATCAGCGCGCTTTGGAGCAAAGGTTTGAAAAAGAAGAGATTGAGTATAGACAAGAACGACGAAAATTAGAAGATGATATAGATGCATTACATCGTCAAAAGATGAAACTCAATCAAGAAAAAAGGAAGGGATAATCTATGTTTGATGGAATGATTAATGACTTCTTCTCGGGAATGAATAATAATATGACTGAGATTGAGAAGGGACTAGAACGTTTACTAATCAGCCATATCTATGCACCAGTTAAATTGAATGAGCGTAATAATTTGATGTCTGATGGGGATATCAAAATCAAAACAGAAGCGGAAGCAACGAAGACAGCACTGGGGATGATTTCTAGTCAAATCGATACAACGATGAAGGGTCCTTATTCAACAAAGGTTGTTGAGACTTTGAAGACGAAAGAAAAAGATTATGATGCGATTGTGTAGAGAAAAAATTTTCCCCTTTGGAATGAGATAGAACACTATAAAAAAATCAAAGTTTGAATCACCAGTGAAAAAGTGGTTTAGGCTTTGATTTTTCTTAGTATCTGATGGATTTTTAGGGCGTTTTTATGGTATAATAAAACGATATAACTCGTTATTGGACAGAAGAGGAGAGACATGAGTGATTTGAAAGCGATTCAGGCTCGTAGTCTGGAAATGGCTGAATATTTCGTCGCATTTTGTAAAGAACATGATTTGTTGTGCTATCTCTGTGGTGGAGGAGCCATTGGTGCCCTACGTAACAAAGGTTTCATTCCTTGGGATGATGACCTAGACTTTTTCATGCCACGTAAGGACTATGAAAAATTAGCAGAACTATGGCCTCGTTATGCAGATGAGCGTTATTTCTTGTCAAAGAGTAACAAAGATTTTGTAGACCGTAACCTTTTTATTACCATTCGTGACAAGGAAACTACTTGTATCAAGCCTTATCAGAAGGATTTGGATTTACCACACGGTTTGGCCTTGGATGTGTTACCATTGGATTATTATCCTAAAAATCCAGCTGAGCGTAAGAAACAGGTTCGTTGGGCCCTGATTTATTCACTCTTTTGTGCGCAAACTATCCCAGAAAAGCATGGTGCGGTCATGAAATGGGGAAGTCGCATCTTACTCGGCCTGACTCCAAAATCTCTACGTTATCGCATTTGGAAAAAAGCTGAAAAAGAAATGACCAAGTATGGTCTGGCTGAGAGCGATGGAATTACGGAATTATGCTCAGGTCCCGGCTACATGCGAAACAAATACCCGATCGCATCCTTTGAAGACAATCTTTTCTTGCCATTTGAAGGAACTGAGATGCCCATTCCAGTCGGTTATGATGCCTATCTCAGCACTGCTTTTGGCGATTATATGACACCACCACCAACAGACAAGAAGGTACCGCATCATGATGCTATTATAGCGGACATGGACAAGAGCTACACAGAGTACAAGGGAGAATATGGAGCATGATGGGAGAAAAAATAAGCGTTATCGTTCCAGTCTACAATGTAGAAGCCTATCTGGAGCGATGTGTGGAGTCGATTCTTCAACAGACTTATGCCCATTTTGAGTTAATCCTAATCAATGATGGTTCTACTGATTCCAGTGGACAGATCTGTGATCACTTAGCGTCTCAGTATGAGAATATCAAGGTTTATCATATCGAAAATGCTGGTGTTTCAAATGCTAGAAATATGGGAATTCAGCTAGCGACGGGTTCTTGGGTTACCTTTATTGATAGCGATGATTTCGTTACCCAGGATTACCTAGCTACTTTAGCAAGTGCAGCTGAAGGGTTGAATGTAGGCTTTGTAATTGCTCCTCTGCACCATATCAAAAACGGAATTGTAACAGACCTACCTTCACATTCAGAAAAAACAGAACTCTGGTCAACAGAAGAAACCATGAAGGAACTACTGATGACTACCAGAACATCATTTTTTCCAGTCGCAAAACTGTTTAAGAGAGACCTGCTTGCGGATGAAAAGTTTAATACCAATTATCACCTAGCTGAAGATGCCTTGTTTTTAACTGAATTGCTACTAAAGACAAGATGCAGTTGCGTATTTATTGACAAACCTGTTTATTATTATGATCATCGTGAGGGAAGTGCAACAACATCTGTTAATCGATATGTATTTGACACAATAGAAGTTTATAAGCAAATAATTGCTCAAGTTTCACAAGCCTTCCCTAATTTAAAATACGAATTAATAAATAGAGAGTGTTGGTCGTACATCACAGTTTACGATAAAATTATCTTTACTTCACGTGAAGAGTATCAAAAGGAGAAAGCCGAGCTGAGGAATTGGATTGTTCAGCATCGACGCGAAATATGGAAAGATGCTTATTTCACCACTTTTCGCAAGGTAGCGATCCTTTCACTTGTCATTTCTCCATGGCTATATAAGAAAATTGTTGGATTAAAAAACTAATATCATGAGAAGGAGTTGAAAATGAATTTTTCAAAAATGGATGAATACTTTGAAAAATCAAAACTATGGATTGCGTATCTATTTGTTTTCATTTCGATTTTAAGTATGAGTTCACTGGTTTATAAGATAGCAAATCCCCTCTACAAGGGATTATCAGCGATTGTAGTGTTTTATATTTGCTATACCTTATTGTTTAAGTGGAAAGAAATCACGGTAGATCGCAAATTTCTATCCTTATTTGGACTCTTAGCTGGAAGTCATCTGCTATCAGCTATTTTCAATCGCTCTGGACATCTGATTGGAAATGTGATTGAAATCCTCTTCATGGTAACCTATGTTTTATTATTTACCATGTTACAATCAGGGCAACTTAAAAAATTATTTGACTGGATTGCCTATACGGTTCAAATTGTATCTTTTTCTTCAGCAATTTTTGCGTTTGGTTTATTGATAAGTAGAGTCCTCATCCTATTTAAGATTGGTGAACAATCTTATTACTATGGTGTCATGAACGGCCGTCTGTGGGGGATTGTCAATCCAAATGCTAGTGCGATATTTTCATACATTAGCATTATTTTGGCTATGTATTTGATCCATAAAGGAAGTAAATATTCTGTTTATCTTAAACTGAACAATGTGATTCAATTCGTTTACTTCGCAACGATGCAAAGTCGAGGAGCCTTACTTTCTTTACTTCTCATGATTGGACTCTATAGTTTCTTTGCTACTAGAGGAAGTATCGTTAAACGATTCCTCACTTTTATAGTTGCTGGTTTGCTGATTACTGCAACTAATATTGGATTAAGCTATGTAACTTCAATCTATATCTCATCTGAAACTGCGACTGTCTTAGATTTAAACAAAGGACAATCCTATGCTGAGACAGATTCATCTGTTACTAAGAAAAACGGTGAGCTCCATCTGATCGAAACAACACCAAGTGGTAGAACCTATATCTGGAAAAATGCCATCAAGATGGGAAGTGCCAAACCAATTTTTGGTTATGGTGTACGAAACGTTCCAGATTATTACGCAGAATATTTCAGTAAATTTGAGATTCAAAACTCCCTTATCGGTGGGAATTTCCATAACATTTTTGTGACCATATTTGTCAGTTCGGGAGTTCTAGGTTTGGTATCCTTCCTTCTTGTACTGGCTTATGTCATCAAGCGCTTTTTAACGTATTTGATTGTTTCCAAGAAAAATACTGATAAATTGATCATGATCCTATTCTTTGGTATCTTGTTTGGTCAATTATTTGAAAGTCAGATTATGTATTCAACCAACTTTATTAATATCATCTTCTGGCTAGCGATTGGCTATGGACTCGTAGTCTGCAAACGGGATGAAGGAGTTCGGTACCAAGAAGTAACAGATGTCAATGAAATTCAACAGATGGAACTTGGAATCATGGAGTATATTCATGAAGTTTGTCAGAAAATTGGTGTCAAGTATTTCTTAGCATATGGAAGTCTAATTGGTGCTGTACGTCATCAAGGATTTATCCCTTGGGATGATGACATGGATATCTGCATGTTACGGGAAGATTATGAAAAGTTGCAAGACTACCTTATCACTAACCCTGATGAACGTTACGAGGTCATGTCTTATAAAAATAATCTCAACTATGTCTATCCCTTCATGAAAGTGCAGGATAACCTTACTTACTTGCTAGAAGAAGATGTTCGCATCGATTCGAATATGGGAATCTATGTAGATATTTTCCCTGTAGATGGCTACGAGGATGACGTAGAATTTAAAAACAAGATGACGAAACTGATAAAGAAACGTCAATTGAGTTGCTACACCTTTAAAGGCATTACCAATACGAAAAGTGTACTGAATTCACTGCTACGTTATGTGTCAGTTATTATTTTCTATTTTACCAATACGAACAAATACGTTGCCCAGATTGAGGAGCTTGCAAAATCCCGTAAAGTCTCAGATTATGAGCAGGTGGATTATCTTATCTACAAGGATATGAACAAACCAGTGTGGAGACGTGAATGGCTAGAACAAGTTACTACTGGAACATTTGAAGGTAAGGAATTTACCATTCCGAAAAATTATCATGAAATTTTGACCTCAGACTACGGAGACTATATGCAATTGCCACCGGTTGAACAAAGAGTATCTCATCATGATTTTAAATTATGGAAGATTGTTAAAAGGTCTAAATGACGGGATTGGGATTAAGAAACGTTTAAAAATATAGTCAAATTTAGGAGAATAGAACCTATGTCTGAAAGAACTTTAACTCTTGAAGAAATCAAGCAAGTAGAATTGGATATTTTAAAGTATCTACATGAGCTTTGTGAACAACATCAAATCAAATACTTTATTGATTTTGGAACCTTACTAGGAGCTGTACGCCATAAAGGATTTATCCCTTGGGATGATGATACAGATATTTCCTTGGCGCGTGATGAATTTGAAAAACTGTATAAGGTTTTACAAAATGAAAATCATCCCTACTACAAATTGATTTCATTCAGAGAAACAAAGGGATATCCATACAGTTATATGAGAGTCTATGATGTAAGGACTCGTCGAGATGCTAACCTCGTAGACCCAACGGTCGTATTGGGAACTTGCGTTGACATTTTTCCATATGATGGTGTCGTAACACAGGAAAGTGACCGTAAGAAAATGAAGCTCTACAAATATTTCATTCGCCTTTCTTCTTTGAATTTTAAAGGGATCAAGTCTGAGAATGGTGGACTTAAAAACCTCCCTCGTTATATGGGATCAGCTATTTTCCGCTTAACTTCCCCACAGCTATGGAATCAAAAATTAGAGAGCCTTGCTTTGAAGTATAGTGTAGATCAAGCAACAGATCTTACTTGTACTATCTATGACCCTTATTATCCAAATGGTATAAAAAAAGAATGGCTCTATGATTTGATTGATATGCCTTATGAAAACATTGTGGTCAAGGTTCCGAGAAAATACCATGAAATACTTGTCTACGAATTTGGAGAAAACTATATGACTCCACCACCTATTGAGCAACAAGTCCCAGGAGGGGATAAAAATTATTGGATTGATTAGATTTTTAAAAGTTGCTTATTGTTAAGATAAAGGAGTTTTCAAGGTGAAAAATAAATGGTTATTAAAATCAGTCAGCTATAGTGTTCTCGCATTCTTTCTATTACTGATTCAGTTATCGCAAGGAGTAGATGCAGATACCATCTCTGCAGGTTCGGGCAATCGTATCCATTTCATAAATACTAAAGCAAAATCTGGGAGTGATGCCATCCTTCTGGAAAGCAATGGTCACTATGCTTTGATTGATATGGGAGAAGACTATGATTTTCCTGATGGGAGTGACCCACGCTATCCAAGCCGCTGGGGAATTTCCATGAGAAATTATCAAGTATTGGAGGATCGATTGATTCGCCACTTGGATCAAATAGGTGTAAAAAAATTAGATTTTATTATAGGAACTCATGTTCATAGTGACCATATTGGTGGAGCAGACGAAATACTCAATCGATATCAAGTCGGTAAGTTTTATTTGAAAAAATATTCAGATGATCGGATCACAGCAAACTGGGGACTATGGGATAATCTTTTCAATTATGATAATGCTTTGAGAGCAGCTCAAAAACGAGGAGTTACACTTATCCAGAATATTTCAGATGAGGATAGTCATCTAAAATTAGGTGATATGGATATCCAACTCTACAACTATAAGAATGAATATGATGCTGAAGGGAATCTGAAAAAAGTTCGAGATGATAACTCCAACTCCATCGTTTCAGTGGTGACTGTGGCAGGAAAGAGAATCTATCTTGGTGGAGATTTGGATAATGCCGAAGGAGCAGAAGATAAGTTAGGTCCAGTTATCGGTAAGGTTGATATGATGAAATGGAACCACCATTATGATGCGACAATTTCAAATACGATTAATTTCCTTGAAAACTTATCACCAAAAATGATTATTCAGACAACTGGTGGAGATATTAATGTTGCTTCAACCAGACAATACCTTCAGAAGAAAAATATTCAGGTTCTTCATGCTGCTAGCCAAACTCAAGACGCTACCGTTTTTGATATTAGCGATAAAGGATTTGCAAATGTTTCAAATTCCTTCCCTAATATCCCTGTAGTTGACGAAAAATGGTATCAAGAAGATGGTTATTGGAAATATCGTTTGACTGACGGAGAAATGGCTATCGGCTGGAGAGAGATTGGCGGAGCCACTTATTTCTTTAATGGAAAAGGACAAATGCAAGCAGGTCGCTGGCTTCACCTTAACGACGACTGGGGAGAAAATGCCAAAGGGAATGATTACTATCTGAGCCAAAATGGTAAAATGCAAACTGGTGGTTGGTTCAAACTAGATGACTCTTGGTATTATATCCAATCAAATGGTGCTAGACGATTTAGCGAGCTCTCTGAAATTGGAGGGAAAAAGTATCTCTTTGCGGCAGATGGGAAGATGCTAACAGGACACCAAGTCTATAATGGCAAGAAGATGTTCTTTAGCGAAAGTGGTGCACTCCAAACAGCAGGTAAGCCTTCAACATGGCAAAAGATTGATTCAAATTGGTATTTCTATGATGAGGATGGGCTAAAGACCATCGGTAAAAAGAATATCAATGGAAGCACATACTACTTTAATCAAGAAGGTATCATGCAAACTGGCTGGGCATTTGTTGATGGTCACTGGAACTATTTTGCAAGTTCTGGAGCTATGAAAACCGGCTGGGTCAAGGATCAGGAAACATGGTATTATCTGGATAAAGATGGCATCATGTTAACTGGCAGACAAGATATAAATGGTGTTCGTTACTATTTGAATGCTAGTGGTGCCATGCAGACTGGCTGGAAGTGGCAAGACAATAGCTGGTACTTCTATACGAACTCAGGTGCTATGAAAACTGGTTGGTTGAAAGATAAAGAATCATGGTATTATTTGGATCCAGAAACAGGTATCATGGCTGTAGGATCTAAAGAGATTGACGGTAAGAACTATTTCTTCAGCTCTGCAGGTACTATGCAAGTTGGATGGCAGTGGTCAAATGATTCTTGGCATTACTACGCTACGTCGGGCGCACTCCAAACTGGTTGGTTGAAAGATGGTGATGCCTGGTATTATCTTGAAGGTAAGGAAGGCGTTATGTTAATCGGCCTCCATCAAGTAGATGGTAAGCAATATTACTTTAGCAAATCTGGTGCCATGCAAACTGGCTGGAAATGGTTTGATAATCATTACCGTTACTTTGAATCAAATGGAGCCATGAAAACTGGTTGGATAAAAGACAAAGGCGTCTGGTATTATCTAAATCCTGAAGATGGCATCATGTTGGTTGGCCTTCATAAAGTAAATGGTGATCATTATTACTTTGATGAATCAGGAGCTATGCAGACAGGTTGGAAACAGCTTGATGGTAATTGGTACTATTTCCAAGCTGATGGTTCTTTGTTGAAGAACGCAACAACACCTGATGGTTACAAAGTAAACGAAGAAGGTATCTGGAAACAGGCTGTTGCTGCTGTAAATAGCGAGGCAGTCAAGCCAGAACAGAAACAAGAAGCTAATTCCTCTATTGTTGAACAACCTAAACAAGATTCAAATCTAGAAGCCAACGCTTCGGAAAAGAAAGAAAACGAATAAAGAAGAAATCCCCTACTGGCAACTAATTTATCAGTAGGGGATTTTTTTAATTTCGTTTTAATTTAGCAAGTACAAGGTTCAGTGCATAGTGGAGTGTTTTGTCTTTGGTAATAAAGAGGGTCAAGAGGTAATAGATACCACAAGTTGCTACGGTAGACAGAACCATGAGAATCATATTGAAGTTTACTGTGTAGGAATTGATTTGGAAAATCATCTTGAAAATATAGAAGATTGGGATAAAACCAAGGGATATGAGGCTATAACGTGTTAAGGTTATAAAAATTTCTTTTAAACTAATCAGTTGGTGTTTCTTGATAAAATGAATTTCAAGTAAAACAACGATAGTTTCTGCGATAATGGTCGTAGCGATGTAATACTCAGGTGCAAAAATATTATTGAAATACAAGATGCTATTTAATAGTATATTGGCACCACCACCAAGGAAGTAGAAGGCTGTTAAGCGATTTTCATGGTCGTTGATAAAGATAATCTGTTTACCAAGAATCAACTCTATAGCCCAAATGATGGTACGAAAAGCGAAGACGCTAGTTACGATACCCGCTTCAAGATATTTTTCAGAAGAATAAATAACAGTTGCGTACCGTCCCAATATCATAATCCCGATACTAGTTGGAACCATAAGGAAATAGAATAAGGATGCCGCTTGATTCACGAGATAATTATAGGACTTGTAATCCTTTTTACCGAGATAGTAGCCAAGGCGTGGAATACTGACGTTGATAGCTCCACTCAAGACACTGGCAATCAACATGACGATACTATAGGCAATTGTATAATAAGAAATGTAGTTTTCATCTGGTCCCTTGGTGATAAACATTCTATCTAGCAAGGTATAAAGCATATTAGCATTTGCTAAGAGAAGCATAGTGAAGAGTGGTTTAGAAGCTTTAGCAAGTTCTACGAAACCGATCTTAACAAAAGAAACTTCTCTCTTGATCCAAAGAAAACTGAGCAGGTAGTTGAGGATAGTGGTCGCTGTCATAACGATAGCATAAGGAACAATATCATCTGCCGTTTTAACAAAGGCGAAGATAGCGACTAGCATGGTAATTCGAATAATTAACGTTTTATAGAGGATGAAGGCATAATTTTCATAAGCCTCGTTCATCCATTCGATATTGAGAAATTGGAAGAGTGCTTGAGCCCCTAGGATGTAGTAGAGGACTTTCAGATTCTCAATGCTAGTGTCAAAGAAGATAATGAGGAAGTAGATACCAGTGGTCAGGAGAGAGGTGAAAACCGAGATATAAAACAACTTAGAAAAGACGTAGTTGATTTTATTCTTGTCATCCTTGACCTTACTGATAGCTCGAATCCCGTAGTTGTATATCCCAAAGGCAGCTAGTGGAATAACGAAACTTGCCCAGGTATTGGCTGTATTGAAATAACCGTAGTTGGATTTGCTGAGAATCCGTGTCAGATAAGGATTGGTTATCAGTGGAAAAACGATATTGAGAATATTGACCAGCAAGCTGGCCAAGGCATTTACTTTTATATTTTTCATTGAACTTTCTTTCTTAAATCTAAAATCATATCTAGTATTATATCACATTCTCGCTTCATTCTTTTGATAAAATCGTAAAAATCTAGTATAATAGATAGACTGAAAGTATGAGGTTACTAGATATGAAGATGAAACAAATTAGTGATACAACACTGAAAATCACGATGACTTTAGATGATTTGATGGACCGAGGAATGGAGATTGCAGACTTTCTCGTTCCTCAGGAAAAAACTGAAGAGTTTTTCTATGCTATTTTAGATGAGTTAGAGATGCCAGACAATTTCTTGGATAGTGGCATGCTGAGTTTCCGCGTGACGCCAAAACCTGATAAGGTGGACGTCTTTGTGACCAAATCCAAGATTGACCAAAATCTGGATTTTGAAGATTTGGCGGATCTACCAGACATGGAAGAATTAGCCCAAATGTCGCCGGATGAATTTCTCAAAACCTTGGAAAAGAGCATTGCAGATAAAACCAAGGACGATATTGAGGCCATCCAATCTCTAGAGCAGGTCGAAGCAAAGGAAGAAGAGCAAGAGCAGGCAGACAAGGAGACTGAGAGTAAGAAAGAACCTTATATCTACTATATCCTGCGCTTTGCAAGCCTTGCTGACTTAGTTGCTTTTGCAAAGACGGTTAACTACCAGATGGAAACCTCTGAACTCTATAAGATGAATGGACACTACTATTTGACAATCTTAGTCGATGTGGAAAATCATCCAAGTCCATATCCGGCTTGGCTCTTGGCTCGTATGCGTGAATTTGCAGACGACAGTGACATCAGTCGTTCAGTCTTGCAAGAGTATGGGCAAATCTTGATCAATCACGATGCAGTTCTTAATTTGCAAAAGATTCGTTCATAAATTTCAAAATCAATTTTCATTTATCAAGAAAGACGAATCATGGGATTCGTTTTTTCTTTACCAGACTGAAATAGTGATTTACTATAATAGGAATTTTCATAAAATTCTGTTATAATGGCTATATCAGAAAATTTCTAGGAGACAAACATGACAGTTAAAATTGCTTTACTTGGATTTGGTACCGTTGCAAGTGGTGTGCCATTCCTACTAAAGGAAAATGGAGAAAAAATCGTTCAGTCAGCTCATTCAGAGATTGAAGTAGCCAAGGTATTGGTCAAGGATGAAGATGAAAAGAACCGCTTGCTTGCAGCAGGAAATGACTTTAACTTTGTAACCAATGTAGACGATATTTTATCAGACAAGGACATTACTATTGTAGTGGAATTGATGGGGCGTATCGAACCAGCTAAAACCTTTATCACTCGTGCCTTGGAAGCTGGGAAACACGTTGTTACTGCCAACAAGGACCTTTTGGCTGTCCATGGTGCAGAATTGTTAGAAATTGCTAAAGAGCATAATGTAGCACTTTACTACGAAGCAGCAGTTGCTGGTGGTATTCCAATTCTTCGTACTTTGGCAAATTCGTTGGCTTCTGACAAAATTACGCGCGTTCTTGGCGTTGTTAATGGAACTTCCAACTTCATGATGACCAAGATGGTGGAAGAAGGCTGGTCTTACGATGATGCTCTGGCTGAAGCACAAAGATTAGGTTTTGCAGAAAGCGATCCTACAAATGACGTGGATGGGATTGACGCAGCCTACAAGATGGTGATTTTGAGCCAGTTTGCTTTTGGTATGAAGGTTGCCTTTGACGATGTAGCCCACAAGGGAATCCGCAACATCACACCAGAAGACGTAGCTGTAGCCCAAGACCTTGGCTATGTAGTGAAATTGGTTGGTTCTATTGAGGAAACTCCTTCAGGTATTGCTGCAGAAGTGACTCCAACTTTCCTTCCTAAAGCACACCCACTTGCCAGTGTGAATGGGGTAATGAACGCAGTCTTTGTGGAGTCTATCGGCATCGGTGAATCGATGTACTACGGACCAGGTGCGGGTCAAAAACCAACTGCAACAAGTGTTGTAGCGGACATTGTCCGTATCGTTCGTCGCTTGAATGATGGCACTATTGGTAAAGACTTCAACGAATATAGCCGTGACTTGGTTTTGGCAAATCCTGAAGATGTTAAAGCAAACTACTATTTCTCAATCTTGGCACCAGACTCAAAAGGTCAGGTCTTGAAATTGGCTGAAATCTTTAATGCCCAAGATATTTCCTTCAAGCAAATCCTCCAAGATGGCAAAGAGGGTGACAAGGCGCGTGTAGTGATTATCACTCATAAGATTAATAAAGCACAACTTGAGAATGTTTCAGCTGAGTTGGCCAAAGCTTCAGAATTTGACCTCTTGAATACCTTCAAGGTGTTAGGAGAATAGGATGAAGATTATTGTACCTGCAACCAGTGCCAATATCGGGCCAGGTTTTGATTCGGTCGGTGTAGCTGTAACCAAGTATCTTCAAATTGAGGTTTGTGAAGAACGGGATGAGTGGTTGATTGAACACCAGATTGGCAAATGGATTCCCCATGACGAGCGTAATCTTTTGCTTAAGATTGCCTTGCAAATTGCGCCTGACTTGCAACCGAGACGCTTGAAAATGACCAGTGATGTTCCCTTGGCGCGTGGTTTGGGTTCTTCTAGCTCGGTTATCGTTGCTGGGATTGAACTGGCTAACCAACTGGGCAATCTCAACTTATCTAACCACGACAAATTGCAGTTGGCTACCAAGATTGAAGGACATCCTGACAATGTAGCTCCAGCCATTTATGGAAATCTTGTTGTTGCGAGTTCCGTTGAAGGGCACGTTTCTGCGATTGTGGCAGACTTCCCGGAGTGTGATTTTCTAGCTTATATTCCCAACTATGAATTACGCACTCGCGATAGCCGAGGTGTCCTTCCTAAGAAATTGTCCTACAAGGAAGCTGTTGCAGCTAGTTCTATCGCCAATGTGGCCGTTGCAGCCTTATTAGCAGGAGATATGGTGACAGCTGGCCAAGCAATCGAGGGGGACCTCTTCCACGAGCGTTATCGTCAAAGTCTGGTCCGTGAATTTGTGACGATTAAGCAAGTAGCCAAAGAGAATGGTGCCTATGCAACCTATCTTTCTGGTGCTGGACCGACAGTTATGGTCTTGGCTTCTCATGACAAGATGCCAGCGATTAAGGCAGAATTGCAAAAGCAGTCTTTCAAAGGCAAACTTCATGATTTGAAGGTTGATACCCAAGGTGTCCGTGTCGAAACAAAGTAAAGAAATAGAAGATAGGATGGGGAAAGTCTTGATTAAAGGGCTTCCTATCCTTTTTTTGAAAAGAAGTTTATACTCAATGAAAATCAAAGAGCAAACTAGGAAGCTAGCCGCCGGTTGCTCAAAACACTGTTTTGAGGTTGCAGATAGAGATGACGTGGTTTGAAGAGATTTTCGAAGAGTATTAGTTAAAAACTTGATAAAGGAGAAATAAAGATGGCAGAAATTTATCTAGCAGGTGGTTGTTTTTGGGGTTTAGAGGAATATTTTTCACGTATTTCTGGAGTGCTAGCAACCAGTGTCGGCTACGCTAATGGGCAAGTCGAAACGACCAATTACCAGCTGCTCAAGGAAACAGACCATGCAGAAACGGTTCAAGTGATTTATGATGAGAAAGCTGTGTCACTCAGAGAGATTTTGCTTTATTATTTCCGTGTTATTGATCCAGTGTCTATTAACCAGCAGGGGAATGACTGTGGTCGCCAATATCGAACGGGAATCTATTATCAGGATGAAGCAGACTTGCCAGCTATCTACACAGTGGTGCAGGAGCAGGAGCGCATGCTGGGTCGAAAGATTGTAGTAGAGGTGGAGAAACTTCGCCACTACATATTAGCAGAAGACTACCATCAAGACTATCTCAAGAAAAATCCTTCAGGTTATTGTCATATCGATGTGACCGATGCTGAGAAGCCATTGATTGACGCCTCAAACTATGAAAAGCCTAGTCAAGAGGTGTTAAAGGAAAGCTTAACTGAAGAGTCTTATCGTGTTACGCAAGAAGCTGCTACAGAGGCTCCATTTAGTAATGCTTATGACCAAACTTTTGAAGAGGGGATTTATGTAGACATCACGACAGGGGAGCCACTCTTTTTTGCTAAGGATAAGTTTGCCTCAGGTTGTGGTTGGCCAAGTTTTAGTCGTCCGATTTCTAAGGAATTAATTCACTATTACAAGGATTTGAGCCATGGAATGGAGCGAATCGAGGTTCGTTCTCGGTCAGGAAATGCTCACTTGGGTCATGTCTTTACAGATGGACCTCAGGAGTTAGGTGGCCTGCGTTACTGTATTAATTCTGCCTCCTTGCGCTTTGTAGCCAAGGATGAGATGGAAAAAGCAGGATATGGCTATCTATTACCTTACTTAAACAAATAAAACTGAGAGGGTGGGGCTTCCCACTTTCTTCATTTCCAGAATAAGAATAGAAGGGATTTATGAAACACTTACTATCTTACTTCAAACCCTACATCAATGAGTCGATTATAGCACCCTTGTTCAAGCTACTAGAAGCTGTTTTTGAGCTCTTGGTTCCCATGGTGATTGCTGGGATTGTTGACCAGTCCTTGCCTCAGAGAGATCAAGGCCATCTCTGGATGCAGATTGGCCTGCTCCTTATCTTTGCAGTGATTGGCGTTTTAGTGGCCTTGGTAGCTCAGTTTTACTCAGCCAAGGCAGCGGTAGGTTTTGCCAAGGAATTGACAAACGACCTCTATCGTCATATTCTTTCTTTGCCTAAGGACAGCAGAGACCGTTTGACAACTTCTAGCTTGGTGACCCGCTTGACTTCTGATACCTACCAGATACAGACTGGGATCAATCAATTCCTGCGCCTCTTTTTGCGAGCGCCTATTATTGTTTTTGGGGCTATCTTTATGGCCTATCGCATCTCAGCTGAGCTGACTTTTTGGTTTTTGGTCATGGTTGGTTTTTTGACAATCGTCATTGTCGGTCTCTCTCGACTGGTCAATCCTCTCTACAGTAGTCTCAGAAAGAAAACGGACCAACTGGTTCAGGAAACGCGTCAGCAATTACAAGGCATGCGAGTTATTCGTGCCTTTGGGCAAGAAAAACGAGAATTACAGATTTTTCAAACCCTTAACCAAGTTTATGCTAGATTGCAAGAAAAGACGGGTTTCTGGTCTAGTTTGTTAACACCTCTGACTTATCTGATTGTCAATGGAACCCTTCTCGTCATCATCGGGCAGGGCTATATTTCAATTCAAGGAGGTTTACTCAGTCAAGGTGCTCTTATTGCCCTTATCAACTACCTCTTGCAAATTTTGGTGGAATTGGTTAAGCTAGCTATGCTGATCAATTCTCTCAATCAGTCCTATATCTCAGCCAAGCGAATTGAGGAAGTTTTTACCGAAGCTCCAGAGGATATCCATTCAGAGTTAGAACAAAAGCAAGCTACCGGTGATCGGATTTTGCAAGTCAAAGAATTAACCTTTACCTATCCTGATGCGGCCCAGCCTTCTCTGAGAAACATTTCCTTTGATATGAATCAAGGGCAGATCCTTGGTATAATCGGGGGAACTGGTTCAGGTAAATCAAGCTTGGTGCAAGTCTTACTTGGTCTTTATCCGGCAGACAAGGGAAGTATTGACCTTTATCGAAATGGACGTAGTCCTCGTAATCTTGAGCAATGGCGGTCTTGGATTGCCTATGTGCCTCAAAAAGTCGAACTTTTTAAGGGAACTATTCGTTCCAACTTGACTCTGGGTTTCAATCAAGAAGTATCTGACCAAGAACTCTGGCAGGCCTTGGAGATTGCGCAAGCTAAGGATTTTGTCAGTGAAAAGGAAGGACTCTTGGATGCCCTGGTTGAGGCTGGAGGTCGAAATTTCTCAGGTGGACAAAAACAAAGGCTGTCTATCGCACGTGCAGTCTTGCGCCAAGCTCCATTTCTCATCTTAGATGATGCGACCTCGGCCCTCGACACCATTACCGAGTCCAATCTCTTGAAAGCTATCCGAGAGAATTTGCCAAACACGAGTTTAATCTTGATTTCTCAACGGACTTCGACACTTCGTATGGCTGACCAGATTCTCCTCTTGGAAAAAGGTGAGTTACTAGCTGTTGGCAAGCACGATGACTTGATGAAGACTAGCCAAGTCTATCGCGAAATCAATGCATCCCAACATGGAAAGGAGGACTAGCATGAAACGACAAACTGCAAACCAGACGCTCAAACGTTTGGCCATAGATTTAGCAAACCATCCTTTCCTCCTTTTCCTTGCCTTTCTAGGAACTATTGCCCAAGTTGGCTTATCAATTTACCTACCTATTCTGATTGGACAGGTCATTGACCAAGTTCTAGTGGCTGGTTCATCACCAGTTTTTTGGCAGATTTTCATTCAGATGATATTGGTAGTCATAGGAAATACTCTGGTACAATGGGCCAATCCTCTTCTTTATAATCGTCTAATCTTCTCTTATACCAGAGACTTGCGAGAGCGAATTATCCATAAGCTCCATCGTTTACCGATTGCTTTTGTGAACCGGCAGGGCAGTGGAGAGATGGTTAGTCGTGTGACCACAGACATAGAACAGTTGGCAGCTGGTTTGACCATGATTTTCAATCAATTTTTCATTGGTGTTTTGATGATTTTGGTTAGTATTCTAGCCATGCTCCAAATTCACCTCCTCATGACCCTCTTGGTCTTGCTGTTGACGCCGCTGTCCATGGTGATTTCACGCTTTATTGCCAAACGCTCCTATCATCTCTTCCAGAAGCAAACAGAGACGAGGGGAATTCAGACTCAGTTGATTGAAGAGTCGCTTAGCCAGCAGACCATTATCCAGTCCTTCAATGCTCAGACAGAGTTTATCCAAAGACTGCACGAGGCGAATGCCAACTACGCAAGCTATTCTCAGTCAGCTATCTTTTATTCCTCAACGGTTAATCCTTCGACTCGCTTTGTCAATGCGCTCATTTATGCTCTTCTAGCTGGAGTAGGAGCTTATCGTATCATGATGGGTTCAACCTTGACCATTGGGCGTTTAGTAACTTTTTTGAACTATGTTCAGCAGTATACCAAGCCCTTTAACGATATTTCTTCAGTGCTAGCTGAGTTGCAAAGTGCTCTCGCTTGCGCAGAGCGCGTCTATGCTGTCTTAGAAAGTCCAGAGGTGGCTGAAACAGGTAAGGAAGTCTTGACCAGTGACCAAGTTAAGGGAGCCATTTCCTTTAAGCATGTTTCTTTTGGATACCATCCTGAAAGGATCTTGATTAAGGATTTGTCTATCAATATCCCAGCTGGTAGCAAGGTAGCCATCGTTGGTCCAACAGGTGCTGGTAAGTCAACTCTCATCAATCTCCTCATGCGTTTTTATCCTATTAACTCGGGAGATATCTTGTTAGACGGTCGTTCTATTTACGATTATACCCGAGCATCATTGAGACAGCAGTTTGGCATGGTGCTCCAAGAAACTTGGCTCAAGCAAGTGACCATTCATGACAATATTGCCTTTGGAAATCCTGATGCCAGTAGGGAGCAGGTGATTGCTGCTGCAAAGGCAGCCAATGCAGACTTTTTCATCCAACAGTTGCCACAGGGATACGATACCAAGTTGGAAAATGCAGGAGAATCCCTCTCTGTTGGGCAAGCCCAGCTCTTGACCATTGCCCGAGTCTTTCTAGCTATCCCAAAGATTCTTATCTTAGACGAGGCAACTTCCTCCATCGATACACGGACAGAAGTGCTAGTTCAGGATGCTTTTGCCAAACTCATGAAGGGGCGCACAAGCTTTATCATTGCTCACCGTTTGTCAACCATTCAGGATGCGGATTTGATTCTCGTCTTGGTAGATGGTGACATTGTTGAGTATGGGAACCATCATGACCTCATGGCTAGAAAGGGCAAGTATTACCAAATGCAAAAAGCAGCAGCTTTTAGCTCTGAATAATCCTTTCTATTTTGCAATTATTATGGAAAAAAAGTTGCCTTCGGGTGACTTTTTTGTTACAATAGCTAGAAAAATCAGGGTCTTAGAAGGAGAAAACAATGAAAGTCTATCAGCATGTAAATATCGTGACTTGTGACCAAGATTTCCATGTTTATTTGGATGGTGTCTTAGCCGTTAAGGACTCTCAAATCGTCTATGTCGGCCAAGAGGAGCCAGATATTTTAGAGCAAGCTGAGCAGATTATAGACTATCAGGGAGCCTGGATCATGCCTGGTTTGGTCAATTGCCATACCCATTCTGCTATGACAGGTTTGCGAGGGATTCGGGATGATAGCAATCTCCATGAATGGCTCAATGACTATATCTGGCCAGCAGAAGCAGGCTTTACTCCTGACATGACTACCAAGTCGGTCAAAGAGGCTCTGACGGAGATGCTCCAGTCAGGGACAACAAGCTTCAACGATATGTATAATCCCAATGGTGTGGATATTGAGCAAATTTATCAGGCAGTTAAGGCTTCCAAGATGCGTTGTTATTTCTCACCGACCCTCTTTTCTTCAGAGGCAGAAACAACTGCTGAGACTATAAGTAGAACACGAGCCATTATAGAGGAAATCTTAGGATATGAAAATCCAAATTTCAAAGTTATGGTAGCCCCACATTCTCCCTACAGCTGTAGTAAAGATTTACTGGAAGAAAGCTTAGAAATGGCAAAAGAGCTGAATATTCCTATCCATATTCATGTGGCGGAGACCAAGGAGGAATCAGGAATTATCCTGAAACGCTATGGCAAACGCCCCCTCGCCTTTCTAGAAGAACTAGGTTACTTAGATCATCCGTCTGTCTTTGCTCACGGGGTCGAATTAAACGAGAGAGAAATTGAACGCTTGGCAACTTCTCATGTGGCTATCGCCCATAATCCTATTAGTAACCTCAAACTGGCCTCAGGGATCGCTCCAATCATCCAACTGCAAAAAGCAGGAGTAGCAGTCGGAATTGCGACTGACTCAGTTGCTTCCAATAACAATCTTGATATGTTTGAGGAAGGACGGACCGCAGCTCTCTTACAGAAAATGAAGAGTGGAGATGCCAGCCAGTTTCCAATCGAGATAGCCCTTAAGGCACTGACAATCGAAGGAGCTAAGGTTCTAGGAATGGAAAAGCAGATAGGAAGTCTAGAAGTCGGCAAGCAGGCAGATTTTCTGGTTATTCAACCACAAGGAAAAATCCATCTTCAACCTCAGAAAAATATGCTCTCTCATCTGGTTTATGCAGTCAAATCCAGTGATGTTGATGATGTTTATATCGCTGGAGAACAGGTGGTTAAGCAAGGCAAAGTTTTGACAGTAGAGATTTAAAAAAATTTCAAAAAAAGTTTGCAAAAATCTTGCATTCTTTTTTTGTCTATGCTATACTTATATACGGTTTGAAAAAACTGCCTAAGACAGTAGGGGAGCTCGACTCATAAAGATCCTACCGAGGACAAAACGTATCATGTAAAAAGAAGCGTATTGTACTTTCGTGTCTAGGTTTGGGCGCGTTTTTCTTTTGGAAAAATTCCCCAAGCAAAATAATTACGGAGGTGAACACACTAATGAGTGAAGCAATTATTGCTAAAAAAGCGGAACTAGTTGACGTAGTAGCTGAAAAAATGAAAGCTGCTGCATCTATCGTCGTTGTAGACGCTCGTGGTTTGACAGTTGAGCAAGATACAGTTCTTCGTCGTGAGCTTCGTGGAAGCGAAGTTGAGTATAAAGTCATTAAAAACTCAATCTTGCGTCGTGCAGCTGAAAAAGCTGGTCTTGAAGATCTTGCATCAGTATTTGTTGGACCATCTGCAGTAGCATTTTCTAACGAAGATGTTATCGCACCAGCGAAAATCTTGAACGATTTTGCTAAAAACGCTGAAGCACTTGAAATCAAAGGTGGTGCAATCGAAGGCGCTGTCGCATCTAAAGAAGAAATCGTTGCTCTTGCAACTCTTCCAAACCGCGAAGGACTTCTTTCTATGCTCCTTTCTGTACTTCAAGCGCCAGTGCGCAACGTTGCTCTTGCAGTCAAAGCGGTTGCAGACAACAAAGAAGACGCAGCTTAATCTTAAGCTACGCAGCGTAGCCTAGCTACGGAAAAACTATTATAAAATTAAAAACTTATTTGGAGGAAATAACAATGGCATTGAACATTGAAAACATTATTGCTGAAATTAAAGAAGCTTCAATCCTTGAATTGAACGACCTTGTAAAAGCTATCGAAGAAGAATTTGGTGTAACTGCAGCTGCTCCTGTAGCTGTTGCTGCAGCTGGTGCTGCTGACGCTGGTGCTGCTAAAGATTCATTTGACGTTGAGTTGACAGCTGCTGGTGACAAAAAAGTTGGCGTTATCAAAGTTGTACGTGAAATCACAGGTCTTGGACTTAAAGAAGCTAAAGAACTTGTTGATGGTGCACCAGGTGTCATCAAAGAAGGCGTTCCAACTGCAGAAGCTGAAGAAATCAAAGCTAAATTGGAAGAAGCTGGAGCTTCAGTTACTCTTAAATAATAGAGCAACTACATTAGTAGCTTAAAAAACGTATAAAACCGCTATTCTTAGGAGTAGCGGTTTTTTCTTTTTATCTGTCATGGGGCACAAATGGGGCGAACTAATTATATAGTTTATCTAGGAGACAAACAAGTTTTGAATAATAGGCTTTCCATAAAAAATGATACAAGTTTTTACCATTCAGGATTTATTTTTTTCTGGTATCATCATTCCTATGAACAGTAGAAAAGTAAGTTTTTAATTTATTGATACTCCGGATATTATAATCTCAGTATTAAAGAACTTTATTGAAGGTAATTTTCGAACGGTTTGAGGTAATTTCAATGAAATTTTAATAGATATTTCAATTTTCTTCTTGACTCTGACCTTAGGTAAGGGATTATACTAATAATAGATAAGAAAGGAGATTATTATGCAAATCAATATGATTCGTTCAGATAAAGTTTATCAGGAGATGCTCGAGCTTCCTTTAGAAAAGAGAGAAGGTTGCTTTCGAGCTAAAATATTAGCACCTTTTGCAACCAAATACCAAACGCAACACATTCCTCTGAAAGCAAAGTATCCTGGAGGATTTGATGCTCTTTTCCTACTTGGTTTTATGAATCAGTTACCCTCAACTCTCTCAGAAAAGGATAGACCAGCTATCGACTCTCTGAGCTCTGATCAACTCTGGCAGGACTGCCAGGATACCATCAAAAGGAGTATTGGGCTTTTTGAGCAGGCTGGCTATGACTTAGAGGTTGAGGATTACCATTTTACTATTTTATTGGGCAATCCAGAAAAACCTATGCTACAGCTCAATAAGGGTTATAGCGGAGATGGTGGAATTCCAGGATACCTCATGCTTAGTCTGTTACCAAATGACTATACTTTGCCCCGTGTACAGGCGGCGTTGGCCCATGAGTGTAATCACAATGTCCGCTTCCAATTTATCAAATGGAATCAGCAGACGACATTAGCAGACTGGGTAGTCAGTGAAGGATTGGCAGAGTCTTTTGCTGCTGAGCTCTATGGCAAAGATCTCATTGGGCCTTGGGTTACTTCAACCAGTCCAGAGCAGTTAGAAGAGATTAAGCCTATCATCTCCAGTCAGCTTCAGCTAACGGGGATGGCGGAAATGACTCCTTATCTATACGGTGATGAAATCGCGAAGATACAGGGTCAAATTCCGGTTGGTATGCCCTATGCTGCAGGCTATGCTTATGGCTATCATCTGATACAAGCCTATCTGAAAAGGACAGGTAAGAGCATTATTGAGGCCACAGTAACACCGACTGAAGAGATTTTAGAGGCGACTAAAGACTTTTGGAAATGACACTTTTGCTTGCAAATCTGCCAGAGTATGATATAATGTAGGTAATTTCTGGAGGTGACTATATGTACTATAAAAGAGTTGAATTGAAAGTCACAAATCAAGGTATCCATGAGCGTAAGATTTTTCAAGGTGTCAAGATTTTCAGTCGTAGCAAGCTATCCAAAGATCAGAAAAGCATTCTGACGCAGAAGCTTTACCTGACTCCGAAGCAAAACATTGTTTACTATCAACGGACAGATGTCAACTATGATCAGAACTGGCATCATCATAAGGACTATTACGAATTAGCTTATGGTCAGATGGATAGAGAGACGGTTTTTGAAGTTTGCCAAGATTTTGACGAACTAAGTCCTTTCCTGGAGAACGAACTGCTGGAGAAGCTAAAAGAAAAGCAGTCTGCAGGCAAATTTTTTGAAAAATTAGATATATAAAAATCCGGCTGCTTTTATAAGCAGTCGGATTTCTTCTAGTGTGATAGTGCTGAAACAATACCTTTACTATCATAGCATTGGCTACATTAGTATACTGCCATCTATTCATCTGATAAGAGGGATTTTATCATCCAGATATTCATAGCTGGGTGGCCGGCGGCGTTAGAAAGTGGTTCTTGCAGTGATGTGAAACCATAGTGCCGATAGATTGCCACAGCCGTAGCCAGTTCAGTAGAGGTTTCTAGATAAAGCTGTTCATAACCTGCTAGGCGGGCTTCCTGGAATATCCGCTTTATCAACCGGCTGGAATAACCTTTGCCACGGCTATTTTTAGTGACATACAGTTTTTGTAATTCAGCAATCTTATCGGACACTGGTGCAAAGCCACCACAGCCAACCAGCTGTCCTTCATCTTCCAGAACAAAGTAAGCTGCTCTCTCTTGATGTTGATAATAGTAGGCCAAATGATCTAGATGAGAATCAAAGTAGACAGTTCCTGGTTTGTCAAGTCCGAATTCTTCTAGGCTAGCTCGAATGAGTTGCGCTACAGCTGGATTATCTCTCACTTCCATTGGCCGTAAGTTCATCATTTGTCCTCCGATAGGATGTATCGACTAATTAAACAATACCTTGTGCAATCATAGCGTTTGCTACGTTTTCGAAGGCAGCGATATTTGCTCCTGCAAGGTAGTCAGTACCAAGTCCGTATGTTTCAGCAGTTGTTTTAGCTGTGTTGAAGATGTTTGTCATGATGTCTTTGAGGCGTCCATCAACTTCTTCACGTGTCCATGAGAGGCGAAGGCTGTTTTGGCTCATTTCAAGCGCTGATACAGCTACACCACCAGCGTTAGCAGCTTTGGCAGGTCCGTAAAGGATTCCGTTTTCTTTGTAGACTTTAATCGCATCAAGGTCACTAGGCATGTTAGCACCTTCAGATACACAGATAACGCCTTGAGCAACCAAACGTTTAGCTGCTTCACCGTTGATTTCGTTTTGAGTCGCACATGGAAGAGCGATGTCGTAGTTACCAGCGTAAGTCCATACAGAACCTTCATGGTAAGTAGCAGTTGCTTTCTCAGCTGCATACTCAGTCAAACGAGCACGGCGTTTTTCTTTAACATCAACCAAAAGATCGAAGTCAATACCATTTTCATCGATGACATAACCGTTTGAGTCAGATACAGAGATAACAGTCGCACCAAGTTCAGTCGCTTTTTGAAGAGCATATTGAGCTACGTTACCAGAACCTGAAATTACCACTTTCTTACCAGCAAAACTGTTACCATTAGCTTTGAGCATTTCTTCAGTGTAGTAAACCAAACCATAACCAGTTGCTTCTGGACGAATCAAGCTACCACCAAATCCAAGAGGTTTACCAGTCAAGACACCCGCATCAAATTGGTTAAGACGTTTGTATTGTCCATAAAGGTAACCAATTTCACGTCCTCCAACACCGATATCACCAGCAGGTACGTCAAGAGATGGTCCGATGTATTTTTGCAATTCTGTCATAAAGCTTTGGCAGAAGCGCATCACTTCAGCGTCAGTCTTTCCTTTAGGATCGAAGTCTGATCCCCCTTTACCTCCACCGATTGGAAGTCCAGTCAAGACGTTTTTAAAGATTTGTTCGAAGCCGAGGAATTTCAAGATCCCTTGGTTCACAGTTGGGTGGAAACGAAGTCCGCCTTTATATGGTCCAACAGCTGAGTTGAATTGAACACGGTAACCACGGTTGACTTGGACTTTTCCATCACGGTCCACCCAAGGCACACGGAAAGAAATCACGCGCTCAGGCTCAGTGATACGTGCCAAGATGTTTTCTTCGATATACTCGGGATGTTTTTCAAATACAGGTTCCAAAGTGCTGAAGAATTCTTCAACCGCCTGGAGAAATTCAGCCTCATGCCCGTTACGAGCTTTCACAGTTGCAAACACGCTTTGGATATAGTCTTTAGCAGATGTCATATCGTTCTCCTTTTTGTTGTTATATTTTATTACATGAGCCATTATAGCAGAATTTTTTTTGAGTGTAAAGAAAAAAACAGAAATTTTCTAAAAATTCTTTCAATTTACAAAACCGAACGTTTTATATAGAAATTAGTTTCTCAAAGAGAAAATCTTAAAGTATGGTATAATATTAGAAATAAAAGGAATCTGGAGGATCAGAATCATGGTATCAACGAAAACACAAATAGCTGGCTTTGAGTTTGACAATTGCTTGATGAATGCAGCGGGTGTGGCTTGTATGACGATAGAAGAGCTTGAAGGGGTCAAAAACTCAGCAGCGGGTACTTTTGTCACGAAGACAGCGACCTTGGACTTTCGTCAGGGCAATCCTGAGCCACGCTACCAGGATGTTCCACTTGGTTCTATCAACTCCATGGGCTTACCAAATAATGGCTTAGACTACTATCTGGACTATCTTTTGGACTTGCAGGAAAAAGAGCCAAACCGTACTTTCTTCCTTTCCCTAGTCGGCATGTCTCCAGAAGAAACACATACCATCTTGAAAAAAGTTCAAGAGAGTGAATTCAAAGGGCTGACAGAGCTTAATCTTTCTTGTCCAAATGTTCCAGGAAAACCCCAGATTGCCTATGATTTTGAGACAACAGACCGGATTTTGGCAGAAGTATTTGCCTACTTTACCAAACCTCTTGGAATTAAATTACCACCATATTTTGACATTGTTCACTTTGACCAAGCAGCAGCTATTTTCAACAAATATCCGCTTAAGTTTGTCAACTGTGTTAACTCTATCGGAAATGGCCTTTATATAGAAGATGAGTCTGTCGTGATTCGTCCTAAAAATGGTTTTGGTGGCATTGGTGGAGAGTACATCAAACCAACTGCTCTAGCGAATGTACATGCCTTCTACCAACGTCTCAATCCGCAAATTCAAATCATCGGAACTGGTGGTGTTCTAACGGGTCGTGATGCCTTTGAACACATCCTCTGCGGTGCGAGTATGGTGCAAGTAGGGACTACCCTTCACAAAGAAGGCGTCGGTGCTTTTGAACGCATTACCAATGAACTGAAAGCTATTATGGCGGAAAAAGGGTACGAGAACCTAGAAGATTTCCGTGGGAAATTGCGCTATATTGATTAAGTTTAATAAAAAATCAGAAGAAAGGAGAGAAGATGCTAGCCATAGAAGAGAGTCAAAAGGTATCTCTATCAAATTTATCTAGCTTGAATCTATTTACTGGGACAGACCAGGGTCAGTTTGAAGTTATGAAGAGTCAAGTATTGAAACAGATTGGTTATGATCCAGCTGATCTCAACTTTGCTTACTTTGATATGAAAGAAGTAGCTTATAAAGACTTAGAGTTGGAGTTGGTCAGTCTCCCTTTTTTTGCGGATGAGAAAATCGTGATATTAGACCATTTTGTCGATATCACAACAGCCAAGAAACGATTTTTAGCAGATGATGAGCTCAAGTCGTTTGAGGCATACTTTGATAACCCTTCGCCAACAACCAAGTTGTTGATTTTTGCAGAAGGAAAGTTAGATAGTAAAAGACGGCTGGTCAAATTGCTCAAACGAGATGCGACTGTATTTGATGCTATTGAACCTAAAGAACAAGAACTTCGCCAGTATTTCCAAAAATGGAGCCAGACACAAGGTCTGCAGTTTGCAGAAAAGTCTTTTGAAAATCTACTTCTCAAATCCGGATTTCAATTTAGTGAAATCCAGAAAAATCTCCTCTTTTTACAGTCTTATAAGTCAGATGGCGTGATTGAGGAGAAGGACATTGTCGAGGCTATTCCAAAGACTTTGCAAGACAATATTTTCGACTTAACTCAGTTTATCTTGGATAAGAAGATTGATCAGGCCCGTGACTTGGTCAGAGACTTGACCTTGAAAGGGGAGGATGAAATTAAGCTCATAGCTGTCATGTTAGGACAGTTCCGAACCTTTACCCAAGTGAAGATTTTATCAGAGGCTGGTCAGACGGAATCGCAGATTGCAAGTAGTTTAGGTAGTTATCTAGGACGCAATCCTAATCCTTATCAAATCAAGTTTGCATTGAGAGATTCGAGAGGGATTTCCTTGGCATTTCTCAAGCGAGCGATTTCTTATTTGATTGAAACGGACTACCAGATTAAGACAGGTGTCTATGAAAAAGGGTACCTGTTTGAAAAGGCACTTTTACAGATCGCGGCAGAAGCAAACTGAGCAAAAAACTTGAAAAAACAGGATGATTGCGTTATCATTTTTATATAGAAAGAAAAAGAGGTATTACAGATGGCTATTATCTTACCAGATCTTCCATACGCTTACGATGCATTGGAACCATACATCGATGCAGAAACAATGCACTTGCACCATGACAAACACCACCAAACTTATGTCAACAATGCAAATGCTGCTCTTGAAAAACACCCTGAAATTGGTGAAGACCTTGAAGCTTTGCTTGCTGATGTAGATTCTATCCCAGCTGATATCCGTCAAGCACTTATCAACAATGGTGGTGGACACTTGAACCACGCTCTTTTCTGGGAATTGATGACTCCGGAAAAAACAGCTCCATCAGCAGAACTTGCAGCAGCAATCGACGCAACATTTGGTTCATTTGAAGAGTTCCAAGCAGCCTTTACAGCAGCGGCTACAACTCGTTTTGGTTCTGGATGGGCATGGTTGGTTGTCAACAAAGAAGGGAAACTTGAAGTAACTTCAACAGCAAACCAAGACACACCAATCTCAGAAGGTAAAAAACCAATTTTGGGCTTGGACGTTTGGGAACATGCTTACTATGTGAAATACCGCAATGTACGTCCTGACTACATCAAAGCTTTCTTCTCAGTCATTAACTGGAACAAAGTAGACGAGCTTTACGCAGCAGCTAAATAAAAAATATGGAGGGAAGAGTCAATCTTCTCTTTTTAAGGTTATAAAGCAGAAGTCTGACAAAATCGTCAGACTTTTTTCATTTTTATGAGAAACGTGCTAACTGCTAGAAATTATGGTAAAATAGAGTGTTAAGTAATCGTGGAAAAGGAAGACTATGCGTAAAGAAATTGCACCTGAATTATACAACTATAACAAGTTTCCTGGCCCAGAATTTCATGTGAATGGGGATAAGGTTGAGACTGAAGGGATTGCTTTTACCTTGGTTGAAAATATCAAGGATGCCTTCGATGTGACAGTCTTTAATCAACGCTTCTCAGAAGTGTTGACCAAGTTTGATTATGTCGTTGGCGACTGGAGTAATGAACAGCTCCGTCTACGTGGTTTTTACAAAGACGACCGAACAGAGGAAAAAAATGAAAAGATTAGCCGCTTACAGGACTATCTTTTGGAGTACTGTAGTTATGGTTGTGCCTATTTTGTCCTAGAAAATCAAGCACCGAAGCGGGCTTCATTTGACAAGAAAATGCGTAAAAAGGAAGAGGAAAACCTTTCTAGAAGAAGCAAGAAACCTTCGCAAAACAAGAGAAAACCAAATACGGATAAGAGAAATAGACGTCGTCATAAGGATCAAAAGTCTCAGAAAGAGGACAAGGGACAGCGCCATTTTGTCATTCGTCAGAAATAGATAGAGAATAAGGAGAAGAGATGAAACCGTCTATTTATAGTTTAACACGTCAAACCATGCAAGAATGGGTATTAGAACAAGGAGAAAAGAAATTCCGAGCAGATCAAATCTGGGAATGGCTCTACCGTAAACGTGTCCAGTCATTTGAAGAAATGACCAACCTTTCCAAGGATTTGATTGCCAAGCTCAATGAGCAGTTTGTGGTAAATCCATTGAAACAACGCATCGTACAAGAGTCGGCTGACGGTACTGTTAAGTATCTTTTCGAGTTGCCAGATGGGATGTTGATTGAGACAGTACTGATGCGTCAACACTATGGACTGTCAGTCTGTGTGACCACTCAGGTCGGCTGTAATATTGGTTGTACCTTCTGTGCGTCAGGTTTGATCAAGAAGCAACGTGACCTTAATAACGGGGAAATTGTAGCGCAGATCATGCTGGTTCAAAAATATTTTGATGAGCGTGGTCAGGATGAGCGTGTCAGTCATATTGTTGTTATGGGAATTGGTGAACCATTTGATAACTACAACAATGTATTGAATTTTGTTCGTACCATCAATGATGATAAGGGGATGGCTATCGGTGCTCGTCACATCACAGTTTCAACTTCAGGTTTGGCCCACAAAATTCGTGACTTTGCTAATGAAGGCGTACAGGTCAATCTGGCTGTGTCCCTTCACGCACCCAATAATGAATTGCGTTCAAGCATCATGAAAATTAATCGTGCCTTTCCGATTGAAAAACTCTTTGCTGCTATTGAGTACTATATCGAAACAACCAATCGCCGTGTGACCTTTGAATATATCATGCTCAATGAAGTCAATGATGGTGTTGAACAAGCCTTGGAGTTGGCTGAATTGCTCAAGAACATCAAGAAATTGTCTTATGTAAACTTGATTCCCTATAACCCAGTTAGTGAACATGACCAATATAGCCGTAGTCCTAAAGAGCGCGTGATGGCCTTCTATGATACCCTCAAGAAAAAAGGGGTCAACTGTGTTGTTCGTCAAGAACATGGTACAGATATTGATGCAGCTTGTGGACAATTACGCTCTAATACAATGAAACGTGATCGCCAGAAGGCAGTCGCAGCGGTAAATCCATAAAATGACTAAAAAAAGAGAATTAATCTTAAGATTGGGAGTGGCTGTTTACAGTCTATGCATTGTCTGTTTTTGTTTTACTCCCCAGCCTCAACTTCCTACAGGAGTGGAAACTCCAGGTATTCAAACTTTTGGACGCCTGGTTTTTCTTTTAACTCCCTTAAACTCCCTTTGGAATCTAGGTGAAGTAACCAGTTTGGGACAAGTTATTTGGATCTTTTTGCAGAACATTTTAAATGTCTTCTTGCTATTTCCTTTGGTTTTTCAACTGCTCTATCTCTTTCCCTCTCTAAGAAAAACTAAAAGGATTCTTCTTCTCAGTTTTATACTGAGTTTGGGAATCGAGTGCACACAACTAGTTTTAGACTTTTTCTTTGATTTTAATCGGGTCTTTGAGATTGATGATTTGTGGACCAATACCCTGGGAGGCTATTTGGCTTGGCTCCTCTATAAAGGACTACATAAAAACAAGATAAGGAATTAGAATGAGTATTTTAGAAGTTAAAAATTTAAGTCACGGTTTTGGTGACCGTGCAATTTTTGAAGATGTGTCTTTCCGTCTCCTCAAGGGAGAGCATATCGGCTTAGTCGGTGCCAATGGTGAAGGGAAATCAACCTTTATGAGCATTGTGACTGGTAAGATGTTACCAGACGAAGGGAAGGTAGAGTGGTCTAAGTATGTGACTGCTGGCTACCTGGATCAGCATGCTGTGCTAAAGGAAGGTCAAACTGTGCGTGATGTACTCCGTACTGCCTTTGATGAGCTTTTCAAAGCAGAAGCACGTATCAATGACCTCTATATGGAAATGGCAGAAGAGGGCGCAGATATCGATGCGCTGATGGAAGAAGTTGGCGAACTCCAAGACCGTTTGGAGAGTCGTGATTTTTATACTTTAGATGCTAAGATTGATGAAGTAGCGCGTGCTCTTGGTGTCATGGATTATGGTATGGATACGGATGTAACCTCTTTGTCAGGTGGACAAAGAACCAAGGTGCTTTTGGCTAAACTCCTCCTTGAAAAACCAGATATTTTGTTGCTTGACGAGCCAACCAACTACTTGGATGCTGAACACATTGACTGGCTCAAGCGTTATCTCCAAAACTATGAGAATGCCTTTGTCCTTATTTCTCACGATATTCCTTTCCTCAACGACGTAATCAATATCGTCTACCATGTGGAAAATCAACAGTTGACGCGTTACTCTGGTGACTACTACCAGTTCCAAGAAGTCTATGCCATGAAGAAATCTCAGTTGGAAGCAGCCTACGAACGTCAGCAGAAAGAGATTGCGGACCTCAAGGACTTTGTCGCTCGAAACAAAGCGCGTGTTGCAACACGAAATATGGCCATGTCCCGTCAAAAGAAACTTGATAAGATGGATATTATCGAACTGCAAAGTGAGAAGCCAAAACCATCCTTTGATTTCAAACCAGCTCGTACGCCAGGGCGCTTTATATTCCAAGCCAAGGACTTGCAGATTGGTTATGACCGTCCTCTTACCAAGCCTTTAAACCTTACTTTTGAACGCAATCAAAAGGTTGCTATTATCGGGGCCAATGGTATCGGGAAAACAACTCTCTTGAAGTCTCTCTTGGGAATTATCCCACCAATCGCTGGAGAAGTTGAACGCGGTGATTACCTAGAACTTGGCTACTTTGAACAGGAAGTAGAAGGTGGAAATCGTCAAACACCACTAGAGGCTGTCTGGAATGCCTTTCCTGCCCTTAACCAAGCAGAAGTCCGTGCAGCCCTTGCCCGCTGTGGTTTGACGACTAAGCACATTGAAAGCCAAATTCAGGTCTTGTCAGGTGGGGAACAGGCCAAGGTGCGTTTCTGTCTCTTGATGAACCGTGAAAACAACGTCTTAGTGCTGGACGAGCCGACCAACCACTTGGATGTAGATGCCAAGGATGAACTCAAACGCGCTCTCAAAGAATACAAGGGATCGATTCTTATGGTTTGCCACGAACCAGACTTTTATGAAGGCTGGATGGACCAAATCTGGGATTTTAATAAGCTAACATAAATAGTTATAAAAAATCCAAGTCGAAATGACTTGGCCTTTTTGACTAGTAATTTAACAAGCTTTCAATTTCAGATTTCTCAATTTCTTTACCGTAGTGGCAAATCGGACAAGAAACGAAGTAACTTTTACCATAAGGAAAAAGTGGAATCCAGTAGAGGGTGAACTTGCGTCCAGTTTCTACGATCTCCCAAGTGTCGACATTGTTACAGTGACCACATTCGATCGCAGTTTGCGTATGTCCCAAATCTTTTTGATAACCTTTAGAACCCCAAAATAAAATCATGTCATCGTCTCCTTATCTGTTGATGGCTTATTTTTTACTGAAGTCGTAGTCTTTCACCACTTCAATACTATCAATGGTGATAGCAGACGTTGGTTTGTCTTTCTCATCTTTTTCAGCCTTGGCAATCTTGTCGACAACATCCATGCCATCGATGACTTGACCAAAGACAGGATGTTTGCCATCTAGGCTAGGATTTCCGCCCTCTTTATAGGCTTTGATGATTTTCTTTGGATACTTGCTAGTAGGGAGTTTAGCAGAAATATCTGTTGAGTTTTGGTTGATGAAGAATTGGCTACCGTTGGTGTTTGGTTGACCTGTGTTAGCCATAGCAAGGGCTCCGCGGATATTGTATAGGTAAGGAGAAATTTCGTTTTTGAAACCAGTTCCCTTGTCCTTCGTTTTATCCTTATCATGCCAGATGGATTGGCCCCCTGTACCATCTCCCTTAGGATCTCCAGTTTGGACCATAAAGCCATCAATAACACGATGGAAGGTGATGCCATTATAGTAGCCTTCCTTAGCGTGAGTAAGGAAATTTTCAACCGCAAGAGGTGCTAGTTTTGGAAAGAGTTTGATGCGTACATCGCCTTGATTTGTGTGTAAAATGACCTCGGCTTCATCTTCAGCAACTTCCTTAGAAAGTTGAGGAAAGTTGGCATTTTCATTGGTCAAAGCGTCATTCAAATCTTTGGCAGCTTGAGCAGCTGCTTTTGAGCTTTCTTCAGCTGAGATGCTAGAGTTGACATACTCATCACCACGGAGACCACGTTGGATACTAGTACATCCAGCAAGGGCTACAGTTGATAGTAAAAGAAGGGTTGCTAGTTTTTTCATTGTTAACCTCTCAAAAAATTCATTTCTATCATTGTACCTTAAAAGGAGTTTGATTTCAAATGTAAAATATTTTACTAAAAATTTCTAGTAGTAAAAAAAATTAAAACTCTGTCAAGTTTTTTTCTTGACACCTGTCAGAAATCTGATATAATAGAACATGTGGTAAATAGCTCAGCTATTTCACCGAAATAAAAAAATAAGAAAAGAGACATTAAAAAATGGCAGTTAAAATCCGTTTGACTCGTATGGGTTCTAAGAAAAAACCTTTCTACCGTATCAACGTAGCAGACTCACGTTCACCACGTGACGGACGTTTCATCGAAACAGTTGGTACTTACAACCCACTTGTTGCTGAAAACCAAGTAACTTTGAAAGAAGACCGCGTTCTTGCATGGTTGGCTGATGGAGCTCAACCTTCAGATACAGTTCGCAACATCCTTTCAAAAGAAGGCGTATTGAAAAAATTCCACGATTCTAAATTCTCAAAATAAGTTTAAAGTAGGTTGACAGATGGATACGATTGAAAATCTCATTATTGCGATTGTGAAACCTTTGATTTCACAACCTGATGCCTTAACTATCAAGATCGAAGACACACCAGAGTTTTTGGAGTATCACTTGGATCTTGACCAAAGCGATGTCGGTCGTGTTATCGGTCGTAAAGGTCGCACTATCTCAGCGATAAGAACGATTGTCTACTCTGTCCCAACTGAAGACAAGAAAGTAAGAATCGTTATCGACGAAAAATAAGAAAAGCGGGACAGAAGTCTCGCTTTTTTGTGAGGAGGAGAAGATGAAGGATTTAACGTTTAGACAATTACAAGCTTACTTACTCGAACATTACCAGCAATCTCGGACTGAGGAAGGTCTCTTTATCAAGCTAGTGGAGGAAGTCGGAGAAGTAGCCGAGGTCTTGAACGGGCGCTCTGGTCGAAAAGAGTCTGTCCAGGACTCAAATGAGGAACTAGCCAAAGAACTAGCTGATATCATTCACTACACCGTCGCAATCGCGACCATAAACGACATTGATCTAACCAAAACCATCTTTGACAAAGATAAGAAGGCTGCCATTAAGTACCAACATGAACGAGATTTGGAAGAATTTTTGGAGGGAAAATATCTATAGTGTCTTTTTTCTTCAACTTGTGAAAATCCCTAGAACGTGATAAAATAAAGGATAAGGGTTTTTAATAAATCATTGTTATAGAATGAGTGGATTTCTTTATGAAACGATTTGAAGTAACTACAAAAATTGGCAGCCTCTCTGTTACTTATAAAAAGCAAAAGAAAGTGCTTGTTTGTTTAAATGGCGCAGGTTTGCTACCAAGTTATGAAAATTTTTCACTTATACTTGAAAAACTTCCTCCCACAATTGGTTATTTGACAATTGATTTTCCAAACACAGGTAGGAGTCCGATTCATGACCAATCTGGAAAAAATCTGGACAATCTTGTAGACGCGGTTTATGAAGTACTTGAAGAATTGGCGATTTATGAATATATACTTTGTGCACATAGTTTGAGTGGAATTTTAGCTTGCAAATTGATGAACAAATCAATTAAGTGTCAGGCTTTAGTAGCAATTGAACCAACAACTAAAAAAGTAATGTTTTCTGATTTTTCAGAAAATCCTTATCCAGAAATGGAAGAGCAAATGAGACTGATTGAAGAGTGTGGCCCCGAAGTCTATTTTAAGAACATAACTCAAGCAGCATTTAGCTCTGAAACTAATGAAGAAATCTGGGATTTAGTGCAAGAAAAAGATTCAGAGTTGGAAAGACAAGTTCCAGAATTTCATATATATTGTGAGATTACTGAGGAAGATTTTAAGAATGTATCTATAGAAGCTCATGTCCCTGTATTTATTTTTTGTCAGGCTTATAGAGAAAAAGAATACAGAGACTCAGAATATTGGACTTCCAATACTAAACTCATTTTAGGAGGGAATCACCATTATTTACAATGGTCTGAATCAGAAAAAATTGCGAATATTATTCGAGAATTGTCAGAATAAGATGGAAAGAAGGAGAGTACAGGAGACAAGATGAACTACTTTAATGTTGGGAAAATCGTTAATACGCAGGGTCTACAGGGGGAGATGCGAGTCTTGTCTGTGACGGATTTTGCTGAGGAACGGTTTAAAAAAGGGGCAGAGCTGGCTTTATTTGATGATAAAGACCAGTTTGTCCAAACAGTGACCATCGCAAGTCACCGTAAGCATAAGAACTTTGACATTATCAAATTCAAAGACATGTACCATATCAATGCGATTGAAAAGTACAAGGGTTATAGTCTCAAGGTCGCCGAGGAAGATTTGAACGATCTAGATGATGGAGAATTCTATTATCACGAGATTATCGGTTTGGATGTTTACGAGGGTGATAACTTGATAGGAACTATCAAGGAAATCCTACAACCGGGAGCCAATGATGTCTGGGTAGTCAAGCGAAAAGGTAAGCGAGATTTGCTTTTACCTTACATTCCACCAGTAGTTCTCAATGTTGATATTCCAAACAAGCGGGTCGAAGTGGAAATCTTAGAAGGACTAGATGATGAAGATTGATATTTTAACCCTCTTTCCTGAGATGTTTTCTCCGCTGGAACACTCGATTGTTGGGAAGGCTCGAGAAAAAGGGCTCTTGGATATCCAGTATCATAATTTCAGAGAATATGCTGAAAAGGCCCGTCATGTTGACGATGAACCTTACGGAGGCGGTCAGGGGATGTTGCTAAGGGCTCAACCCATTTTCGATGCCTTTGATGCTATTGAAAAGAAAAATCCGCGCGTCATTCTCCTCGATCCAGCTGGAAAGCAGTTTGATCAGACTTATGCTGAGGATTTGGCTCAAGAGGAAGAACTAATCTTTATCTGCGGTCATTATGAAGGGTATGACGAGCGCATCAAGACCTTGGTAACTGATGAAATTTCCCTAGGAGACTATGTTTTGACTGGAGGAGAATTGGCGGCCATGACCATGATCGATGCGACTGTGCGATTGATACCGGAAGTGATTGGTAAGGAGTCTAGTCACCAGGATGATAGCTTTTCTTCGGGTCTTCTCGAATATCCTCAGTACACTCGCCCTTATGACTATCGAGGTATGGTCGTGCCAGATGTGCTCATGAGTGGGCACCATGAAAAGATTCGCCAGTGGCGGCTGTATGAGAGTCTAAAGAAAACCTACGAACGCAGACCTGACCTGCTAGAAAACTATAAACTGACAGCCGAAGAAGAAAAGATGCTGGCTGAAATCAAAGAAAACAAAGAATAAAGGAGAACCTTATGCAAGTAATCAAACGTAATGGAGAAATTGCTGAATTTGATCCAGATAAAATTTACCAAGCTGTTCTAAAAGCAGCCCAAACAGTTTATGTTTTGACTGATGACCTACGTCAAAACTTAGCTCAAGTTACTAAAAAAGTCGTTTTGGACTTGGAAGAAGCAAAAGTAGAACGTGCCACTATCAGCATGATCCAGTCAATGGTTGAGCACCGCTTGCTTGGAGCTGGCTACATTACAATCGCAGAACATTATATCTCTTATCGCTTGCAACGCGATTTGGAGAGAAGTGGTTATGGCGACCATATCGCTGTTCATCTTCATTTTGAACAAATTCGTTAAGAAAAAGAGTGGGATGCAAAGAACATCTCACTCTTTCTTAAATAGATTTTTCTGAGCTTTTTGTACGGTTGAGGGAACAAAACGAAGTCGTTTAATATCACTGATACGAATGATTCGGGTCACGTTTTTTGAAAAATTTTTGACGATAATTTGTTGGCGATTAGCATCGTGTTTAACAATATCACCCGTAAAACTTGTCTCAGCAAGTATGACATGAACAGCCGTCTTTCTTTGGATGGCTTGTTCAATCATAGCAGTGAGGGAGTTATCCTCGATTTGAGGATGATCATCATTCCCATTGAGAAAACCATGTAGTTTATCTAGAACTAGTTTGAATGTCTGTCTCATAGAATCCTCCCTTCTTATATATCCACATTATATAAAATTTTCCTAAAAACCACAAGATTTTTACGAATAGACTATAGAAAGCATATCACATAAAGGAGTTAAAATGGCAGAATTTACATTTGAAATCGAAGAACACTTGCTCACCTTGTCTGAAAATGACAAAGGATGGACAAAAGAACTAAATCGCGTTAGCTTTAATGGTGCCCCTGCAAAGTTTGACATTCGCGCTTGGAGCCCAGACCATACCAAAATGGGCAAAGGAATCACGCTTTCCAATGAAGAATTTCAGGTAATGGTCGATGCCTTTAAAGGGCAACAATAAAAAGAATCTTGAGTGCAACTCAAGATTCTTTTTTTAGGACACAATATAGTCACACAGAGAAGTTTTAGACAATTGAATAAAAGTCTCTCTATACTCTTCAGGTGGTGTTGGATCATCCTTACGAATCCAGACTTCAATGAAAGAGATTGCCATGGTCGTAATGATATAAGCGATGTCCTCTTTATTAAAATTATATTTCAGTTGGTAATTGACATTCTTTAGTACCCACTCTGAGTATGTTCCACGCAGAAATTCCTTCCAACATGGGTCGACTTGTGTGGTGTACAAGGTGTTAACAATTTCCCTTTTTTCGTATATGAGCGGAAGTATATGGTCTGCTAAAAAGCTGATAGGATCTCCATCATTGCTAGGGCAGTACTTATTAAAGACGTTAAAAATGTGCTGATTGGTCTCTTCGTGAATGTATTCGATAATATCTTCAAAGTTGTTAAAATGCTTTTGATAAATCGCTTGTCGTGAAATACCAGCTTCAGCAGCAATTTCAGTCATTGTAAAGGAACTACGCTGAGGATTTTTCTTAGCTAGTGTGATGAGAGCCCCAATGATTAGCTCACGAGTATTCTTTGCCATAGAATTACCTTTCTACTTATAATTATTTACAGTTATTTTTGAATGAAGAAAAATCAGAATGTTCAAGTTAATATAAACAATCAATGAACATTAAATTTTCTGAATCTTTTAGGTAGCTCTATTGTATCATAAATGATTTATAAAATATAGCTCAATCATTGAAAATGCGTTTTCTGAAAAGTATACAATTGCTAAGCATCCAAAATCAATAGAAGCTTATTCGGTTTGAATCAATTAGAATACTTTTCTACTTTGCATATTGTGAATAGCTATAATTTGAAGAATAAAACGATTAATATTCATACTGGTATAAGAATAGTCGAGTATCTAAATAGTGTACAGTTGATTCTTAGAAAGGAAATAGTCCAGAACAATTGTTCTGGACTATTCTTTTATCTTGAAAAATATGGAAGACTTTTCAATCGTTCGAGTAGGGGACGACTAATGAAACTAATGGCAATAATCTTACCAAGATCAGGGAGGATAAAGGGAAGGACGCCAACAGCGAGTGCCTTGTCAAGTGGCATACCAGCAAGGAAGTGGAGGCTGAGAATACCTCCGACAAAGACGAGGGAGTCACCCAAGAGGTTGGCTAGGAAAATGCGAATGTAGCCACTTTTTTGATGGATGAGATAAGATGTAAGTCCAGCATAGACAAGGTCGAACCAAAGATAGCCTGCACTTGGACCGACTAAAACGTGAAATCCAGCTCCTCCCCCTGCAAAAACAGGTAAACCAATGGCACCCAGCAAGAGATAGAGAGCTACAGATAGAACAGCTTCTCTGGGTCTAAAAACAGTAGCAATCAGACCGATCGCAAAGTTTTGCAGGGTGAAAGGTACAGGACCGATAGGGAGACTGATTTGTGCCAATACGGCGATGAGAGCAGCGCCGATAGCAGGAATGGCATAGATATGAGCTTTTTTCAAAACTGTTAACCTCTTTTCAAAATTATAGTAACTATTATACTAATTCAGAAACAAAAGTCAACCAATTTTTGAAATCAAGGTAACAATTTTGTAACGGCCGATTTTGCAAGTAAAAAGAGACCACATGTGGTCTCTTGTGATAATTAGCGCATGGTTACAAATTCTTCTGAGGCAGTTGGGTGGATAGCTACTGTAGCATCAAAGTCTGCCTTGGTAGCTCCCATCTTGATGGCAACAGCGAATCCTTGAATCATCTCATCCACTCCGTAACCAAGTCCGTGTAGGCCAATAACTTTTTCGTCATCACCGGCGGTGATGAGTTTGAAGCGAGACTCTTGACGATGGCTTGTAACGGCTGAGTACATAGATGCAAAGCTTGACTTGTAGACTTTGATGTTATCTTGGCCGTATTCTTTGATAGCTTGATCCTCGGTTAAACCAACCGTTCCGATTGCTGGGTGGGAGAAGACAACAGTAGGGATAGTCGTGTAGTCCATCTTGGCATTTGTTTTCCCGTTGAAGAGGCGTTCAGATAAGGTACGTCCTGCCTTGATGGCTACCGGGGTCAGTTCCTTCTCACCAGTCACATCTCCAAGAGCATAGATGCCATCTACAACTGTATTTTGATACTCATCCACTTGGATAAATCCACGTTGGTTGAGTGTGACGCCAGCCTTTTCTAACTCCAGACCGTCTACATTTGGACGGCGACCGGTAGCCCAGATAACTTGGCTGGCAGTGTGACTAGAGCCGTCTTCGAAATGAATGGTAATACCTTGCTCCGTTTCTTCGAGCTTGACGGGTACCTTATGTGTGTGCAAAGGTAGACCTGTTTTTTCCATTTCATTGACAAGTCCTTCAACGATGTAGCTGTCAAAACCACGCAAGGGACGATCACGACGGACAAACAAATCCGTTTTTACTCCTAGCGCGTGGAGAACACCTGCTAATTCAACCGCGATATAACCAGCTCCAAGAATCGCAACGGAGTCAGGAAGTTGCTCCCAAGCAAAGACATCGTCTGAGCTACCACCGAGTTCAGCTCCAGGAATAGTTGGGATGCTTGGACGAGCGCCAGTCGCAATCACGATATGCTTGGCACGAATCAATTCACCATTAACGCTGACGGTATGGGCATCAACAAAATGAGCACGACCTTCAATCAAATCAACCCCGTTGCGCTTGAAACTTCCATCATAAGATGAGCGAGCACGATCGATGTAGGCTTCACGGTTTTGACGAAGTTTTGCGAAATCAAATTGAACATCTGAACTTGTAAAACCATAGTCAGGGCCGTAGTGGTGGAAGCTTTCAGCGATTTGCGCTCCATACCACATGATTTTTTTAGGAACACAGCCGACATTGACGCAGGTTCCACCTAATTTTTTCTCTTCGATAACAGCAGCTTTAGCACCGTGTTCGCCAGCTCGGTTCATAGTGGCAATGCCGCCGCTTCCTCCACCGATAGCGATGATATCATATTCTCTCATAGAAAACTCCTTATAGCTTTGATAGTCATATTCTATCGTTTTTATTTTTTGAATGCAAAAATCTGCTACGATAAAAAAATTATAAAAACGCTTGCCAAATTCAAAAAGATATTGTATTATATATCTAGCACAATAATCCAATAAACGAATACCGAACGAAATAATGATCCTGAATTGTCATTGTTTCCATCTGAACTGTCATTGTTTGGTCTCGGTATTTCTGATATAATGGTTTTTGTAAGGCAAAAGAATAAAGGAGCTTAAAAATGAAAAGAAATAAGAAGGCAAAAAAATGGCAATTATACACAGCGATTGGTGTTGCCAGTGCTATTGTTATCGGTGCTGCGGGGATTTTGATTTTTAGACAACCTTCCCAGTCAGCTGTCAAGGAGGAAACCTCCCATATCGTTACTGCTAAGGAAGGTTCTGTTGCTTCATCGGTTCTCTTGTCAGGTTCGGTTACAGCAAAAAATGAACAATACGTTTATTTTGATGCTAGTAAGGGAGATTTAGATGAAATTCTCGTTTCAGTCGGGGACAAGGTCGAAGAAGGGCAAGCGTTGGTCAAATACAGCAGTGCAGATGCTCAAGCTGCCTATGATGCAGCCGATCGTGCAGTTGCAAAGGCAGACCGTCATATCGAGGAGTTAAACAAGGCTCGTGAAAATGCATCAGCTACACCAGCTTCTCCACAGGTTCCAACAGAAGCTGGACTCCCAGAACAAGCGCAAGCAGCGACTTCTTCAGTATCCTCTATCGACTCTCAAATCAGTGATGCCAAGGATAACCGTGCAGATGCTGTGGCTCAGCTCAACAAGGCTCAAGCACAGCTAGATGCCGCAACTGTCCTCAGTACACTAGAAGGGACTGTAGTTGAAGTTAATCGTAATGTTTCCAAATCGCCAACAGGTAATAGCCAAGTGGTAGTACATGTCGTAAGTAATGAAAACTTGCAGGTCAAAGGGGAGTTGTCTGAATACAACCTTGCTAACCTTTCTGTTGGGCAAGAAGTTACCTTTACTTCGAAGGTTTACCAAGATAAGAGCTGGACTGGAAAAATCAGCTATATTTCTGATTATCCTAAAAACAATGGAGAAGCAGCAAATGCAGCCCTTGGAGGGAATACTGGATCTAAGTACCCTTATACTGTTGATGTGACCAGCGATATCGGTGAGTTGAAACAAGGCTTCTCAGTCAGTGTGGAAGTCAAAAACAAGAGTAAGGCCATCCTTGTTCCTTTGACAAGTGTCATTACCGAAAATGACAAAAACTATGTCTGGCTAGTAGACGACCAGAAGAAAGTGAAGAAGGTAGAAGTTACTTTGGGGAATGCGGACGCAGACAACCAAGAAATTACTTCAGGTGTGACAGACGGAGCCAAGGTCATCAGTATTCCAACATCTTCCTTGGAAGAAGGAAAAGAGGTGAAGGCTGATGAAGAAACTAATTAGTCTAAAAAATATCTGCAGGAGTTATCGAAATGGTGACCAAGAACTGCAGGTCCTAAAAAATATTAACTTAGAAGTTCAAGAAGGTGAGTTTGTCGCCATTATGGGACCATCCGGTTCTGGTAAGTCCACTTTGATGAATACCATCGGAATGTTGGATACACCAACCAGTGGAGAGTACTACCTTGAAGGGCAAGAAGTTGGAGGTCTTGGAGAGAAACAACTGGCCAAGGTCCGTAACCAGCAAATCGGCTTTGTCTTTCAGCAGTTCTTTCTCTTGTCTAAGCTCAATGCGCTTCAAAACGTTGAATTGCCCTTGATTTACGCTGGAGTTTCAGCTTCAAAACGTCGAAAATTGGCTGAGGAATTTCTGGAAAAGGTTGAGCTAACGGAGCGCAGTCATCATTTGCCTTCTGAGTTATCTGGTGGTCAAAAGCAACGTGTAGCGATTGCCCGTGCCTTGGTAAATAATCCTTCTATCATCCTAGCAGACGAACCCACAGGAGCCTTGGATACCAAGACGGGAAATCAAATTATGCAGTTGTTGGTGGAGTTAAACAAGGAAGGGAAAACCATTATCATGGTCACGCATGAGCCTGAGATAGCTGCCTATGCTAAACGCCAGATTGTCATTCGTGATGGGGTCATCTCATCAGACATTACTCAGGTAGAAAAGGAGGAAAACTAGATGCAGAATCTGAAATTTGCCTTTTCATCCATCATGGCCCACAAGATGCGTTCCTTCCTCACCATGATCGGGATTATCATCGGAGTTTCGTCTGTCGTCGTCATCATGGCTCTGGGAGACTCCATGTCTCGTCAGGTCAATAAAAACATGACCAAATCTCAGAAGGATATCCATGTCTTTTTCTCTCCTATCAAAAGCAAGGACGGCTCCTTTACGCAGAAACAATCCGCTTTGACTGTCAGTGGGAAAGAAGAGGATGTTCATGTTGAACCGCCAAAACCACTGGAGTCTTGGGTCAAGGAGGCTGCCAAACTCAAAGGAGTAGACAGCTACTATGTCACCAACTCGACTAACGTTACCCTGTCTTATAAGGATAAGAAGGTTGAACGAGCGACTCTGACAGGCGGGAATAGCACCTACATGAACGCAGTTGAAAATGAAATCGTTGCGGGTAGAAGTCTAAGACCGCAAGACTACAAGGAATTTGCCAGTGTGATTTTGTTGGATGAAGAATTAGCCAAGAGTTTGTTTGATAGTCCAGAAGCTGCGGTTAATCAAGTCATCTCTGTCAATGAATTTAGTTACCGTGTGATTGGCGTTTATACAAGCAATGAAGCTAAAACTGCTAAAGCCTTTGGGATTGGTGGTCTTCCAATTACGACCAATATCTCTCTCGCAGCCAATTTTAATACTGATGAAATTTCGAACATCGTCTTTCGTGTCAATGATACTAGTCTAACGCAGACCTTGGGTCCAGAGTTGGCTCGAAAACTGACTGATATTGCAGGTCTTCAACAAGGGGAGTACCAAGTTGCGGACGCAACTGCCGCCTTCCAAGAGGTACAACAACTATTTGGTTTTATGACCACTGTTATCAGTGCCATCGCAGGAATCTCTCTCTTTGTCGGGGGAACTGGTGTTATGAATATCATGCTGGTTTCGGTGACAGAACGCACGCGTGAGATTGGTCTGCGGAAGGCTCTCGGAGCTACACGAGCTAATATCTTAGTTCAGTTTTTGATTGAGTCCATGATCTTGACCTTGCTAGGTGGTGTTATAGGCCTTGGGATTGCTGCTGGAATGACCATGTTAGCCGGAGTATTGCTTCAAAACATGATTGCAGGGATCGAAGTTGGGGTTTCCCTCCCAATTGCTCTCTTTAGCTTGGCTGTATCAGCCAGCGTTGGTATGATATTTGGAGTCTTGCCAGCCAATAAAGCCTCTAAGCTTGATCCAATTGAAGCCCTTCGCTATGAGTAAGACATAGAACAGAAAAAACAAGATGGATATTTGTCTGTCTTGTTTTTGTATGGAATTTCCTATCGAAAATCACCGAAAATATGATATAATGAAGTGTTAGAAAAACAGGTTTCATTTGCCTGGAAAGGAAAAATTATGTCTGAAAAGAATTTTTATATTACAACACCGATTTACTATCCATCTGGTAAACTTCATATCGGTTCTGCCTACACAACCATCGCTTGTGATGTCCTAGCTCGCTACAAACGCCTCATGGGCTACGATGTCTTTTATCTGACTGGTCTTGATGAGCATGGTCAAAAGATTCAACAAAAAGCAGAAGAAGCTGGGATTACACCTCAAGCTTATGTTGATGGGATGGCGGTTGGAGTCAAAGAACTTTGGAAATTATTAGATATCTCATATGATAAATTTATCCGTACAACTGATGACTACCATGAAAAAGTAGTCGCACAAGTCTTTGAACGCTTGCTTGCTCAAGATGACATCTACTTGGGTGAATACTCTGGTTGGTATTCAGTTTCAGATGAGGAATTCTTTACAGAAAGTCAACTTGCAGAAGTTTTTCGTGACGAAGCTGGAAATGTGACTGGTGGTATTGCTCCATCTGGTCACGAAGTAGAGTGGGTTTCAGAAGAGTCTTATTTCCTTCGCCTCAGCAAATACCAAGATTGTTTGGTAGAATTTTTCAAATCGCACCCTGACTTCATCACTCCAGATGGTCGTCTTAATGAAATGTTGCGTAACTTCATCGAGCCAGGTTTGGAAGACTTAGCGGTTTCTCGTACAACCTTTACCTGGGGTGTGCCAGTCCCTTCCAATCCAAAACACGTTGTCTACGTTTGGATTGATGCCCTTCTTAACTATGCGACTGCTCTTGGTTACGGTCAAGAGGATCATGCTAACTATGATAAATTCTGGAATGGAACAGTCTTCCACATGGTCGGAAAAGACATTCTTCGTTTCCACTCCATCTACTGGCCAATCCTTCTCATGATGTTGGATATGAAATTGCCTGACCGCTTGATTGCCCACGGTTGGTTCGTCATGAAAGACGGCAAGATGTCTAAGTCTAAAGGGAATGTCGTTTACCCTGAAATGTTGGTAGAGCGTTATGGACTGGATCCACTTCGTTACTACCTCATGCGTAGCCTTCCAGTCGGTTCAGATGGAACCTTCACTCCAGAAGACTATGTCGGCCGTATCAACTATGAATTGGCCAATGACCTTGGAAACCTCCTTAACCGTACGGTTTCTATGATTAACAAGTATTTTGATGGGCAAATCCCTGCCTATGTAGAGGGTGTAACAGAGTTTGATAATGCTCTTGCTGAGGTTGCAGAACAATCAATCGCAGGCTACCATACACACATGGAAGCCGTTGATTACCCACGTGCCCTTGAAGCAGTCTGGACCCTTATCTCTCGCACTAACAAATACATCGATGAGACAGCCCCATGGGTCTTGGCTAAGGATGAAGAGCACCGTGACCAATTGGCAAGTGTCATGAGCCACTTGGCAGCCAGCCTTCGTGTCGTAGCTCACATGATTGAGCCATTTATGATGGGAACTAGTCGCGCTGTATTGGCACAACTTGGTCTAGCAGAAGTTTCTAGCCTAGAAAACTTGAGCTTGGCAGATTTCCCTGCAGGTGTGACTGTTGTTGCCAAAGGAACACCAATCTTCCCACGTCTCGACATGGAAGAAGAGATTGCCTATATCAAGGAACAAATGGAAGGCAACAAACCAGCCGTCGAAAAAGAATGGAATCCAGATGAAGTTGAACTCAAACTCAACAAGGATGAAATCAAGTTTGAAGACTTTGATAAGGTCGAGATCCGTGTCGCAGAAGTCAAAGAAGTGTCTAAAGTTGAAGGTTCTGACAAGTTGCTTCAATTCCGACTAGATGCTGGTGATGGTCAAGACCGTCAAATCCTCTCAGGAATTGCAAAATACTACCCAAACGAACAAGAATTGGTCGGCAAGAAAGTCCAAATCGTTGCCAACCTCAAACCACGCAAGATGATGAAAAAATATGTCAGTCAAGGAATGATCCTCTCAGCTGAACATGATGGCAAATTAACCCTTCTAACAGTTGATCCAGCTGTACCAAACGGAAGTGTGATTGGGTAATAGCAAAAAACCAACGTTATACACGTTGGTTTTTCTTGTTATGCGCGAGATTTTCTAAGAAGTAATCCATCTCCTTTTGCGACCGGAGGACAATTACTTTCTCAGGGTAGGTTTCTTGAACCCGTTGATAGCGTTCTTTAGCATGTTTTGTCCGCCCATCCCAGAGAATCCATCGGATAAAATCCCAGTCAAAGCGTTCAGGACAGCCTGCTGCCATACTTTCTCTGACTTTACCTCGGTATGTGAGATACCGTTTAAAGGCTCGAAAGAGACAAGTCCATGGGGAAAAGTTGAGAAAGATGATTTGGTCAGCTTCCAGCATTCTTTCTTCATAGCAACACCAAGAGTAGTTGCCGTCGATGACCCAAGCTTCGTGCTTTGTGAGAAAGTTTTTCATCTCGTCCAGCATCCATTCGCGGTCACTGTCTTGCCAACCAGGTTGAAATTGGAGTGTGTCCATATGCAGTTTGGGGATGGAGTAGTAGTTTGACAACTTTTCAGCTAGAGTTGACTTGCCGGCTCCAGAATATCCTATGATTGCGATTTTCATTTTCTACCTTTTCTGATTAGAGGACAAAAAAACAGCCTCTATGGACTGTTTCTTATTTAGCAAGTTTAGCTGAAAGACGAGCTTTGTCGCGGCTTGCTTTGTTTTTATGAATCAAACCTTTAGTTTCTGCTTTGTCGATAGCTGAGCTAGCAGCACGGAAAAGTTCTTCAGAAGGGTTTGCTTCGAAAGCTTTGATAGCAGTACGCATAGCTGATTTTTGAGCTGAGTTTTTTTCGTTTTGTTTAACGTTCAATTCAGCGCGTTTGATAGCTGATTTAATGTTTGCCAATGTTCTTACCTCCATATTTACTAACTATACCATTATATATGAAAACTTAGGTTTTGACAAGGGGAAATTATTTTTTTAGGTAAATTTCATCGATTTCATGGTTTTTAGTCTTGTGGAGAATGACCTCGGCGCGATTCCTTGTTGGTTCGATATAGTTTTGTAGATTTGTGAGATTAATACTGGTCCAAACCTGATGTGCAAAGGCTTCAACTTCTCCAATTGGCATTTGCGTAAAGCGGTGGTAGTAGCTGTTGGGATCATTTTGGGCAAAGCTGAGGAGTTTTAAGAAACGATCCAGATACCAACTTTCAATGTCCTCAACTGCTGCATCCACATAGATGGAGAAATCAAAGAAATCAGTGATGTAAAGGCGCTCATTTTGAGGGTTTTGAAAGACATTGATGCCCTCGACAATGACAAAATCAGCAGCTTTGACACGTTGCTTCTCTCCAGGAACAATGTCATACACTTCATGAGAATAGACAGGAATATCGACATCTTGCCCATTCTTTAGGCGGTCAAGAAAATTCAGCAAGGTTTCCATATCATAACTTTCAGGAAAACCTTTGCGATTTAAGATATCTTGGTCTATCAAGGTTTGATTGGGATAGAGAAAACCGTCAGTTGTCACCAATTCTACAGTAGCATCTGGGAGAGTGCGTGATAGTAGAATCTGAATCAAGCGACTAGTAGTAGATTTCCCCACAGCAACGCTTCCAGAAACCCCAATGATAAAAGGCTGAGATTTACTTTCGCGTTGAAGAAAAATTCCTTTTGAAAATGCCAAATCATCCTTAGTGCGCTTGTAAATATGGATAAGATGGACAAGGGGAAGATAGACGTCTGTTACGTCCTGCAGACTAATCTGGTCATTGAAACTCTTGATGGATTCTAACTCTTCCTCTGTCAAGGGAGGGGTTGTTTTGCGATGCAATGATTGCCAAGTCTGGCGACTGATTTTTTCAAAATGTAAAAATTCGTTGGTCATTTGTTTTCCCCTAGATATTTTGTTTATCATACCATAAAAAGCTAAAAAGATAAAGCGGTTTCTTGATGGTAGTAAGTCAATATCGTATAATAGAGGTAGATGGAGGTTGAATAATTTAATGATGAGATAGAGAATGGTTTCTGAAGACTTATCAGTTATTGAAAGTGGGCTTTTTGGTTCACAACTTATAGGAGGTGTGTCATGAAAATCTTAAAAAGTTATATATTGGAACTCTGTTTTATTTTAAGTTTTGCCTTACCTTTTATAAGGGGAGCGAATGCGGATAATGGTAGACGCTTTGTAGAAACCTATTACGGTTTTACCTTCTTAATGGATCATCTCCTTGTAACAGCTGTCTTTATCTGCTCACTCTTGATTGCCTGGCTAGTAAAAAAGCAGTGGACGAAATGGCTTGCTGCTGGAAGTTATCTATTTTTGATTTTGTGGATTGCTACAGAAGGATATCTATTCCGTATGTCACTAGAAGATTTGATACGACTTTGGACAAGTTTGGAAATCTTGACACAAACTTATCAGTTGGGTTTTTATCTAAACATCATATTGGGAATCTTGTTGATAATAAAGTATTTTAAGGTTAAGAAATAGTAATAAAAATGCGCCTGATTGCAGACGAACTGTTTTTTCCTGACTATGATAATTTGTAGTTCCCGATAGATTGTAATGTATTTCTAATAATTGAAAGAGATTGAAGAAAAGGTTTTTTGACTAGGATTCTTCAGTCTTTTTCATTTGATCATCACTTTGTAAACGATTTACAATTCAAGCCAAATTATGGTAAAATAGTTTTATGAGTAAAATGTATTATGCAGAAAATCCTGATGCTGCACACGACATTCATGAGTTGAGAGTGGAGTTGTTGGGAAAAAACATGACCTTTTTGACGGATGCGGGTGTTTTTAGCAAGAAAATGGTTGACTTTGGGAGTCAGCTCTTGCTCAAGTGTCTAGAGGTAAATGAAGGAGAGACGGTCCTTGATGTAGGTTGTGGTTATGGGCCATTGGGTTTGTCGTTAGCCAAGGCTTATGGAGCTCAGGTAACCATGGTCGATATCAATAATCGTGCCTTGGACCTAGCGCGACAAAATGCTGAACGAAATAAAGTAGAAGTAGCAATTTTCCAATCCAATATCTTTGAACAAGTTGAAGGAAAGTTTGACCATGTTATTTCCAATCCGCCGATTCGAGCGGGCAAGCAAGTTGTTCATGAGATTATCGAAAAGAGCAGAGATTTCTTGAAAGACGGAGGAGATTTAACCATTGTCATTCAGAAAAAACAAGGAGCTCCAAGTGCTAAAAGTAAGATGGAAGACGTTTTTGGTAATTGTGAAATCGTAAAGAAAGATAAGGGATACTATATCCTTAGAAGTGTGAAAGAATGAGAGCAGTTGATTTAATCCAAAAGAAACGAGATGGTCAAGAACTGACTACGGCTGAAATAAAATGGTTGGTAGAAGGCTATGTGGCTGGAACTGTTCCAGACTATCAGATGTCTGCTTTTGCTATGGCTGTTTATTTTAAAGGAATGACCACACGTGAGATTTCTGATCTAACGATGAATATGGTCAAGACAGGTCAGGAGTTTGATTTGTCAGCTATTGAGGGGGTTAAGGTTGACAAGCATTCGACTGGTGGTGTAGGTGATAAGGTGACCTTGATTTTGGCTCCCCTTGTTGCAAGTTTCGGAGTGCCCGTTGCTAAAATGAGTGGTCGTGGTCTTGGCCATACTGGTGGGACGATTGATAAATTGGAGTCCATTAAGGGCTATCAAGTCGAACGAAGTCAAGAAGATTTCATTCGTCAGGTACAGGACATTGGTGTATCTGTCATTGGGCAGTCAGATCAGCTGGTTAAAGCAGACAAACTTCTCTATGCCCTCCGAGATGTGACAGCAACTGTAGACACGATTCCTTTGATTGCGAGTTCGGTGATGAGCAAGAAAATTGCTGCAGGAGCGGATGCCATTTTGCTAGACGTAACGGTCGGTGAGGGTGCCTTCATGAAGACGGTTGATGAGGCGCGCGAATTGGCTCAAACCATGGTGGATCTTGGTAAGGCAGTTGGTCGAAAGACGGTAGCAGTCATTACCGATATGAGCCAACCCTTGGGAAGAGCCATTGGCAATCGTCTCGAAATCCTTGAGGCAATCGAGATTCTCCAAGGAAATGGCCGAGAAGATATTAGTCACTTTATCTGCGAGCTAGCTCAGATTATGCTTGGCTTGGCTGATGTTGAAAAAACGATTGAGGAAATCCGTCAACACCTGGAAAATGGCCAAGCACTGGCTAAGTTTGAAGAAATGGTAGCAGCACAAGGCGGTGATTTAGAAGATCTCTATCGCCCCGTCAAAGTTGCCCATGTGGTGGAAATTCCAGCTCAAGATACGGGTGTTATTTCAGCTCTTCCTGCAATGGAATTTGGCCTCTATGCCATGAGACTAGGAGCTGGTCGTGCAGTCAAGTCTGATGACTTGGACTATGAAACAGGGATTGTTTTTGAGAAGAAGGTTGGAGACTCCGTTCAAAAAGGGGAAATTGTTGCAAAAGTTTATACAAATGGAAAAATTTCTTCTGAACTAGTTACAGAATTTCAAAAATATGTTAAAATAAATGATGGAGTGCAAAGTTTACGAGAAATTATAGAAATTATCTCATAAAACCAGGGAGAATCCGAATATGAAGTTAAATAAATATATTGATCATACGCTTTTAAAGCAAGATGCAAGTCAAGAACAAATTGATCGTTTGCTATCTGAAGCGCGTGAGTATGACTTTGCCTGCGTTTGTGTCAATCCCACATGGGTTAAACATGCGAAAACAGGGCTTGATGGCTCAGATGTAAAAGTTTGTACAGTAATAGGTTTTCCTTTGGGAGCAACAACTTCAGCTGTGAAAGCTTTTGAAACAAAAGAAGCTGTTCAAAACGGTGCGGATGAGATTGATATGGTTATCAATGTTGGTGCCCTCAAATCAGGCAATCTGGATTTGGTTGAATCGGACATCCGTGCTGTCGTAGAAGCAAGTGGTGACAAGTTGGTGAAGGTCATTATTGAAGCTTGCTTGTTGACAGACGATGAAAAGGTTGTGGCCTGCCAATTATCCCAGAAAGCAGGCGCTGACTTTGTCAAAACATCAACTGGATTTTCAACTGGTGGTGCCACTATTGAGGATGTTCAGTTGATGCGTGAAACAGTCGGGCCAGATATGGGAGTTAAGGCGGCTGGTGGAGCTCGTTCATATGCAGATGCTGTCGCTTTTGTGGAAGCAGGCGCTACCCGTATCGGAACATCTGCTGGTGTAACAATCTTAAAAGGAGAATTAGCAGATGGCGACTACTGAGTTGATTGAACTAGCAATTGAAACCAGCAAACAAGCCTATGTCCCCTATTCTCACTTTCCTATCGGAGCTGTTTTAGTTGCCAAGGATGGTAGCATTTATACGGGTGTCAATATCGAGAATGCTAGTTATCCCTTGACTAATTGTGGAGAGCGTACTGCTATTTTTAAAGCAGTTTCGGAGGGGCAACGGGAGTTTTCAGAATTGATTGTCTACGGACAAACTGAAAAACCCATCTCGCCATGTGGTGCTTGCCGCCAGGTCATGGTTGAATTTTTTGAACAAGATCTAAAAGTGACTTTAGTCGCTAAAGATAAATCGACGGTCGAGATGACGGTCGGGGAGTTACTTCCATACTCATTTACAGACTTAAATTAGTCTGAGTCACTCTCTGAGTGACGCGGTCCTTGTGGCCAACCAATCCATACTTGCAACATCGTTGCACATCTTATTTAGGAGGTTCAGTAATGAACAAGAAACAATGGCTAGGCCTTGGTCTAGTTGCAGTAGCAGCAGTTGGACTTGCTGCATGTGGTAACCGCTCTTCTCGTAACGCCGCTTCATCTTCATCAGAAATGAAGACCAAAGCAGCAATCGTAACAGATACTGGTGGTGTTGATGATAAATCATTTAACCAATCAGCTTGGGAAGGTTTGCAAGACTGGGGTAAAGAACACAATCTTTCTAAAGATAAAGGTTACACTTACTTCCAATCAACAAGCGAAGCAGACTATGCTAACAACTTGCAACAAGCGGCTGGAAGTTACAACCTGATCTTCGGTGTTGGTTTTGCCCTTCACAATGCAGTTGAGGAAGCAGCAAAAGACCACTCTGACCTAAACTATGTCTTGATTGATGATGTGATTGAAGGTCAAAAGAATGTTGCGAGCGTAAGATTTGCGGATAACGAAGCAGCTTACCTTGCTGGTGTTGCAGCAGCGAAAACTACGAAAACAAAACAAGTTGGTTTTGTAGGTGGTATCGAATCTGAAGTTATTTCACGTTTTGCAGCTGGATTCAAAGCTGGTGTTGAGTCAGTAGATCCATCTATCAAAGTCCAAGTTGACTACGCTGGTTCATTTGGTGATGCTGCCAAAGGTAAAACAATCGCAGCAGCTCAATATGCTGCCGGTGCAGACGTTGTCTACCAAGCAGCTGGTGGTACAGGTGCTGGTGTCTTTGCTGAAGCAAAATCATTGAACGAAAACAAAAATGAAAACGAAAAAGTTTGGGTTATCGGTGTAGACCGTGACCAAGCAGCAGAAGGTAAATACACTTCTAAAGATGGTAAAGAATCTAACTTCGTTCTTGTATCTACATTGAAACAAGTTGGTACAACTGTAAAAGATATTGCCAACAAAACAGAAAAAGGTGAATTCCCTGGTGGACAAGTGATTGTTTACTCATTGAAAGATAAAGGGGTTGAGCTAGCAGTAACAAACCTTTCAGAAGAAGGTAAAAAAGCTGTTGAAGATGCAAAAGCTAAAATCCTTGACGGAAGCGTAAAAGTTCCTGAAAAATAATGGATAAAAGTCATTTCTTAGGAAGCGGCCATCGGTCGCTTCTTTAAGAATTGAGGCAATTTTTGTCTCAATAAAGCTTGTTAATGTGATTAGCAGGTTTTATTGAAATAAAATAAACCTCTGAAAGGAAGAGCACATGGCACACGAAAATGTCATTGAGATGCGGGATATTACCAAGGTGTTTGGTGAATTTGTAGCAAACGACAAAATCAACTTGCAACTGCGAAAAGGTGAAATCCATGCACTTTTAGGAGAAAATGGAGCGGGTAAATCCACTCTGATGAATATGCTGGCAGGACTTCTTGAACCAACGAGTGGTGAAATTGTGGTGAATGGTCAGGTTGTAAAACTAGACTCACCATCTAAAGCCGCTGGTCTTGGAATTGGGATGGTTCACCAACATTTTATGTTGGTTGAGGCTTTTACAGTAGCTGAGAATATCATTTTAGGGAGTGAAATCACTAAAAATGGTGTTCTAGATATAGCTGGTGCTACTAAAGAAATCAAGGCTCTTTCTGAACGTTATGGTTTGGCAGTAGATCCTGCTGCTAAGGTGGCGGATATTTCCGTTGGTGCCCAACAACGTGTAGAAATCTTGAAAACACTCTATCGTGGTGCTGATATCCTTATCTTTGACGAACCTACAGCCGTATTGACTCCTTCAGAGATTGATGAGTTGATGGCAATCATGAAAAACCTTGTCAAAGAAGGGAAGTCTATCATTTTGATTACCCATAAATTGGATGAGATTCGTGCGGTATCGAATCGAGTGACGGTTATCCGTCGTGGGAAATCAATCCAGACGGTTGAAATCGTAGGAGCAACAAATGCGGACTTGGCAGAAATGATGGTTGGACGCTCAGTCTCCTTTAAAACGGAAAAACAAGCACCACAACCAAAAGAAGTGGTCTTGTCTATCAAAGACTTGGCTGTCAATGAAAACCGCGGTGTACCAGCTGTGAAGAATCTTTCTTTGGATGTTCGTGCTGGTGAAATTGTCGGTATTGCAGGTATTGATGGCAATGGTCAGTCTGAACTCATTCAAGCCATTACAGGTCTTCGTAAGATTGAGTCAGGTAGCGTTGAATTAAAAGGAAAATCAATCGTGGGGATGCATCCTCGACAAATTACAGAACTCAGTGTGGGGCATGTTCCTGAAGACCGCCACCGGGATGGCTTGATTTTGGAGATGATGATTTCAGAAAATATCGCTCTTCAAACCTACTACAAAGAACCACTCAGCAAGAATGGTATCTTGAACTATGCCAATATCACTTCACATGCTAAGAAATTGATGGAAGAATTTGACGTCCGTGCGGCAAGCGAATTTGTTCCAGCGGCAGCTCTTTCAGGAGGAAATCAACAAAAAGCGATTATCGCTCGTGAGATTGATCGTGATCCTGATCTCCTTATCGTCAGCCAGCCAACTCGTGGTTTGGATGTCGGTGCCATTGAATATATCCACAAACGTTTGATTGAAGAACGTGATAACGGGAAGGCAGTCCTTGTTGTCAGCTTTGAATTGGATGAGATTTTAAATGTTTCAGACCGAATTGCTGTTATTCACGATGGTAAGATTCAAGGTATTGTATCGCCAGAAACAACTAACAAACAAGAACTTGGTGTCTTGATGGCAGGTGGAAACTTGGGAAAGGAGAAGAGTGATGTCTAAAAAATTACAACAAATTTCGGTTCCCTTGATTTCCGTATTCTTAGGAATCTTGCTCGGAGCCATTGTCATGTGGATCTTCGGATATGATGCTATCTGGGGTTATGAGGAGTTGTTCTATACAGCTTTTGGTAGCCTCCGTGGAATTGGAGAAATTTTCCGTGCCATGGGTCCTCTTGTCTTGATAGGTCTTGGTTTCGCAGTTGCCAGTCGAGCAGGTTTCTTTAACGTTGGACTTCCTGGTCAAGCACTTGCAGGCTGGATTCTCAGTGGTTGGTTTGCCTTGTCAAATCCAGATATGCCTCGTCTCGTTTTGATTCCATTGACAGTGATCATTGCTTTGATTGCAGGTGGAATTGTTGGTGCGATTCCAGGTATCCTCAGAGCCTATCTCGGTACGTCAGAGGTTATCGTGACCATCATGATGAACTACATTGTATTGTATGTGGGAAATGCCTTTATTCATGCCTTTCCGAAAGATATTATGCAAAGTACAGACTCAACGATTCGTGTTAGTGCCAATGCTACATACCAGACATCATGGTTATCAGAGTTGACTGGAAATTCCCGTATGAATATCGGAATTTTCTTTGCAATCATTGCTGTTGGCGTGATTTGGTTCTTGCTCAAGAAAACGACTCTCGGTTTTGAAATTCGTGCAGTTGGTCTTAATCCCCATGCTTCAGAGTACGCTGGTATTTCAGCAAAACGTACAATCATTCTATCAATGATTATCTCTGGTGCCTTGGCTGGTCTTGGTGGAGCGGTCGAAGGTCTTGGAACCTTCCAAAACGTTTACGTTCAGGGATCATCATTAGCTATCGGATTTAACGGGATGGCAGTTAGTTTGCTTGCTGGAAATTCACCAATTGGAATTCTCTTTGCAGCCTTCTTATTTGGTGTTCTACAAGTTGGTGCACCGGGTATGAACGCAGCGCAAGTTCCGTCTGAGCTTGTTAGCATTGTAACAGCGTCTATTATCTTCTTTGTCAGCGTTCACTACATTATCGAACGCTTTGTCAAACCTAAAAAACAAGTTAAAGGAGGTAAGTAAGGATGTCTATTACAACATTACTCACCCTCTTGGTCTCTTCTATGCTGATTTACTCAGCACCACTTATTTTTACGAGTATCGGAGGAGTTTTCTCTGAACGTGGTGGTGTCGTTAACGTCGGTCTTGAAGGAATTATGGTTATGGGAGCCTTTTCTGGGGTTGTCTTTAACCTTGAGTTTGCAGAACAACTTGGAGCAGCGACTCCTTGGATTTCCTTGTTAGTTGCTGGTATCGTGGGAGCTATTTTCTCCCTCATCCATGCCGTCGCTACAGTTCATTTCCGTGCGGACCATGTTGTCAGTGGTACAGTATTGAACTTGATGGCTCCTGCCCTAGCAGTTTTCTTGGTTAAAGTTCTTTATAACAAAGGACAAACGGATAACTTAAGCCAGACTTTTGGACGTTTTGATTTCCCAGTTTTGGCTGATATCCCAGTGATTGGAGATATCTTCTTCAAGTCAACCAGTCTACTAGGTTATATCGCGATTGCCTTCTCTTTCCTTGCTTGGTTTATTCTCTTTAAGACCCGCTTTGGTCTTCGTCTTCGCTCTGTTGGTGAACACCCTCAAGCAGCGGATACCTTGGGGATCAATGTCTACAAAATGAGATATCTTGGGGTTGTTATTTCAGGTTTCCTTGGTGGAATTGGGGGAGCGATTTATGCTCAATCAATCTCAGTTAACTTCTCAGTGACAACTATTGTCGGTCCTGGATTTATCGCCCTTGCGGCAATGATCTTTGGTAAATGGAACCCAATCGGTGCTATGCTTTCTAGTCTCTTCTTTGGACTTTCACAAAGTTTGGCAGTTATCGGTTCTCAATTGCCTTTCCTACAAGGAGTACCAGCGGTTTACCTTCAAATCGCGCCTTATGTCTTGACCATTCTTGTCTTGGCAGCCTTCTTTGGAAAAGCAGTTGCACCTAAGGCAGACGGTATCAACTACATCAAGTCAAAATAAGCATACAAAAAAACGTCAGTTTCAAACTGGCGTTTTATTTTTTTGGATTTTGATGGGTTAGGTTCAATCCCCAAGGGACGAGATTTTCAGTTTTATTTTTGATACGTGTAATATTATCTTTGTGACGAATGATAATCAAGCTAGCAAGTGCTAGGATAATCAAAATGAAGAGAGGGTCATAGCTGCTCAGGATAAAACCAAATAGTGGAAATAGGAGAACTCCGATAACGGCTGCGATAGAAGCAGTAACGCTAGATAGTGAAATCATACTACCTAGATAGAGGCTTCCAAAGAATACGATTGCTAGATAGAGACAGAAAACAGGCGCAAATCCGAAAATCACTCCAGCGCTGGTTGCGACAGCCTTACCCCCCTTAAATCCTGCAAAGATAGGAAAAGTATGTCCAATCACAGCCAAAAGTCCAAATACAAGAGGTGATACACCTTGAAGGTGGAAAAGGATTGGAAGGAGAGTGGCCAAGGTTCCTTTAAAGAAGTCAATCACAAAGGTTGCCATACCCGCTTTCTTACCTAAAATTCGGAAAGTATTGGTTGTTCCGGTGTTTCCAGAACCATGTTCACGCAGATTTGTTTGAAAGAAGATTTGTCCAATCCAAAGACCAGATGGAATCGAACCTAGCAGATAAGCTAAAATTAATAATACAAATGTCATCATAGAACTATTATACCATGAAATGGTATAGAAAGTCAGAGAATATCCTGTGAAATTGTGACAACTGAAAGGGAAAAGCTTTGCAAAATCGCTAGAAAACCTGTAAAATAGAAAAGATGAACAAATAGGAGGTTCCTTGTGTCAAAAAAGGAAATCAATATTAATAACTACAATGATGACGCCATTCAGGTGCTAGAAGGGTTGGATGCGGTCCGTAAACGTCCGGGGATGTATATTGGATCGACTGACGGTGCTGGTCTCCATCACCTAGTCTGGGAAATTGTGGATAATGCAGTCGATGAAGCCTTGTCTGGATTTGGTGACCGCATTGATGTGACCATCAATAAGGACGGCAGTCTAACTGTTCAAGACCATGGTCGTGGGATGCCAACCGGGATGCACGCCATGGGAATTCCAACTGTTGAAGTTATCTTTACCATTCTCCACGCTGGAGGAAAATTCGGTCAAGGTGGTTATAAGACATCAGGTGGTCTCCACGGAGTGGGATCTTCAGTCGTTAATGCCCTTTCTAGTTGGCTAGAAGTTGAAATTACTCGTGACGGTACAGTCTACAAGCAACGTTTTGAAAATGGTGGAAAACCTGTTACAACCTTGAAGAAAATTGGTACAGCACCCAAGTCTAAGACAGGTACCAAGGTTACCTTCATGCCTGACGCGACGATTTTTTCTACGACTGACTTCAAGTACAATACCATTTCTGAACGTCTCAATGAGTCAGCCTTTCTCTTAAAAAATGTTACCTTGTCTTTGACAGATAGGCGAACAGATGAAGCAATCGAATTTCATTATGAGAACGGGGTACAAGACTTTGTTTCTTACCTCAATGAAGACAAGGAAACCTTGACGCCAGTCCTATACTTTGAAGGCGAAGACAATGGTTTCCAAGTGGAAGTTGCCCTCCAGTACAATGATGGATTCTCAGATAACATTCTATCCTTTGTCAATAACGTTCGTACGAAAGATGGTGGAACGCACGAGACAGGACTCAAGTCAGCCATTACCAAGGTTATGAATGACTACGCGCGTAAGACTGGACTCCTCAAGGAAAAAGATAAAAACTTAGAAGGTTCAGATTATCGTGAGGGACTAGCAGCTGTTCTTTCTATTCTGGTTCCTGAAGAACACCTCCAGTTTGAAGGTCAGACCAAGGATAAACTAGGGAGTCCTCTGGCTCGTCCAGTTGTAGATGGGATTGTGGCTGATAAGTTAACCTTCTTCCTCATGGAAAATGGAGAACTTGCTTCCAATCTTATCCGTAAGGCTATCAAGGCGCGTGATGCTCGTGAGGCGGCTCGCAAAGCGCGTGATGAGAGCCGAAATGGTAAGAAAAACAAGAAAGACAAGGGCTTGTTGTCTGGAAAATTGACCCCAGCCCAGTCTAAGAATCCTGCAAAAAATGAACTCTACCTGGTTGAGGGGGACTCTGCCGGTGGTTCTGCCAAACAAGGTCGTGACCGTAAGTTCCAGGCTATCTTGCCACTTCGAGGTAAGGTTATCAATACAGCCAAGGCCAAGATGGCGGATATCCTCAAAAATGAAGAAATCAATACCATGATTTATACCATTGGTGCGGGTGTGGGAGCAGACTTCTCTCTTGAAGATGCTAACTATGACAAGATCATTATCATGACCGATGCGGATACCGATGGTGCCCATATCCAAACTCTTCTTTTAACATTCTTCTACCGTTACATGCGTCCACTAGTCGAGGCAGGACATGTCTATATCGCCCTTCCGCCTCTGTACAAGATGTCCAAAGGCAAAGGCAAGAAAGAAGAAGTGGCCTATGCTTGGACGGACGGAGAGCTAGAAGAACTCCGCAAGCAATTTGGCAAAGGAGCTACCCTTCAACGCTACAAAGGTCTTGGTGAGATGAATGCAGACCAACTCTGGGAAACAACCATGAACCCAGAAACGCGTACCCTCATCCGTGTCACTATCGAAGACCTAGCACGCGCTGAACGTCGCGTCAATGTCCTTATGGGAGATAAGGTCGAACCACGCCGTAAATGGATTGAGGATAACGTGAAGTTTACACTGGAAGAAGCGACAGTGTTTTGAAATAATGAAAATGAAATTATGAGTTATACAAGATATACAGATCAAGAATTTAAAGAACTAGCTAATGATGGACAAATTAATATCATGGCTCTCTTTGGAAATGGTGTAGATATTCAGTTAATGGAATATCTTAAATCTCCGTACAGAACTTCTTATCAAAATTTTTATAATTATCTCTGCCATAAGAATTTTGATAAAGATAACATGATCTATAAAAAAATGACTGAGGATAAGAAAGATAATGAAAAGAATCCCAATATCAAGCAAAATTGGAGTGACTTTGAGAATAGTTTAATTGAGATTTTTAATCAACCTGGCTGGCTGGACATAGAGAAATTGACTAAAGATTTCAATAAATTTCAAATCGAGTTCTCAAATTTTTTAAATGAAATAATTACTCCTGATATGCTTGCTGATTTAGGGAGTGATAGCACAGATAAACGAATTGCTCTCACTTCTTTTACCCGTTTTTTAGGTGATTTAGATTGGATTAATTTCAATAAATTGGCTTTTCCAAGGAAAACCAAACTTTATTCTTTATTTAACTGGGAAATTTTAAATTTCAACTATACTTCCATGTTGGATAATATCTTATTGCTAGATAAACAACAATTTGATCCCCATCCGTATAGGGATGCTGATAGACAAATCAAATTTTATCCAAATCCTGAAAATAGACACTGTAAGTTAGAAAAAATTGTTGATCATGGAGAATTGAAAGATGTATATGTAGTTGATTCGTATTTAAATAAAGATACTAATCACTCCAGTTATTTAATTACCAATATCTCCCATCCTCATGGTTATCAGAATGTCCCAAAATCAATGTTGTTCGGCTTTGACAATGATAATCAAATAACTAATGAAAATAAAAGGTATTTAGCTAAAAATTTTCTAAAGCCCTATTGGGCTCAGAATGACAGAAGATATAAATCGTACTTTAATGATACTGATTTATTTATATTATATGGTTTATCAATCGGTAATAGTGACTTTTGGTGGTGGAATAATATCCTCAATTCTATATTAAAGACCGATGCAGAAATGATAATTTATAATTACAATAGTACTAAAGAATCTGATGAAGATACAATTAATCGATTTATTGATGCCGCCAAAAAAGAACAACTCACTGCTGAGGAAATAGAAAAAATTCATAAAAAGATTGCAGTAGTTCAGTATGACTCTAAATCAAAACTCCATGCGTTCAAATTAGATCATTTTGATTAAATTTACCTCCTTTTCCTAAAACAAAATATTTCACATAAAGAATTTCTTATACGGAAGGCAACAATTGAGTATGGAATTTTTTAAAGAATGTGATAATGAAATAATTCTAGTAAATAACTCGCTTTATAAACATGTTCTTTACAACACTCAAAAAATTAATAACTAATAAGGAACCACATGAGAACTGACCAGGAAATGCTTGACCTGATTTTACAAATAGCTAAAAAGTTACAGGTTGATGCTGTGGCCCTATCGGGTTCGCGTACAAACCCCAATGCCCCAACAGATGAATTTCAAGACTATGATGTTGTTTATGTCGTGGACGACTTAGATAATTTGACGAGTGACCTTGCTTGGTTAGACCAGTTTGGCACACGTATCATTGAGCAACATAATCTCCTAGGCAACCGTCGCCTCTATCTCATGCTATTTGAAGATGGCAATCGGATTGATTTAACCCTCTGCCTTAAAGACCAAATTCAAGAGTGGGTGGATAGTGAGGCTGGGTTCACCGTTTTAGAAGATAAGAAGGGTTTGTTTGAAGCGTATCTGCCTAATCCTAAGCACTACTGGACTGCTCCGCCCTCCAAAGAGGAATTTACAGCATCCTGCAATGAATTTTGGTGGGTGTCAGCCTACGTGGTCAAAGGAATTTGTCGTAAGCAAGTCATCTATGCGACAGACCATCTCTACGGTATTTGTCAGCAAGAACTCTTGAAAGTCTTGGCCTGGCAGGTCGCAATAGATAGAGGAGTAATCGACATCGGTAAGAACTACAAGTACCTCTATAACTACTTGCCTTCTGAGAAGGAGAAGGAATTCTCAAATCTGCTTGATTTCTCGAGTTTAGACAAAATTACTCAGTCTTTATTGGCTACGATGCAACTTTTTCACCAAGAAGCTCAAAGGCTTGCCCAAATGATGGGCTTTGACTACGATAAGGAAGTAGCTGAGAAGATGATTCAGTATGCTGAGGAAAAACTTCAAAACACTAATTAAATAAAGAACATAATTCATAACTTTAAACTACAGAAAGGATAGTTTAGTTATATAAAATAACTTAACACCTTTGTCTATAAAAAAACTACTCTATATTATTTGAAAGGAGTTGAACACGCCCTAAATGCTGTGTGAAAAAGATAAATTCTCTTACGAGCATCGCTCACTGCAATAATTTCCTATTTTCACTTTGCATTTTACGGGCTTTGTATCCTATATGAGTAACATTCAAAACATGTCCCTTGAGGACATCATGGGAGAGCGCTTTGGTCGCTACTCCAAGTACATCATTCAAGACCGGGCTTTGCCAGACATTCGGGATGGATTGAAACCGGTCCAGCGTCGTATTCTTTATTCAATGAATAAAGATGGCAATACTTTTGACAAGAGCTACCGTAAGTCGGCCAAGTCTGTCGGTAACATCATGGGGAATTTTCACCCACACGGTGATTCTTCCATCTATGATGCCATGGTTCGTATGTCTCAGGACTGGAAAAACCGTGAGATTCTAGTTGAAATGCACGGTAATAACGGTTCTATGGACGGAGATCCGCCTGCGGCTATGCGTTATACCGAGGCTCGTTTGTCTGAGATTGCTGGTTATCTTCTTCAAGATATCGAAAAGAAGACAGTTCCCTTTGCTTGGAACTTTGACGATACCGAGAAAGAACCGACTGTTTTGCCAGCAGCATTTCCAAACCTCTTGGTCAATGGTTCGACTGGTATTTCGGCTGGTTATGCTACAGACATTCCTCCCCATAATTTAGCTGAGGTTATTGATGCGACGGTTTACATGATTGACCACCCAACAGCCAAGGTGGACAAACTCATGGAATTCTTGCCTGGGCCAGACTTCCCTACAGGGGCTATCATTCAAGGGCGTGATGAAATCAAGAAAGCCTATGAAACTGGGAAAGGGCGCGTGGTCGTTCGATCTAAGACGGAGGTTGAAAAGCTAAAAGGTGGTAAGGAACAAATCGTTATCACTGAAATTCCTTATGAAATCAATAAAGCCAATCTCGTCAAGAAAATCGATGATGTTCGTGTGAATAACAAGGTGGCAGGTATTGCTGAGGTTCGTGATGAGTCTGACCGTGACGGTCTTCGTATCGCTATTGAACTTAAGAAAGACGCGAATACCGAGCTCGTACTCAACTATCTCTTCAAGTACACTGACCTGCAAATCAACTACAACTTTAACATGGTGGCGATTGACAATTTCACACCTCGTCAGGTTGGAATTGTTCCAATCTTATCTAGCTATATCGCCCACCGTCGTGAAGTAATTTTGGCTCGTTCCCGCTTTGACAAGGAAAAAGCTGAGAAACGTCTGCATATCGTTGAAGGTTTGATTCGCGTGATTTCGATTTTGGATGAAGTCATTGCTCTTATCCGTGCTTCTGAGAACAAGGCTGACGCCAAGGAAAACCTCAAGGTCAGCTATGAGTTTACAGAAGAGCAGGCTGAAGCTATCGTGACCTTACAACTTTACCGTTTGACCAATACAGACGTGGTTGTCTTGCAGGAAGAAGAAGCAGAACTGCGTGAAAAGATCGCCATGCTTGCGGCTATCATCGGTGATGAACGGACTATGTACAATCTCATGAAGAAAGAACTTCGTGAGGTCAAGAAGAAATTTGCGACTCCACGTTTGAGTACTTTGGAAGACACCGCAAAAGTAATTGAGATTGACACAGCTAGTTTGATTGCCGAGGAGGATACCTATGTCAGCGTGACTAAGGCAGGCTATATCAAGCGTACTAGCCCACGTTCCTTTGCGGCATCCACTCTGGAAGAAATTGGCAAGCGTGATGATGATCGTTTGATCTTTGTACAAACTGCCAAGACAACCCAGCACCTCTTGATGTTCACGACTCTTGGGAATGTCATTTATCGACCAATCCATGAATTGGCAGACATTCGCTGGAAGGACATCGGAGAGCACTTGAGCCAAACGATTACAAACTTTGAAACTAACGAAGAAATTCTCTATGCAGAAGTAGTGGATCAGTTTGATGATGCGACAACTTATTTTGCAGCGACTCGACTTGGTCAAATCAAGCGTGTAGAACGCAAAGAATTCTCTCCATGGCGGACCTACAAGTCGAAGTCTGTTAAGTACGCTAAACTCAAAGACGAGACAGACCAGATTGTAGCAGTAGCACCAATCAAACTGGATGATGTTCTCTTGATTAGTCAAAATGGTTATGCCCTTCGTTTCAATATCGAAGAGGTTCCCGTTGTCGGTGCCAAGGCTGCAGGTGTCAAGGCTATGAACCTGAAAGAAGATGATGTCCTCCAATCCGCCTTTATATGTAACACTTCATCCTTCTACCTCTTGACCCAACGTGGTAGCTTGAAACGTGTTTCTATTGAGGAAATTCCAGCGACCAGCCGTGCCAAACGAGGCCTACAAGTCTTGCGTGAGTTGAAAAACAAACCGCACCGTGTCTTCTTGGCTGGAGCAGTTGCAGAGCAAGGTTTCGTTGGTGATCTTTTTAGTACAGAAGTAGAAGAAAACGACCAAACGTTACTTGTTCAATCTAACAAGGGGACAATCTATGAGAGCCAATTGCAAGATTTGAACTTGTCAGAACGTACTAGCAATGGAAGCTTTATTTCAGACACCATTTCAGATGAGGAAGTTTTCGATGCTTACCTCAAAGAAGTCTATAAAGAAGGTAAAGACAATCCATAAAAAGAATCGGTCCAAGTGACTGATTTCTTTTTTTCGAGAAAATTTTCAGAAAATTACAAATAATACTTGAAATTTTACTAGAAAAGTGTAGAATAGAACACATAGTTTGAATAGTATAAAGGAGAAACACATGACAGTTGCAATTGATTGGGAAAATCTTGGCTTTGCTTATATGAAATTACCTTACCGTTATATCGCTCACTACAAAAATGGTCAATGGGATCAAGGAGAATTGACAGAGGATGCAACCTTGCATATTTCAGAGTCTTCTCCAAGTCTCCACTATGGACAGCAAGCGTTTGAAGGTTTGAAAGCCTATCGTACCAAGGACGGCAGTGTTCAATTGTTCCGTCCTGACGAAAATGCCAAGCGTTTGCAACGTACTTGCGACCGTCTTTTGATGCCACAAGTTCCGACAGAAATGTTTGTAGAAGCTTGTAAAGCAGTTGTGCGTGCAAATGAAGAATACGTCCCACCATATGGAACAGGTGGAACCCTTTATCTTCGTCCGCTGTTGATTGGTATTGGGGATATTATTGGGGTTAAACCAGCAGAAGAGTATATTTTCACTATCTTTGCTATGCCAGTTGGAAATTACTTTAAGGGTGGATTGGTTCCAACCAACTTCTTGATTCAGGATGAATACGACCGTGCAGCTCCGAATGGTACAGGTGCGGCCAAGGTAGGTGGAAACTATGCTGCTAGTCTCCTCCCAGGTAAAATGGCCAAGTCACGCCAATTTTCAGATGTTATCTACTTAGACCCATCTACACATACAAAGATTGAAGAAGTCGGATCAGCTAACTTCTTTGGAATCACGGCAGACAATGAATTTGTTACGCCATTGAGTCCATCCATCTTGCCATCCATTACCAAGTACTCTTTGCTTTACTTGGCAGAACACCGCTTGGGCTTGACTCCGATTGAAGGTGATGTCCCAATCGATAATTTGGATCGTTTTGTAGAGGCAGGTGCTTGTGGAACAGCAGCGGTTATTTCTCCAATTGGAGGTATCCAACACGGCGATGATTTCCATGTTTTCTATAGTGAAACAGAAGTAGGTCCTGTTACACGTAAACTCTATGATGAATTGACTGGTATCCAATTTGGTGATGTAGAAGCGCCTGAAGGATGGATTGTCAAAGTGGACTAAAAGACATGAAGTAAAGAAGAACTCCGTAGCAGTTGTAAGGACTGAAATGGAGTTTTTTCTTGCTAGTTTGAGCATTTTCTTGTACAATAGAAAAAGTGAAAAGAGGTAAAGTATGAGTAAAAAAGATAAGAAAATTGAAATCCAATTAACCGATGCAAAAGTGACTGTTGGAAAAGACAGCTATGAAGGATACGTTTTGACGATTGGGAAAAAGGTCATTGGAGAAATTGCCGAATTAGATAGCCAATTTGCCATCATAAAGAATGGAAATGTCGATAGTTTTTATAAAAAACTTGAAAAAGCTGTGGAAATTTTGATTGAAAACTATAATTTGACAAAATAATACTTGTTTTATTGAAAATTTCATGATATAATAGTTCTCGTTAAACATTGGAGAGATAGCGAAGAGGCTAAACGCGGCGGACTGTAAATCCGCTCCTTCGGGTTCGGGGGTTCGAATCCCTCGACTCCCTCATGCGTTGGTTCGAATCCAGCTACCCCAGTTCTTAGGTAATAAATTCAAGATAAAAAGAAAAATATCTTAGGGTATTTTATTTTTATAATTGAAAGACGTGAACGATATGAACATGTCTTTGCGGGTGCTTAGGAAAAAAATTATAAGTATGTCAAGTTTGGAAAAACTTGATTGTTGGAGGATTTTTTAGATGAACGAATTTGAAGATTTGCTAAATAGCGTTAGCCAAGTTGAGCCTGGTGATGTTGTTAGTGCTGAAGTATTGACAGTTGATACGACTCAAGCTAACGTTGCAATCTCTGGGACTGGTGTTGAAGGTGTCTTGACTCTCCGCGAATTGACAAACGATCGCGATGCAGATATCAATGACTTTGTGAAAGTAGGAGAAGTATTGGATGTTCTTGTACTTCGTCAAGTAGTTGGTAAAGATACTGATACAGTTACATACCTTGTATCTAAAAAACGCCTTGAAGCTCGCAAAGCATGGGACAAACTTGTAGGACGCGAAGAAGAAGTTGTTACTGTTAAAGGAACTCGTGCCGTTAAAGGTGGACTTTCAGTAGAATTTGAAGGTGTTCGTGGATTTATCCCAGCTTCAATGTTGGATACTCGTTTCGTACGTAACACTGAGCGTTTCGTAGGTCAAGAATTTGATGCTAAAATCAAAGAAGTTGATCCTAAAGAAAACCGCTTCATCCTTTCACGTCGTGAAGTTGTTGAAGCAGCTACTGCAGCAGCTCGTGCTGAAGTATTCGGTAAATTGGCTGTTGGTGATGTCGTAACTGGTAAAGTTGCTCGTATCACAAGCTTTGGTGCTTTCATCGACCTTGGTGGTGTTGATGGATTGGTTCACTTGACTGAATTGTCACACGAACGTAACGTATCACCTAAATCAGTTGTAACTGTTGGTGAAGAAATTGAAGTGAAGATCCTTGATCTTAACGAAGAAGAAGGACGCGTATCACTTTCACTTAAAGCAACAACACCTGGACCATGGGATGGTGTTGAGCAAAAATTGGCTAAAGGTGATGTAGTAGAAGGAACAGTTAAACGTTTGACTGACTTCGGTGCATTTGTTGAAGTGTTGCCAGGTATCGATGGACTTGTTCACGTATCACAAATTTCACACAAACGTATCGAAAATCCAAAAGAAGCTCTTACTGTTGGTCAAGAAGTTACTGTTAAAGTCCTTGATGTTAACGCTGACGCAGAACGTGTATCACTTTCTATCAAAGCTCTTGAAGAACGTCCAGCTCAAGAAGAAGGACAAAAAGAAGAAAAACGTGCTGCTCGTCCACGTCGTCCAAAACGTCAAGAAAAACGTGATTTCGAACTTCCAGAAACACAAACAGGATTCTCAATGGCTGACTTGTTCGGTGATATCGAACTTTAATCAAATTGATAATCACAAAATCCTTTGTTTAAAACAAGGGATTTTTCTTTTGTCTCTTTCTCATTTTTGATATAATAGTTCTATGTTAGATTCAGAAAAACAATCACAATATCAATTGTTAAATGAGGAACTTTCTTATTTACTTGAAGGTGAGACCAATGTTCTTGCCAATCTTTCGAATGCTAGTGCCCTCCTAAAATCTCGATTTCCGAATACTGTATTTGCAGGGTTTTATCTGTTTGATGGTAGCGAGTTGGTTTTAGGGCCTTTTCAGGGTGGTGTTTCTTGTATTCGCATTCCGCTTGGGAAAGGCGTGTGTGGAGAAGCTGCTGAGTTTCAAGAGACTGTTTTGGTTGGCGATGTGAGCACCTATCCAAACTACATTTCTTGTGATAGTATGGCCAAGAGTGAAATCGTGGTTCCCATGCTCAAGAATGGTCAATTGCTGGGTGTCTTAGACTTGGATTCTTCACTTATTGATGATTACAATGCCGTTGACCGTGATTACTTGGAACAATTTGTCGCTATTTTGCTTGAGAAGACAGAATGGGACTTTACGATGTTTGAGGAGAAAGCCTAATGTATCAAGCACTTTATCGAAAATATAGAAGCCAAACTTTTTCACAATTAGTCGGACAAGAAGTTGTGGCTAAAACCCTAAAACAAGCGGTTGAGCAGGAAAAGATTAGTCATGCCTATCTTTTCTCAGGACCTCGTGGAACTGGGAAGACCAGTGTAGCCAAGATTTTTGCCAAGGCTATGAACTGTCCGAACCAAGTGGACGGAGAACCATGTAATAACTGCTATATCTGCCAAGCAGTGACAGAAGGTAGCTTAGAAGATGTTATCGAAATGGATGCGGCTTCGAATAATGGAGTCGATGAAATCCGTGAAATTCGTGATAAATCCACCTATGCTCCTAGTTTGGCACGTTATAAGGTCTATATCATAGACGAGGTTCATATGCTGTCTACAGGAGCTTTTAATGCGCTTTTAAAGACGCTAGAAGAACCAACTCAAAATGTTGTCTTTATCTTGGCGACTACCGAATTGCACAAGATTCCAGCAACTATTTTATCGCGTGTCCAACGTTTTGAGTTTAAATCGATTCGAACTCAAGATATCACGGCACATATTCATCATATTTTAGAAAAAGAAAATATCAGTTCTGAACCAGAGGCTGTGGAAATCATTGCTAGACGAGCTGAAGGTGGGATGCGGGATGCCTTGTCTATTCTGGACCAAGCCTTGAGTTTGACACAGGGAAATGAGCTCACGACTGCTATCTCTGAGGAGATTACAGGTACCATTAGTCTATCAGCACTAGATGACTATGTAGCCGCCTTGTCTCAGCAGGATGTTTCAAAAGCGCTTGATTCTTTGAATCTTTTGTTTGAAAATGGCAAGAGCATGACTCGTTTTGTGACGGATCTCTTGCAGTATTTGCGTGATTTACTAGTTGTTCAGACAGGTGGCGAAAATACTCATCATAGTCCAGTTTTTATGGACAATCTAGCTCTTTCTCAGGAAAGTCTCTTTGAAATGATTCGCATAGCGACTGTGAGCTTGGCGGATATGAAAGCTAGCCTGCAACCTAAGATTTATGCTGAGATGATGACCATTCGTTTAGCTGAGACTAAGCCTGAATCTGCTCTTTCAGAAGCTGTCGAGAGTGAAATTTCTACACTAAGACAGGAAGTCGCTCGTCTCAAGCAAGAACTTGCTAATGTTGGAACGGTGCCTAAACAAGTGGCGCCAGTCCCTAGCCGTCCAGCCACTTCCAAGACAGTCTATCGAGTAGACCGTAATAAAGTTCAGGCTATCCTACAAGAAGCTGTTGAAAATCCTGAATTGGCACGGCAAAACTTGATTCGCCTCCAGAATGCATGGGGGGAAGTGATCGAAAGCTTAGCTGGTCCTGATAAGGCTCTGCTTGTTGGTTCTCAACCAGTTGCAGCCAACGAACACCATGCTATTTTAGCTTTTGAATCTAATTTCAATGCAGGCCAAACCATGAAACGGGATAACCTCAATACCATGTTTGGCAATATTCTTAGCCAAGCGGCTGGATTTTCACCTGAAATCCTGGCAATTTCCCTAGAGGAATGGAAAGAGGTTCGTGCAGCATTTTCAGCTAGAAACAAGTCTTCTCAATCAGATCAAGAGGTAGAAGAAGAAAGCCTGATTCCAGAGGGATTTGAATTTCTGGCTGATAAAGTCATGGTCGAAGAAGACTAAAAGTGGATTTCATGGTACAATAATCCTATGACTAGACAACAATTTATCGTGATAGCACTATTTACTGCTGCTGAGACTTATTTTTTCAATGAAGCTTGGATGACGGGTCGCTATTTTATGGCAGCCTTTTGGGCCATTCTACTTTTTCGAAATTTTAGGTTAAGTTATGTAATGGGGAAAATAGTAGATGCCATTGATCAGCACCTAAACCGCAAGGATTAGTCACTAGCTTCTAAACAAAATCAAAGCCTTTTAGGCTTTTTTTTGTTATACTAGTAGAGTATATTTATGGACCTTTTCTTGTATTTTTAGAGAAATGTAAGTGATTTCTTTAAGGGTAAAGGAAGTAGGCCAGAAAAAGAAAGGAACTATCATGTCAGTATTAGAGATCAAAGATCTTCACGTTGAAATTGAAGGAAAAGAAATTTTGAAAGGGGTCAATCTGACTCTGAAAACAGGAGAAATCGCAGCTATCATGGGACCAAATGGTACTGGTAAATCGACTCTTTCTGCCGCTATCATGGGGAACCCTAACTATGAAGTTACTAAAGGTGAGGTCTTGTTTGATGGAGTAAATATCCTTGAGTTGGAAGTGGACGAGCGTGCGCGTATGGGACTTTTTCTGGCTATGCAATACCCATCTGAAATTCCTGGAATTACCAACGCAGAGTTTCTTCGTGCAGCTATGAATGCTGGTAAAGAAGATGACGAGAAGATTTCAGTTCGTGAATTTATCACTAAGCTAGACGAAAAAATGGAATTGCTCAACATGAAAGAAGAAATGGCAGAGCGTTACCTCAACGAAGGTTTCTCAGGTGGTGAGAAAAAACGTAATGAAATTCTTCAACTCTTGATGTTGGAACCAACTTTTGCCCTTTTGGATGAGATTGACTCAGGTCTTGATATTGACGCCCTTAAAGTTGTGTCTAAAGGTGTCAATGCCATGCGTGGTGAAGGCTTTGGTGCTATGATTATCACTCACTACCAACGTCTCTTGAACTACATCACACCAGACGTGGTCCACGTGATGATGGAAGGTCGTGTTGTCCTTTCTGGTGGTCCAGAATTGGCTGCCCGTTTGGAACGTGAAGGATACGCAAAACTAGCTGAAGAACTTGGCTACGACTACAAGGAAGAATTGTAATTCCCTCGTATCTTTTAGGAGAAGTAAATGACTAAAGAGAATATTAAACTTTTTTCAGAAATGCACGCTGAACCAAGCTGGTTATCAGGCCTCCGTCAAAAAGCTTTTGATAAGATTGAGAGTTTGGAATTACCAGTCATTGAGCGTGTCAAATTTCACCGTTGGAATCTGGGAGATGGTACCATCACAGAAAGTGAACCTTCAGCAAATGTTCCTGACTTCACGGCTCTAGATAATCACTTGAAGTTGGTGCAAGTAGGAACGCAGACTGTTTTTGAACAAACTCCAGTTGAATTGGCTGAACAAGGAGTAGTCTTTACAGACTTTCACTCAGCTTTAGAAGAAATTCCAGAACTTATCGAGGAATTCTTCATGTCATCTGTTAAGTATGATGACGACAAGTTGGCAGCCTACCATACAGCTTATTTCAATAGTGGGGCTGTACTCTACATCCCTGATAATGTTGAGATTACAGAGCCAATTGAAGGTATTTTCTACCAAGACAGCGATAGCGATGTGCCATTTAACAAGCATATCCTCATTATCGCTGGTAAAAACAGCAGGATTAGTTATCTTGAACGTTTAGAGTCGCGAGGTGAAAGTAATGCCAAAGCAACTGCTAATATCACAGTGGAAGTGATTGCGCGCTCAGGAGCGCAAGTGAAGTTTGCGGCTATTGATCGTCTAGGAGAAAATGTCACTGCCTACATTAGCCGTCGTGGTAAACTAGGCAACGATGCAAGCATTGACTGGGCAATTGGTGTCATGAACGAAGGAAACGTCGTTGCGGACTTTGATAGTGACTTGATTGGAAATGGTAGCCATGCTGACCTTAAAGTCGTAGCTCTTTCAAGTGGCCGTCAGGTTCAAGGGATTGATACTCGAGTGACTAACTATGGTTGCAACTCTATCGGAAATATCCTCCAACATGGGGTTATCCTTGAAAAAGCGACCTTGACTTTCAATGGTATTGGCCACATTATCAAGGGTGCTAAGGGAGCAGATGCGCAACAAGAAAGCCGTGTTCTCATGCTTTCAGACCAAGCGCGTTCAGATGCCAACCCAATTCTTTTGATTGATGAAAATGACGTTACTGCAGGCCACGCGGCTTCTATCGGTCAGGTGGATCCAGAAGACATGTACTACCTCATGAGTCGTGGTTTGGATAAGGCGACTGCGGAACGTTTGGTTGTTCGCGGTTTCCTTGGCTCCGTAATTGTTGAGATTCCAGTCAAAGAAGTTCGTGATGAAATGATTGCAACTATCGAAGAAAAATTGTCAAAACGCTAAGGGGAAGCCTATGTTAGATGTAGAAGCGATTCGTAAGGATTTTCCAATTTTAGACCAGATTGTCAACGATGAACCTTTGGTTTATTTGGACAATGCCGCGACGACACAAAAACCACTAGCAGTTCTGGAAACGATTAACCGCTATTATGAGCAGGACAATGCAAATGTTCATCGTGGGGTCCATACCTTGGCGGAGCGGGCGACAGCTTCCTATGAGGCGGCTCGTGAAACCATTCGTAAGTTTATCAATGCAGGCTCTACAAAGGAAGTTCTCTTTACCAGAGGAACGACAACCAGCCTTAACTGGGTGGCACGCTTCGCTGAGGAAATCCTGACTGAGGGAAACCAGGTCTTGATTTCTGTCATGGAACACCATTCCAATATCATTCCTTGGCAGGAGGCCTGCCGCAAGACTGGGGCAGAGCTTGTCTATGTTTATCTCAAGGATGGAGCTCTGGATATGGATGACTTGCGAGCTAAATTGACTGATAAAGTCAAGTTTGTCTCCCTAGCTCACGCCTCAAATGTTCTTGGTGTGGTCAATCCAATTAAGGAAATCACTCAATTAGCCCACCAAGTTGGAGCTATCATGGTGGTGGATGGTGCTCAGTCTACACCCCATATGAAGATTGACGTCCAGGACTTGGATGTGGACTTCTTTGCCTTTTCGGGTCACAAGATGGCTGGTCCGACTGGTATCGGTGTCCTTTACGGAAAAGAGAAGTATCTGGAGCAAATGTCACCAGTAGAATTTGGTGGCGAGATGATTGATTTCGTCTATGAGCAATCTGCTAGTTGGAAGGAATTGCCTTGGAAATTTGAGGCTGGAACGCCAAATATGGCAGGTGCTATCGGACTTGCTGCAGCAGTGGATTATCTGGAAAAGATTGGTATGGATGCCATTGAAGCTCATGAACAGGACTTGATCGCATATGTCTATCCAAAATTGCAGGCCATTGAAGGTTTGACCATTTATGGTTCGCAGGACTTGGCTCAACGTTCGGGTGTCATCGCTTTTAACTTAGGGGATCTTCATCCCCACGATCTTGCGACGGCTCTGGATTATGAAGGAGTAGCCGTTCGTGCAGGTCATCATTGCGCTCAACCCTTGCTCCAATATTTGGCAGTCCCAGCAACAGCTCGTGCAAGTTTTTATATCTACAATACCAAGGCAGATTGTGACAAGCTAGTCGATGCCTTACTAAAGACAAAGGAGTTTTTCAATGGCACTTTCTAAACTAGATAGCCTTTATATGGCAGTGGTAGCAGACCATTCGAAAAATCCACATCACCAAGGGAAGTTAGAAGACACTGAACAAATCAGTCTCAACAATCCTACCTGTGGTGATGTCATCAACCTCTCTGTCAAGTTTAACGAGGAAGAACGCTTGGAAGATATCGCTTTTCTAAATTCTGGTTGTACCATTTCAACTGCCTCTGCTAGTATGATGACAGATGCAGTTTTAGGCAAGACCAAACAAGAAATTTTAGAACTTGCGACTATTTTTTCTGAAATGGTTCAAGGGCAAAAAGATGAGCGTCAAGATCAACTTGGAGATGCAGCTTTCTTATCAGGTGTTGCCAAATTCCCTCAACGAATCAAGTGTGCAACTCTAGCTTGGAATGCACTTAAGAAAACAATTGAAGATCAAGAAAAACAGTAAGACAAGTTTCTTTTGTCTTATGAATCAGTAGAAATGAAGAATGAAAGAAAGGATATTATGGCTGAAGAAAGAGTAGAACCAAAACCAATTGACCTTGGTGAATATAAATTTGGTTTCCATGATGATGTAGAGCCTGTCCTATCGACAGGAAAAGGATTGAATGAAGATGTTATTCGTGAATTATCTGCTGCCAAGGGTGAGCCTGAGTGGATGTTAGAATTTCGTTTGAAGTCTTATGAAACCTTCAAAAAAATGCCTATGCAAACCTGGGGAGCAGACTTGTCAGAGATTGACTTTGATGACTTGATCTACTACCAAAAACCTTCTGATAAACCTGCCCGTTCTTGGGATGAAGTTCCTGAAAAGATCAAAGAAACCTTTGAACGTATTGGGATTCCTGAAGCTGAACGTGCTTATCTAGCAGGTGCCTCTGCCCAATACGAGTCAGAAGTGGTTTACCATAACATGAAGGAAGAGTTCCAGAAATTAGGGATTATCTTTACAGATACGGATTCTGCCCTCAAGGAATACCCAGACTTGTTCAAACAATACTTTGCGAAGTTGGTACCACCGACTGATAACAAGTTGGCGGCCCTCAACTCAGCAGTATGGTCGGGTGGAACCTTTATCTACGTACCAAAAGGGGTCAAGGTAGATATTCCACTTCAAACCTACTTCCGTATCAACAACGAAAATACAGGTCAGTTTGAACGTACCTTGATTATCGTTGATGAGGGAGCAAGTGTCCACTATGTAGAAGGATGTACAGCACCAACATATTCAAGCAATAGCTTGCACGCTGCCATTGTAGAAATCTTTGCCTTGGACGGAGCTTATATGCGTTATACGACTATTCAAAACTGGTCTGATAATGTCTATAACTTGGTAACAAAACGTGCCAAAGCTTTGAAAGATGCGACTGTTGAGTGGATTGATGGAAACTTGGGTGCCAAAACAACCATGAAATACCCGTCTGTTTACCTTGATGGAGAAGGAGCGCGTGGAACCATGCTCTCTATCGCCTTTGCCAATGCAGGTCAACACCAAGATACGGGTGCCAAGATGATCCACAACGCTCCACATACAAGCTCGTCTATCGTGTCTAAATCCATCGCTAAAGGCGGAGGTAAGGTTGACTACCGTGGACAAGTGACTTTCAACAAGAACTCTAAGAAATCTGTTTCTCACATCGAGTGTGATACCATTATCATGGATGACTTATCAGCGTCAGATACCATCCCATTCAATGAAATTCACAACTCGCAAGTTGCATTGGAACACGAAGCCAAGGTATCTAAGATTTCAGAGGAACAACTCTATTACCTCATGAGTCGTGGATTGTCAGAATCTGAGGCAACAGAGATGATCGTTATGGGGTTTGTCGAACCCTTCACAAAAGAACTTCCAATGGAATACGCAGTTGAGCTGAACCGCTTGATTAGCTATGAAATGGAAGGTTCAGTCGGATAAGTCCAAAAAGGAGAAGCAAATGGGTTTCTTAAAAAAATTATTTGGTAATGTTGAAAAAGCGAATAAAGGTGAAATTCCTGTCGAGGAAATTGTTCCACCTTTTACAGTTGATTTAGTAGAAGAAGCAGATGATTATTGGCGACAAATGGAACAAAGCCTCTTGATAAACGCTGTAAAAGCTGCTGGTGGTCCTGAGGCAGTAGAACGTGCTTTTGTTCTTACTAATTTCAAAGAAAATCAAGAAACCTTTGAGCTCTTTTATCAGGTAAATGGTCAACTTCTTTCATGGAGAGAGATGGATGCGACTGTTGTTGATAAAATCAGCAATCAACTCCTTCCGCAAGCTGCAGAAGTAGCGCGTGCAGTAAATGAAAATTATGAAGAGGCAAATGTACCAGTAATCCAGTACGCTATGCTTCAGTTTGAAACTGCAACCATGGCTTGGTTTGGTCGGAAGCTGACAACAGCTTCTCCAGAAGCCCAATTGACTTTTGAAGAATTGGTATCAGGTTGGCGCGCTATTTTGGAACAAGAAGTTCCCAATCGTCCTTTAGATAGTGACCGTCCGTTCCCTTACTTTGAAGTTTAAAAAATCCCAAATCCCTAAAAAACTTTCAATGGAGTATACTGTTGAGCCTACTCGCTTGATCAGTAACAAATTGAAAGAATCAGTGGGTAAAAATGCAAATTCTGAACAGGAATCCTTTCTGTTCAGAATTTTTTTCAAAAAAGAACCTAATAAATATTCACAAAAATACTTTTATATGGTAAAATAAAACAATTACATTTAGTGGAGATGAAGTATGAATATTTTTAGAACCAAGGATGTTAGTCTGAGACAGACAGAGATGCATCGCCATTTGAAATTGTGGGATTTGATTCTATTAGGGATTGGTGCTATGGTGGGGACGGGGATTTTCACCATTACAGGAACAGCAGCGGCTACCTTAGCTGGTCCATCACTAGTGATTTCCATTGTGATTTCTGCCCTGTGTGTTTCTCTATCAGCCCTCTTTTTCGCAGAATTTGCCTCTCGTGTGCCTGCTACTGGTGGTGCTTATAGTTACCTCTATGCGATTCTAGGAGAATTGCCAGCCTGGATTGCTGGTTGGTTGACCATCATGGAATTCATGACAGCTGTTTCAGGTGTGGCGTCTGGCTGGGCAGCTTACTTTAAGGGACTGCTCAGTAATTATGGTATCTCCATGCCCCAAGCCTTGAATGGAACCTTTAATCCTGAACAGGGAACCTATATTGATCTTTTGCCTATTTTAGTACTGACCTTGGTAACGGGATTGGTTTTATTAAATTCCAAGGCAGCCTTGCGATTTAATTCGCTTTTAGTGGTCTTGAAATTCTCAGCTCTCGCCTTATTTATCCTAGTTGGTATTTGGTACATTAAGCCTGAAAATTGGACGAATTTTGCTCCATTTGGTTTTGGTCAACTATATGGTGGAAGTACTGGGATTATGGCGGGTGCATCTTTGATGTTCTTTGGATTTCTCGGATTTGAGTCTATTTCCATGGCAGTTGATGAAATTCAAAGCCCGCAAAAAAATATTCCTCGCGGAATTGTGCTTTCTCTGACAATCGTCACCATTCTCTATGCTTTGGTAACCTTAGTATTGACAGGGATTGTTCACTACAGTAAGCTCAATGTGGACGATGCAGTAGCATTTTCATTACGGAGTATTGGTATCGGCTGGACAGCAAATTATGTTTCGCTTGTAGCCATTCTAACCCTGATAACCGTATGTATCTCCATGACTTATGCTTTGTCTCGGATGATTTATAGCTTAGCACGTGATGGACTTTTACCTCAAAGTTTCAAACAATTAAGCAAGACTAGTCGCGTTCCTAAAAATGCAACCCTCTTGACAGGAGTTGCTTCAGCCATTGCTGCAGGAGTCTTTCCTCTAGCCAGTATTGCTGCCTTCTTAAATATCTGTACCTTAGCTTATCTCATTTTGCTAGCCTATGGAATAATAAAACTCAGAAAGGATAAGGGTATGCCAAAAGAGGGAGAGTTTAAAACTCCTTTGGTACCACTCTTGCCAATTCTTTCCATCCTTATCTGTGTTTCCTTTATGCTTCAATATAGCCTAGATACCTGGATTGCCTTTGGCATCGCTCTTCTAGTTGGTCTAGTCATTTACTTTACTTACGGGTTCCGCCATTCAACCCTCGCAGAAGAAGAATAAAAGCTGGGAATTCCCAGCTTTTTTAATCTTTCACATAAGTAAATCCTTCACCCAGAATTTCATGAGCCTCAGTGATGGTGATAAAGGCTTGAGGATCGATTTTGTGAATCATATCTTTCATTTTTACGATTTCGTTTCGACCGACGATACAGTAGATAATTTTTAAATCCTTTTTGCTGTAGTAGCCTTGACCAGATATAAAGGTAACGCCACGTCCGAGTTCATCGTTTATTTCTTTGGCCAATTGATCAGGATATTGGGTAATAATCATAAATCCTTTACCAGCATAACCTCCTTCGCCTATCAAGTCGATAACACGAGCGATGATAAAGTCAAATAAGAGAGTATAGGTAACTAGACGAAGGTCCTGGAAGATAATCAAAATCAACATTAGGATAAAAAAGTCAATCCCAAAGAGCAATTTACCAATCGAAATATTGGTGTATTTGTTGAGGATACGGGCAACGATATCAGAGCCACCAGTGGTTCCACCAGCATTAAAGATAATTCCTAAACCAACCCCCAGTAAGACTCCTGAGACTAAAGCGACAATGATGAGATCCCCTTGCAAGTCGATGTGCAAAGGAATGCGCTCAAAGATTGCTAGCCAAACGGAAAGTGAAATAGATCCTAGAAGGCTAGAGTATAGGGTCTTAGGTCCAAATATCTTCCAAGCCAGGATAAATAAAGGGATATTAATTAAGAGGTTCATCAATGAGACAGGAATCTTAAAAAGATAGTAGGTAATCAAGGTAATACCTGTCGCCCCTCCCTCAAATAAATGATAAGGAACAACAAAATAGGTAAGACCGAAGGCATAGATAGCGGCTCCAAAAATAATAGTAATAATCGGTTGAAGTTTTCGAATCATGGCTGTTCCTCACTTTTCTATAGATAGATTATACCAAAAATTCAGTTCTTTTCATCGGATCACTTATGATTTTTTATCATTTTTTTGATATAATAAAGGAGAGAATCCCAATCCTATCGAGAAGAATAGAAAGATTGAATTATGACACAAGTAAAAATTGTAACGGACTCTTCTGTTACTATCGAACCAGAAGTAGTTAAAGAATTAAATATCACCGTTGTTCCTCTATCAGTTATGATTGATAGTGTGCTTTATTCGGATGCAGATTTGAAAGAGGGAGAATTTCTTCGTCTTATGCAACAAAGCAAAAATCTGCCTAAAACAAGCCAGCCACCTGTAGGAGTGTTTGCTGAGGTCTTTGAAGAACTAGGTAAAGACGGCAGTCAAATTATCGCCATTCACATGTCCCATGCCTTGTCTGGAACTGTGGAAGCTGCTCGACAAGGGGCAAGCCTCTCAACTGCTGATGTAACGGTTATTGATAGTTCCTTTACAGATCAAGCGATGAAGTTCCAAGTTGTTGAAGCCGCAAAACTTGCCAAAGAGGGTAAAGATTTAGAAACGATTCTAGCTCATGTAGAGAACGTCAAAAATCATACAGAACTTTATATCGGTGTTTCGACGCTAGAAAACTTAGTTAAGGGTGGTCGTATTGGACGTGTGACAGGATTACTAAGCTCACTCTTGAATATTCGTGTAATAATGCAGATGAAAAACCACGAACTCCAACCAATCGTCAAAGGACGTGGAGCGAAAACTTTTAAAAAGTGGCTTGAGGAATTAACCAATACTCTTTCTCAAAAATCAGTTGCAGAAATTGGAATTTCCTATGCTGGAACGAACGAATGGGCGAATGAGATGAAGGCATTATTGCAACCTTATGTTGAGAAACCAATCTCTGTATTGGAAACTGGCTCTATTATTCAAACTCATACTGGAGAGAATGCTTGGGCGATTCTAATTCGCTACAATTCCTAAAAAAATAGAGAAAAAATGGTCAAAATAGTGTTTTTGACTTGACCTATAGCCGATTTTAGGATATGATTATATTTGTTAATTAGAAATTATTTGGAGGATTTATTAACATGGCAAACAAACAAGATTTGATCGCTAAAGTAGCAGAAGCTACAGAATTGACTAAGAAAGATTCAGCAGCAGCAGTTGACGCTGTATTCGCAGCAGTAACTGAATACCTTGCAGCTGGTGAAAAAGTTCAATTGATCGGTTTTGGTAACTTTGAAGTTCGTGAGCGTGCTGCACGTAAAGGTCGCAACCCACAAACTGGTAAAGAAATCAAGATCGCAGCTTCTAAAGTTCCAGCATTCAAAGCTGGTAAAGCTCTTAAAGACGCTGTTAAATAATGAATTTTCAAAAAGCCTGTCATATCAAGCATTCGAGCTTGTCTGACAGGCTTTTTTTTATTGTTTATTTGAAAAGTTGATGTTATGATTCTTTGCAAAAAGAAAAAGGTTCCCATGTTTGAGAACCTTCTTTTCATTAGTTTTTAGAAGCTGCTTGGAATTCAGGGTTTTTCCATGCTTCATCAATGATAGCTTGCAATTCTTTAGCAGATGCTTGCATTTTTTGAGTTTCAGCATCGTTCAATGGGATATTTACTGGACGAACAATACCGTGTGCACCAACAACAGCTGGTTGACCGATAAAGACGTTTTTAACACCGTATTGACCTTCTTGGAAGACTGAAAGTGGAAGTACTGCATTTTCGTCATCAAGGATTGCTTTTGTGATACGAGCAAGCGCTACAGCGATACCATAGTATGTAGCTCCTTTTTTGTTGATGATTGTGTAGGCAGCGTCACGAACACCTTCGAACAATTCAATCAATTCAGCTTCTTGAACGTTTTGAGTATCTTTAAGGAATTCTTCAAGGTTTACACCAGCGATGTTAGCGTGTGACCAAACCGCAAATTCAGAATCTCCGTGTTCACCCATGATGTAGGCGTGAACTGAACGAGCATCAACATCCAATTTTTCAGCAAGTGCTTGACGGAAACGTGCTGAGTCAAGTGAAGTACCTGAACCGATAACACGTTCTTTAGGGAATCCAGAGAATTTCCAAGTTGAGTAAGTCAAAACGTCAACTGGGTTAGCTGCAACAAGGAAGATACCATCGAAACCTGATTCAACAACTTGTGTTACGATTGATTTGTTGATAGCCAAGTTTTTACCTACAAGGTCAAGGCGAGTTTCACCCGGTTTTTGAGGAGCACCTGCAGTGATAACAACAAGGTCAGCGTCTGCACAGTCAGAGTATTGAGCAGCGTAGATTTTTTTAGGTGAAGTGAAGGCAAGGGCGTGGCTAAGGTCAAGCGCATCACCAACAGCTTTTTCATGCAATTGTGGAATTTCGATAATTCCAAGCTCTTGTGCAATTCCTTGGTTAACAAGTGCGAAAGCGTAAGATGAACCTACGGCACCGTCACCAACAAGGATCACTTTTTTGTGTTGTTTAGTTGAAGTCATTATCTAAACATCTCCTTCATTTTTTTTTAGGGGAATCCCCAGACACTTTCATTCTATCACTTTTAAAAAGCTTTGTCACGAATATTCTATTCGGTCATCGATGTAAACGTTTTAGTGATTTCCAAAGACTGAAATGAAGGACGAATTATGGTATAATATATCTAATTACTAATAGTGAAATGAGGCATTTATTAATGCAGGATAGAAATTTAGTGAATGTCAATCTGACAAAGGAGATGAAGACCAGCTTTATCGACTACGCCATGAGCGTTATCGTTGCGCGGGCCCTTCCTGATGTTCGAGATGGCTTAAAACCTGTTCACCGTCGTATTCTATACGGAATGAATGAACTAGGTGTTACACCAGACAAACCACATAAAAAATCAGCCCGTATTACAGGGGATGTTATGGGTAAATACCACCCACACGGAGATTCCTCTATTTACGAAGCCATGGTTCGTATGGCTCAGTGGTGGAGCTACCGTTACATGCTTGTTGATGGGCATGGAAACTTTGGTTCTATGGACGGGGACGGTGCTGCCGCGCAGCGGTACACTGAGGCACGTATGAGCAAGATTGCTCTTGAAATGCTTCGTGATATCAATAAAAACACAGTTGATTTCGTAGATAACTACGATGCTAACGAACGTGAACCCTTGGTCTTGCCAGCTCGTTTTCCAAACCTTTTGGTCAATGGGGCAACTGGTATCGCTGTTGGGATGGCAACCAATATTCCACCTCACAACTTGGGTGAAACCATTGATGCAGTGAAGTTGGTTATGGATAATCCTGAAGTGACGACTAAGGACTTGATGGAAGTCTTGCCTGGTCCAGATTTTCCGACTGGTGCTCTTGTCATGGGGAAATCAGGTATCCATAAGGCTTATGAGACTGGTAAAGGTTCCATTGTCCTTCGTTCTCGTACAGAGATTGAAACCACTAAGACGGGTCGTGAGCGCATCGTTGTAACGGAATTCCCTTATATGGTTAATAAAACCAAGGTGCATGAGCATATTGTTCGCTTGGTTCAGGAAAAACGAATTGAGGGCATTACAGCCGTACGTGATGAGTCCAACCGTGAAGGCGTTCGCTTTGTAATCGAGGTTAAACGCGACGCGTCTGCCAACGTTATCCTTAACAACCTCTTCAAGATGACCCAGATGCAAACCAATTTTGGTTTCAACATGTTGGCGATTCAAAATGGCGTGCCAAAAATCTTGTCCCTTCGTCAAATTTTGGATGCTTATATCGAGCACCAAAAAGAAGTGGTTGTTCGCCGTACTCGTTTTGACAAGGAAAAAGCAGAAGCGCGTGCGCACATCTTAGAAGGTCTTTTAATTGCACTTGACCATATCGACGAAGTGATTCGTATCATTCGTGCCAGTGAAACAGATGCGGAAGCGCAAGCTGAGTTGATGAGCAAGTTCAAGCTTTCTGAACGTCAAAGTCAAGCTATCCTTGATATGCGTCTTCGTCGTTTGACAGGATTGGAACGTGATAAGATTCAGTCTGAATATGATGAATTAATTGCCTTGATTGCAGATTTGGCTGATATTCTTGCCAAACCTGAGCGCGTGGCGCAAATCATCAAAGAGGAATTGGACGAAGTCAAACGCAAGTTTGGTGACAAGCGTCGTACGGAGTTGATGATCGGAGAAGTCTTAACTCTTGAAGATGAAGATTTGATTGAAGAAACGGATGTCTTGATTACCCTATCTAACAAGGGCTATATCAAACGTTTGGACCAAGGTGAGTTTACTGCTCAAAAACGTGGTGGCCGTGGAGTTCAAGGTACGGGGGTTAAGGATGATGACTTTGTGCGTGAGTTGGTTTCAACCAGTACCCATGATCATTTGCTCTTCTTTACCAATAAAGGACGCGTATATCGACTGAAAGGTTATGAAATTCCTGAATACGGTCGTACCGCTAAGGGCTTGCCAGTTGTCAATCTTTTGAAGTTGGACGAAGGTGAGAGTATTCAGACCATCATCAACGTTGAGTCTGAACGTAGTGATGACGCCTATCTCTTCTTTACAACTCGTCACGGTATTGTGAAGAGAACCAGTGTTAAAGAGTTCGCTAATATTCGTCAAAATGGACTTAAAGCCTTGAATCTCAAGGATGAAGACGAATTGATTAATGTCTTGCTGACAGAAGAAGATACGGATATTATCATCGGTACCAAGTTTGGTTATGCCGTTCGCTTTAATCAATCAGCTGTTCGTGGCATGAGTCGTATCGCGACAGGTGTTCGAGGAGTCAATCTTCGTGATGGAGACACAGTAGTTGGTGCTAGCGTGATTACAAACCAAGATGAGGTTCTTATCATCACTGAAAAAGGATATGGTAAACGTACACTGGCTACTGAATATCCTACTAAGGGCCGTGGTGGTAAAGGGATGAAGACTGCCAATGTTGCTGAGAAGAATGGTCCTCTGGCAGGTCTCCTCACTGTTAAGGGGGATGAAGACCTGATGATTATCACAGATACAGGTGTCATGATTCGTACAAACGTTGCCAATATTTCACAAACGGGACGCTCAACTATGGGAGTTAAGGTGATGCGTCTAGATCAGGATGCTAAGATTGTAACCTTTACAACGGTTGCTGCGGCAGAAAAAGAAGAAGTTGGGACTGAAATTGAAACAGAAGGTGAAGCATAATGTCTCATAGAAGAACGAAAAATAAAAAGAGTAAGAAAAACAAGCGCAGAAATCTATTTATCAATATTTTAGCGGGTTTCTTAATTCTTTTATCCCTAGCTTTGATTTTTAATTCAAAGATTCGCGATCTCTTTTTGGTCTGGAATACCAATAAATACCAAGTCAATCAAGTCACTAAGGAAAATATAGATGAAAATCTAAAAACCGAAGGAAATTTTGATTTTGACTCTGTTAAGTCTATTTCATCTGAAGCTGTATTGGCTTCACAATGGGATGCTCAGAAACTTCCCGTTATTGGAGGTATTGCTATTCCCGAAGTGGAGATTAACCTCCCTATTTTCAAAGGGTTGGATAATGTAAACTTGTTCTACGGAGCAGGGACCATGAAACCAGATCAAAAAATGGGAGAAGGAAACTATTCTCTAGCCAGTCACCATATCTTTACTGCTGAAAATGCCAGTCAAATGCTCTTCTCGCCTTTGGTCAATGCCAAAGCAGGTATGAAAATTTACCTGACGGATAAGGATAAAGTTTATACTTATGAGATTACAGAAGTAAAACGTGTTACACCAGACCGTGTAGATGAAATCGAAGATCGTGATGGCGTAAAGGAGATTACTTTGGTTACCTGTGTTGATTATAATGCGACTGAGCGTATAATCGTCAAAGGAATCTTTAAAGAATCAAAGGCTTATTCTGAGACTTCTGAGGATATTTTGAAGGCCTTTAATCAACCGTATAGACAACGTTATTAAGAATGAATGAACCAGTGAAGTGCTATTTCACTGGTTTTTTATGTCAACAAATAGGATCAAAATAGTTCTTATGAAAAGGGTTTGTAAGCTTTACGATATAGATTTTTAAGATAAATACTTTAGAATTTTACAGAAAACGCTTTCTAGAAAAAAAGAATTATGTTATAATTATCACAAATAAAAGTTTAGGAGTTTTTTATGGTCTCTTCAGAATTTATTTCAAAGATTGAATTTGCTTGTAAGAAGAAAGAAAGTCTTTATAGCCAAAGCAAGTTTAAGTATGCGATTCGTTCCATGTTTGCAGGTGCTTTTCTAACATTTAGTACGGCAGCGGGCGCAGTTGGGGCTGACTTGATTAATAAGATTGCTCCAGGTAGTGGACGTTTTCTTTTCCCATTCGTTTTTGCTTGGGGATTGGCCTACATTGTTTTCTTGAATGCTGAGCTGGTGACTTCGAATATGATGTTTTTGACAGCTGGTAGTTTCTTGAAAAAAATCTCTTGGAGAAAAACAGCTGAGATTTTGCTTTACTGTACCTTGTTCAACCTCATCGGAGCTTTGATAGCAGGTTGGGGCTTTGCCCACTCAGCAGCCTATGCAAATCTAACACATGATAGCTTCATTTCAGGGGTTGTAGAGATGAAGTTAGGCCGTTCCAATGAGCTAGTCTTGCTTGAAGGTATTTTAGCCAATATCTTTGTAAACATTGCCATTCTTTCATTCGTTTTGGTGAAAGACGGTGGAGCCAAACTATGGCTTGTCTTATCAGCAATTTACATGTTTGTATTCTTAACAAACGAACACATTGCTGCGAACTTTGCTTCTTTTGCGATTGTTAAGTTCAGTGTTGCAGCAGACTCAATTGCTAACTTTGACATACCTAATATTCTTCGTCACTGGGGTGTAACCTTTGTCGGGAACTTTATCGGAGGAGGTCTCTTGATGGGCTTACCATACGCCTTCCTCAATAAAAACGAAGATACTTATGTCGATTAAAGAAATGAGCACGAGTGAATCGTGCTTTTTTGTTTGATGTGTAAGACTAGTCATAGTTGTTCCTTATATCAAAATATAAGAAAACGGTATTGGAAAAGACTAGCACAAGATGATACAATATCCCTAATGAAGCTATTTGGAGGTCGTCTTATGACTCGTGATTTTAAATTTGAAACTCTACAATTACATGCTGGACAAGTAGTTGATCCAGCGACTAAATCTCGTGCAGTACCGATTTATCAAACAACATCCTTTGTTTTTGATGACACGCAAGAAGGTGCCGATTTGTTTGCTTTGAGAAAACCTGGCAATATCTATACTCGTATTACCAACCCTACAACAGCGGCATTTGAAGAAAGAATCGCAGCTCTTGAAGGTGGTGTTGGAGCACTAGCGACAGCATCAGGTATGGCTGCTGTAACCTACACTATTTTGGCGCTTGCTCACGCAGGTGACCATGTGGTGGCTGCATCAACTATTTACGGTGGGACCTTCAACCTCTTGAAGGAAACCCTTCCTCGTTATGGGATTACAACAACCTTTGTGGATGTGGATAATTTGGAAGAAGTAGAAGCAGCTATCAATGACAATACCAAGCTTGTCTTGATTGAAACCTTGGGGAATCCCTTGATTAACATTCCTGACTTAGAAAAATTGGCTGAGATTGCGCATAAACACCAGATTCCTCTCGTTTCGGACAACACTTTTGCCACACCATATTTGATTAACGTCTTCTCTCATGGTGTAGATATTGCCATTCACTCAGCAACCAAGTTTATCGGTGGGCATGGTACGACTATTGGTGGAGTGATTGTCGATAGTGGTCGTTTTGACTGGGAGGCTTCAGGGAAGTTCCCTCAATTTGTTGAGGAAGACCCAAGTTACCATAACTTGAGCTATACTCGTGATGTGGGTGCAGCAGCCTTTATTATCGCTGTTCGTGTTCAATTGCTCCGTGATACAGGTGCTGCCTTGTCGCCATTTAATGCCTTTCTCTTGCTCCAAGGGCTTGAAACTCTCTCTCTTCGTGTTGAACGTCATGTGCAAAATGCAGAGAAAATTGTTGATTTCCTTGTAAATCATCCTAAGGTAGAGAAGGTAAATTATCCAAAACTAGCTGACAGTCCATATCATGCCTTGGCTGAGAAATATTTGCCAAAAGGTGTTGGTTCAATCTTTACCTTCCATGTTAAAGGCGGAGAGACAGAAGCTCGCAAGGTAATTGATAATTTGGAAATCTTCTCTGACCTTGCAAACGTGGCAGATGCCAAATCTCTTGTTGTCCATCCTGCGACAACCACTCACGGTCAATTGTCAGAAAAAGACCTAGAAGCAGCAGGTGTCACACCCAACCAAATCCGCTTGTCTATCGGACTTGAAAATGTAGAGGATTTGATTGAAGATTTGCGCTTGGCCTTGGAAAAAATTTAAAGTAAAAGAAGATAAACAGTGGGTCTCGACTCACTGTTTTTGATTTTCCCTCAGGCATGATATAATGGATAAAGAAGTCTAGAAAGAGGAACGATATGAACGAAATCAAATGTCCCAACTGTGGGGAAGTCTTTACAGTAAATGAAAGTCAGTATGCCGAACTTCTGTCTCAAGTGAGAACAGCAGAGTTTGATAAGGAACTACATGATCGGATGAAGCAGGAACTGGCCTTAGCTGAGCAAAAGGCCATGAATGAGCAACAGTCTAAACTGGCTCAGAAGGATCAAGAAATTGTGCAATTACAGAGTCAAATCCAAAACTTTGATACAGAGAAAGAACTGGCTAAGAAAGAGGTTGAACAAACCAGTCATCAGGTTTTATTGGCAAAGGACAAGGAAGTACAGGACTTGGAAAACCAATTGGCTACCTTGCGTTTAGAACATGAAAATCAACTGCAAAAGACCCTTTCTAACCTTGAAAAAGAGCGCGATCAGGTCAAAAACCAGCTCCTTTTACAAGAAAAGGAAAATGAGTTATCTCTAGCTTCCCTCAAGCAAAATTACGAAGCCCAGCTCAAGGCGGCTAGTGAACAGGTCGAGTTCTATAAGAATTTCAAAGCCCAACAATCCACAAAAGCTATCGGGGAAAGTTTGGAACAGTATGCAGAGAGTGAGTTTAACAAGGTTCGTAGTTTTGCCTTTCCAAATGCCTACTTTGAGAAGGATAACAAGGTCTCTGCGCGTGGATCTAAGGGAGACTTTATCTTTCGAGAATGTGATGAAAGTGGAGTGGAAATTATTTCCATCATGTTTGAGATGAAAAATGAAGCGGATGGAACAGAGAAGAAGCATAAGAATGCGGACTTCTACAAGGAATTGGACAAGGACCGTCGGGAGAAGAACTGTGAGTATGCCGTTTTGGTGACTATGTTAGAAGCAGATAACGACTACTTTAACACAGGGATTGTTGACGTCAGTCACGAGTATGAAAAGATGTATGTGGTTCGTCCTCAGTTATTTATCCAGTTGATTGGTCTCTTGCGAAATGCGGCGCTTAATTCTTTGAAAAATAAGCAAGAGTTGGCCTTGGTTCGGGAACAAAATATTGATATTACACATTTTGAGGAAGATTTGGATGCCTTTAAACTAGCCTTTGCCAAGAACTACAACTCTGCTTCGACCAACTTTGGTAAAGCAATTGATGAAATCGACAAGGCTATCAAACGCATGGAAGAGGTCAAGAAGTTCCTGACCACATCCGAAAACCAACTTCGTCTTGCTAATAACAAGTTGGAAGATGTTTCAGTTAAAAAATTGACCCGAAAAAATCCAACTATGAAAGCGAAGTTCGAAGCGCTGAAGGGAGAGTGAGAAAGCAGTGGAAAATGAATTATTAGTATTGAATACTGAAGAAGTAAATGAGTCCGAAAATTTAAACTATGATGAGTTAGAAGAACTATTGGAACAGCAATTTACAATGGAGTTTTCTAATCTTGAGAAATTAGAAGTAGATTGTAAAGAAATTAGTTCACCGGATAAATTAGGAGATGTTATTTTGGATGAAATTTGGAATCAATTCGGGAATCAAATTGGTTTAGATATGACAAGTGATACATTACTAAAGCAATATAACGAAAAGAACCCAAATGGCTATACAAAAGAAATTGCTGATCAGATTGTTAAAGACAAAAGATATACTGATGCAAATAAGGCAATGAAACATAAGCAAAAATTAGGAAACTTGAAGGATGAATACACCGGAAAAAAATTAAAAATAAACGAAAAAGCTAATCTGGATCACATCGTACCGCGAAAACAGATTTTTGAAAATCCATGGAGAAAAATAGCAGATATTGATCCTTCTGATTTAGCTAACAAATCTGAAAATTTATCTGCGACTAATGAATCTCTTAATAAAAGTAAAGGCGCAAAATCTAATAGCGATTACATAAAAAATAAGGAACTAAGAGAAAGAAATCTTAGAGAACAAGTTAAAAAAGCAAATGAAAAAATAGATAAGATGAATATCTCAGATGCCGAAAAGCGAAATCTTAAAGCTGAAAATAATAAAAGATTAAATGATAAACTAGCAGCTGATTCAAAGAAGATGCTTAAGGCTGAGAAGACAGCAAAGAAAGCTATTAATAAGGATATTGCAAAGAAAGCTTCTGTCAGAATGGCCAATAAAGCTGGTAAAGATGCTATAAAAGCTATGTTTGTTGCAGCTCTTTTTGGAATGCTGAAGGAAATTATGAATGCTCTAGTGAGGTATTTTAAAGCAAAAAAACAATCTTTTGATACATTTATGGAGGAAATGAAAAAAGCACTTCATTCATTTTTTGGTAAAATCAAAGATTTTATTAAAGTGGGTGTAGATAGTTTTGTTGGAAGCATTGTTGGAGAAATTATTGGCGCATTTAACCAGAAATTACAAAAACTTCCAAACTTGATTAAACAATTATTTGGTTCTATCAGAGAAAGCATTTCTTATTTATCTAACCCTGAAAATCAAACACATTCTACAGCAATTAAGATAGCTCACATTTCAAAAATCATTACTTCTGGTTTAGTTGCTGTAGGAGCAATGTTTTTAGGAGAATATTTTGAGCAGTTCTTAAATAAGGTACCAGGTATGACTTTTGAAATAAAACTCCTAGGAACAATTGCTAATATTTTAGGGATGTTCTTTGCGAGTTTACTAACTGGAATCTTGGGAGCGATAATCATTAACGGACTTGATCAATTTATTTCAAAAAAATTAATTGAGGAAAATCAAAAGAAACAAGCTAATAAGAAAAACGAATTGTTAAGAATTCAGGATGTTCAAATTTTTGTTGCCGAGCAAAATGTTGCTGTTAAGCGAAATGATATATTCATTAAGATGGCTAAGAACCATCAAAAACTAAGAGAACTTCTTGGTAATGTTCAAGAGGAGTTTTCTAATTCAAAGATTGATTTCAAACAGCGATTATTAGCTAATGAAATATACTTTGATGAGAAGCAAAGTGAACTTGAAGAAATGCAAAGTGCATTAAACGATTTACTATAGGAGAATGTTATGTCAGAAGAATTAGAGATTCAGGTTTTAGCAAAGTCTGAAAGATTTAATGAAAAAAAAGAAGCGTTGAAAGCTTTTAGTGAAGAAATTCCAGAACAATCAGATTTACCGACTGTCCCACAAGACGATCCTATGCTAGGATTTATTGGTATGGAATATGATGTTAAAGGTAAGGATTTAAATGCTCTCACCGATGCTGTTCAAAATAGAATGATTGAACAAAACAAGCATATTAAAAAGATTATTCAGGAATTTAATACCATTTATGAAACTTTCCAAATATTGGATGATGAGTATATTCAAAGTATTTCAAAGTCTTTGATTGCAGCCAAAGAGGCAAATGATAAAGCTATGCAGGGATTGCACGAGATAGAAGAATATCAAACTGGTAATAAAAAACTATTAGATGACGTTTTTAACCAGAATAAAGATTTAATTGATATATTGAAGAAACATCATAAAAAGCTAGAAGAGTTAGAACAACTTGAAGAGAAGCAAAGTGAAATTCAAATTGAAATTGATACTTTAAAAGCGAATCTAAAAACATTAGTGAAAATAGAAAATAGTTTTAACGATTTGCATTTACAAGTTGAAGAAAAACAAAATAATTTTAAAAATTTCCTTGATGAAATCAATAATAAATCAATAACAGAGAGAGATAATCTAAAGTTAATTGTTGAAAGTCTTGAAACAAAACTAGAAGAGAAACAAAAAGAGATTGTTTTTCTAAGAAAAGGATTCTATACTCTTGTAGTCGCTGTTGTTTTAATAGTATTATTTCTATTGTTTAAAGGAATGTAGATGATTAGTGAAACTTATTTAAAGTTGTTAAAATCAGAAGTGAAGAAAATTGATGATTTAACAAATAGTACTTATGAATTAGAAGTAATTCTTCAAGATATTGTTGATAATGTTAAAAATGCTGACTTAGAGTTTATAAAACGATTAGGAAACTTAACTACTAAAGAGACATTCTCTACAATCAAAGATAAGCAAACTAGCATATTGGAATTATTGTATAAATATCTTGGCTCTAGAGTTATTGATACAAATTATTTGATTTTGAAAGAAACAAATAATAAATCATTTGAAGCATTAGCAAATGATTTAAAGTCATTAATAGGTTTAGAAAATGTGAAGAAAGAGATTGAAGATCTAGTCGCATTTAATAAAGTTCAGCAAAGTAGAGAAAAAATCGGTCTTAAAAAAACAAATAGAACGATGCATATGGCGTTTTTAGGTAATCCAGGTACTGGTAAAACTACTGTGGCTAGAATCGTTGGGAATATGTACCGATCATTAGGAATATTAAGTAAAGGCCACTTTATTGAGGCAAGTAGAACAGACTTAATAGCAGAATATCAAGGACAAACGGCTTCTAAAGTTAAGAGATTGATACAAAAAGCCAAAGGTGGTGTATTGTTTATTGATGAAGCATATAGTATTACTGAAAACGATAAAAGTGATAGTTATGGTCGAGAGTGTTTAACTGAGTTAACTAAAGCATTAGAAGACTATCGAGATGATTTGGTGGTTATTGTTGCTGGATATGATGAATTGATGAAAAAATTTTTTGAATCTAATCCTGGGTTAAAATCAAGATTTAATTATTTTATTACGTTTGAAGATTATACTGTGGACCAAATGTTTGACATTTTTCTTTCACATTGTAAAAATGAAGAATACATTTTGCATGATTCTGCAAAAGAAACATTAAAAAAATATTTAGAATTACATAGTAACAATCCTGAAAATAAAAATGCAAATGGGCGATTTGTAAGAAATGTATTTGATAGGATAGTTATGAACCAAGCAAGAAGATTAGCCACATTATCTTTTGTTACAAAAGATAATTACATTACAATTCTTGAAGAAGATATTTCATGAATGAAATCAGAAAGCAACACATGAACGGTATTATCAACTTAAAAAAAGAAGCGGGGATGACCTCGCATGATGCGGTTTTTAAGCTGCGTAAGATTTTGGGAACCAAGAAAATTGGTCATGGTGGGACCTTGGATCCGGATGTAGTGGGAGTTCTGCCAATCGCGGTTGGCAAGGCAACCCGTATGGTCGAATTTATGCAGGACGAGGGCAAGGTCTATGAGGGGGAAATCACTCTAGGTTATTCAACGACGACTGAGGATGCCAGTGGAGAAGTGATCGCAGAGACCCCTGTTTTGTCGCTCTTGGATGAAACCATTGTCGATGAAGCGATTGCTAGTCTGACTGGGCCTATCACTCAGATTCCACCTATGTACTCGGCTGTCAAGGTTAATGGTCGCAAGCTCTATGAGTATGCGCGTGCAGGTCAGGAAGTGGAGCGTCCAGAACGTCAGGTGACTATTTATCAATTTGAGCGGACTAGTCCGATTTCTTATAAGGATCACCTCGAACGTTTCACTTTTCGTGTAAAATGCAGTAAGGGAACTTATATCCGTACCTTGTCAGTTGATTTGGGAGAGAAGCTTGGTTATGCGGCCCATATGTCGCATCTGACACGGACTAGTGCTGCAGGGTTACAACTGGAGGATGCTCTTACCTTGGACGAAATTGCTGCAAAAGTGGAGGCTGGTCAGCTGGACTTTCTCCATCCTCTTGAAATTGGAATAGGGAATCTTGTCAAAGTTTTCCTAAGTCCAGAAGAGGCTACAGAAGTGCGCTTTGGTCGTTTTATCGAGCTAGACCAAACAGAACAAGAATTGGCTGCTTTTGAAGGTGATAAATTGCTTGCCATTTTAGAAAAAAGGGACAATTTCTACAAACCAAGAAAGGTTTTTGGCTAGTTTAACTGGAGTGTGGGGATAGATTTGTGTTTCCCCTAGACTATCCAAATCAGACTATAAATTTTACAAAAAATGTGATAGAATAGACGACGGATAAAAAAACGGAGGATAGCATGCAAAATAGACCAATCATTATCGGAGTGACAGGTGGTTCTGGTGGTGGTAAGACCAGTGTTTCAAGAGCCATTTTATCGCATTTTCCTGATGAAAAGATTTCCATGATTGAGCATGATTCATACTACAAGGATCAGTCTCATTTGACCTTTGAAGAGCGTGTCAAAACCAACTACGACCACCCTTTTGCCTTTGATACAGATTTGATGATCGAGCAGATTAAGGAATTGTTGGCAGGGCGCCCAGTGGACATTCCAACTTATGACTATACAGAGCATACGCGGAGTAGCAAGACCTATCGTCAGGAGCCTCAAGATGTCTTTATCGTTGAGGGAATTTTGGTCTTGGAGGACAAGCGTCTGCGCGATTTGATGGATATCAAGATTTTTGTGGATACAGATGATGATGTGCGTATTATTCGTCGTATCAAGCGAGATATGGAGGAGCGTGGTCGTAGTCTGGATAGCGTGATTGACCAATATCTAGGTGTGGTAAAACCTATGTACCACCAGTTTATTGAGCCGACCAAACGTTATGCCGATATCGTCATTCCTGAAGGGGTCAGCAATACCGTTGCTATCGATCTTTTGACGACAAAAATTGCAAAGATTTTGGAAGAAGCGCGAAATAGTAAATAATCAGATGAGGAGGCCTAGCCTCCTTTTTCTATTTTTCCTTTAGTTTCAGTAGGAAAAAGGTGATTTTTAAGCATGTTTTTGGTATAATAATACCCATGGAAAAGCAAGAAAATGAATAGTAGGTGGAGATGGAAAAGTATTTATCGGTAACAACTTTGACCAAGTATCTGAAAATGAAATTCGATAAAGACCCTTACTTGGAACGGGTCTATTTAACTGGTCAAGTTTCCAACTTTCGTAAACGACCTACTCACCAATATTTCTCCCTAAAAGACGACCATGCAGTCATTCAAGCGACCATCTGGTCTGGGATTTATCAAAAATTAGGTTTCGACCTCGAAGAGGGAATGAAAATCAATGTGATTGGGCGTGTGCAGGTCTATGAACCAAGCGGGAGCTACTCTATCATCATTGAAAAAGCTGAGCCTGATGGGGTCGGGGCGCTTGCGATTCAGTTTGAACAACTTAAGAAAAAATTGATGGAAGAAGGTCTATTTCAAGAGAGATTCAAGCAACCTCTTCCCCAGTTTGCTAAGCGAATTGGAGTGGTGACCAGTCGTAGTGGAGCTGTTATTCAAGATATCATCACGACCGTCAGCAGACGTTTTCCTGGTGTTGATATCCTTCTCTATCCGACCAAGGTACAAGGTGATGGAGCTGCGGAGGAAATTGCTCGAAATATTGCGCGTGCCAATCAACGTGAGGACCTAGATGTTCTCATCATTGGTCGTGGTGGGGGTTCCATCGAGGATCTCTGGGCTTTTAACGAAGAAATTGTGGTACGGGCTATTTTTGAATCCCGTTTGCCAGTCATCTCTAGTGTTGGTCATGAGACAGATGTGACCTTGGCGGACTTTGTAGCTGATCGCCGTGCTGCAACGCCAACAGCTGCAGCTGAACTGGCAACACCTGTAACCAAGTTGGATCTTCTGACCCATTTGCAAAATCAAGAAAAGCGGATGGCAACAGCAGTTCAGAATGTCCTGTCAAGAAAAAAAGAAGCTCTGAAAAAATGCAGTCAGTCAGTCATCTTTAGACAACCAGAGCGCTTGTATGATGGTTATTTGCAACGGTTAGATCAACTGCAACTGCGATTAAAACAAAATTTGCGAACACGGATTTCTGATAACAAACAGCTAGTCCAAGCAAGGACGCATCGACTAGTCCAGTTATCACCTGTTACCAAAATCCAGCGTTATCAAGACCGTCTAGGTCAGTTGGACAAGCTCCTACGCAGCCAAATGGCTCTGGTTTATGATGCCAAGGTTGCTGAAGTCAAGCGACTTTCAGAAGCTTTGATGATGTTGGATACCAGTCGAATCGTGGCGCGTGGTTATGCTATTGTCAAAAAAGAAGAGTCAGTTATCGATTCGGTTGAGAGTTTGAAGAAAAAAGACCAAGTGACGCTTTTGATGCGAGATGGTCAAGTAGAATTAGAGGTTAAAGATGTCAAAACAAAAGAAATTTGAGGAAAATCTAGCAGAACTGGAGACCATTGTCCAAAGTTTGGAAAACGGTGAAATTGCTTTGGAAGATGCAATTGCGGCCTTTCAAAAGGGCATGGTCTTGTCAAAAGAGCTCCAAGCGACGTTGGACAAGGCTGAAAAGACCTTGGTCAAGGTCATGCAAGAAGACGGAACAGAAAGTGATTTTGAATGAAGAAGCAAGAAAAATTAGCTCTTGTTGAGTCGGCTTTGGAAAATTTTTATGGAGACCAGCAGTTTGCCTCTAGTTTGCGAGAGTCCGTTCTCTATTCCATTCATGCTGGTGGCAAGCGTATTCGGCCTTTTCTCTTGTTAGAAGTTTTGGAATCCCTGAAAGTGGTTATTCAACCAGCTCACGCCCAAGTGGCTGCGGCCTTGGAAATGATTCATACAGGGAGCTTGATTCACGATGATCTTCCTGCAATGGATGATGATGATTACCGTCGGGGACGCTTGACCAATCATAAGAAATTCGGCGAAGCAATGGCCATTTTAGCAGGAGATGCTTTGTTCCTAGATCCTTACGCCTTGATAGCGCAGGCAGATTTGCCAAGTCAGATCAAGGTGGACTTGATTGCTAACTTATCCCTTGCTTCAGGAAGTCTAGGCATGGTTGCAGGGCAGGTTTTAGATATGGAAGGCGAACACCAGCATTTGTCCTTGGAAGAACTCCAGACCATTCATGCCAATAAAACTGGAAAATTACTAGCCTATCCTTTCCAAGCCGCCGCTATCATAGCAGAATTAGCGCCTGAAATCCAAGCAAAACTGAAAACGGTTGGTGAATTGATTGGGCTGGCCTTTCAAGTTCGAGATGATGCGTTGGATGTGACAGCTAGTTTTGAGGAAATCGGCAAGACTCCACAAAAGGATTTGCAGGCTGAAAAATCAACCTATCCAGCCTTGTTGGGCTTGGAAGAGGCCATTGCCTTTTGTAACCAAACTCTGGATCAAGCTAATGAAAAATTGGAAGAAATTGCCCAGCAAGTCAGCTTTGAAACAGCGCCGATTGTGAAAGTAGTAGAAAGTTTGAGAATCAATGGCTAAGGAAAGAGTGGATGTACTAGCTTATAAACAGGGCTTGTTTGAAACGCGAGAACAGGCCAAGCGCGGTGTCATGGCTGGATTAGTCGTAGCAGTCCTTAATGGAGAACGCTTTGACAAACCAGGAGAGAAAATCCCAGATGACACTGAGCTAAAACTCAAGGGTGAAAAACTCAAGTATGTCAGTCGAGGTGGTCTAAAACTGGAGAAGGCTTTGCAGGTCTTTGATTTATCAGTGGATAGCGCAACCACGATTGATATTGGGGCTTCCACTGGAGGATTTACTGATGTCATGTTGCAAAATGGTGCTGAGTTAGTCTTTGCAGTTGATGTTGGTACCAATCAGTTGGCTTGGAAATTGCGTCAAGACCCACGGGTTGTCAGCATGGAGCAGTTTAATTTTCGTTATGCTGAAAAGACTGATTTTGAGCAGGAACCGAGCTTTGCCAGTATTGATGTGAGTTTCATTTCCCTCAGTCTGATTTTGCCTGCCTTGCACCGTGTCTTGGCTGATCAAGGTCAAATTGTAGCTTTGGTTAAGCCCCAGTTTGAAGCAGGTCGTGAGCAGATTGGGAAAAATGGAATCATTCGAGATGCTAAGGTTCATCAAACTGTCCTTGAATCTGTCACTGCTATGGCAGTTGAACAAGGTTTTTCAGTGCTTGGATTAGACTATTCACCAATCCAAGGTGGACATGGAAACATCGAATTTCTGGTATATTTGAAAAAGGAAGAGGGAGCAAGTAACCAAGTTGCCCCTGAAATAGAAAAAGTTGTAGAGAGAGCACATAGAGAATTTAAAGATGAATAAAAAAGAGAGACTTGAAAAAATTAGAAGATTTGTTACGGATTATCAAATCGGGACTCAGGAAGAAATTGTTGAGCATTTGAAGGAAGCAGGTATTTCTGCTACTCAAGCCACTGTCTCAAGGGACATCAAGGAGCTTGGGATTGTTAAAATTCCTTTGAAGAACAACACCTATATCTATGAGTTGCCAAAATCAATCGTCAAAAGTTTGCAGTTGGCTGAGGACAACATTGTGAGTTCTGAGTTAATGGGAAATATGATCAACCTTGCTGTCATTCCTGGAAATACTATTTTTGTGAAGAGTCAGTTGGTTGCAGCATTTTCTGAACAGATTTTTAGCTGTCTAGCTGATGATGATTCTATCTTAATTGTAGCTAGAACAGCAGAGGCAGCTGAAGAAATTGTTGAACAAGTCAAAAAATGGTAGGTCAGTATGTTACTTGAAATTTCGATAAAAAACTTTGCCATTATTGAGGCGATTTCCCTCAATTTTGAAAAGGGTATGACTGTTTTGACCGGGGAAACGGGTGCTGGAAAGTCTATCATTATCGACGCTATGAATCTCATGTTGGGGGCTCGTGCAACGACAGACGTTATTCGTCACGGTGCTCCTAAGGCAGAGATTGAGGGGCTTTTCTCGGTTGAAAACAGTCGCCTTTTACAGGAACTTTTTGATGAGCAAGGTTTAGAATTGGGAGATGAGATTATCATCCGCCGGGAAATTTTGCAAAATGGTCGTAGTGTTAGTCGCGTGAATGGTCAGATGGTCAATCTTTCCGTCTTGCGTGCCATTGGGCAACACCTTGTGGATATCCATGGTCAGCATGACCAAGAGGAGTTAATGCGTCCTCAACTGCACATTCAGATGTTGGATGAGTTTGGTGATGCTGCTTTCTTGGAGTTGAAGGAGACCTATCAGACGAGCTTTGATGCCTATCGCAAAATGCGCAAGCAGGTTCTGGAAGTCAAGAAAAACCAGCAGGAACACAAGGCACGTATCGAAATGTTGGAATTTCAAATGGCAGAGATTGAGGCTGCAAACTTGCAGGCTGGTGAAGACTTGGCTCTCAACCAAGAACGAGATAAACTCCTCAATCATAAAAATATTGCGGATACGCTGACCAATGCCTACAGTATGCTGGACAATGAGGAATTCTCCAGTCTTGCTAATGTCCGTTCAGCAATGAATGACATGGAAAGTGTTGAAGAATACGATCCTGAATACCGTGAAATTTCAAGTTCTCTATCAGAAACATACTATGTTTTAGAAGATATTACAAAGCGTTTAGAAGATATTATTGAGGATTTGGATTTTGATGGCAATCGCCTCATGCAGGTTGAAAATCGCTTAGACCTTATAAATACTATTACCCGCAAGTACGGTGGAACTGTGGACGATGTTTTGCTTTATTTTGCCAAGATTACGGATGAGTACAATCTCTTGACGGGTAATAATCTTTCTTCTGAAGACATGGAAGCAGAGCTCAAGAAATTGGAAGTTAATCTTGTTGATTTGGCAGGTCAGCTTGCATCTGCTCGCCATGACTTGGCCCAGCAGCTAGAAGCAGAGATTAAACAAGAACTTCAGGATCTCTATATGGAGAAGGCTCAATTTCAGGTTCGCTTTAGTAAGAGTAAGTTCAGCCGTGAAGGAAATGAAACAGTCGAATTTTACATTTCCACCAACCCAGGTGAGGACTTTAAACCCTTGGTCAAGGTGGCGTCTGGAGGAGAATTGTCTCGTCTCATGCTAGCTATTAAGTCTGCTTTTTCTCGTAAGGAAGGTAAGACCAGTATTGTCTTTGATGAGGTGGATACGGGAGTTTCAGGTCGTGTTGCTCAAGCTATAGCTCAGAAGATTCATAAGATTGGCCAGCATGGCCAAGTCTTAGCAATCTCTCACCTACCACAAGTAATTGCCATCGCGGATTATCAATTCTTTATTGAGAAGATTAGTGATGAGCACTCAACGGTGTCGACGGTTCGTCTCTTGACTTTAGAAGAACGAGTAGAGGAAGTTGCTAAGATGTTAGCAGGAGAGAATGTAACAGAGGCTGCCCTTACCCAAGCCAGAGAATTATTGCAAACGAGGGAGAAATAAATGACAGACTATTATGTAATTGGAGATGTCCATGGGAAAGCAGGTATGCTGGAAGACCTTCTCAAAACCTGGGATGGTCACACCCAGTTGCTCTTTCTAGGGGATTTGATTGACCGAGGTGAAGATAGTCGCCGTGTTCTAGAAATGGTCAAGGACTTGGTGGACAATCAAGGGGCTATCTGTCTATCAGGAAACCACGAGTATATGTTTCTGACTTGGCTCAATGACCCAGAAGAAAGCTATGACCATTATCGTCGCAATGGTGGAGATACAACCATTAACTCAATCCTAGGTCGCCCCTTGGATGCACCAGTTGATGGCGTAGAAGATGCCAAGCGTGTTGCGACTGAAGCGACAGACTTGGTCGAATTTATCCGTCAAATGCCATTTGTAGTAGAGACAGACAAGTATATCTTTGTTCATGCGGGTATTGACTTGACCTTGGATGATTGGCATGAAACTACAGATTATAAAAAAGTCTGGCTCAGAAAGCCATTCCACGAAGCCGAAAATCATACTGGAAAAACCATTGTCTTTGGGCATACACCAGTTTATGGTTTGCTAAAGCAAGACCGAGGTACTGCTGATCTTTGGATAACAGAGGATGACAAGATTGGTATGGATGGAGGAGCTGTCTATGGTGGTGTCCTTCATGGGATCGTCTTTACAGACCAAGGAATGACAGAACACCACTTTATCGAAAATGATGGCTTTATTGCCGAAGATTAGTACTCCTAGCAGGGTATGGTCTTGTCAAAATGTTAAAAACAATTTATAATTAATAGATACCCTGAAAGGAAGAGCATCATGAACTTAGAAGATTTGAAAAAACGACAGGAGAAGATTCGGAACTTCTCTATTATCGCCCATATTGACCATGGGAAATCAACCCTAGCAGACCGCATTTTGGAAAAGACGGAGACGGTTTCTAGTCGTGAAATGCAAGCCCAACTTCTGGATAGTATGGATCTTGAGCGTGAACGTGGGATTACCATTAAACTCAATGCCATTGAGCTTAATTACACTGCGAAAGATGGTGAGACCTATATTTTCCACTTGATTGACACGCCAGGGCACGTGGACTTTACCTATGAAGTGTCGCGTTCGCTAGCTGCCTGTGAAGGAGCGATTTTGGTGGTTGATGCGGCCCAAGGGATTGAGGCGCAAACTCTTGCTAACGTTTATCTAGCCTTGGACAATGATTTGGAAATCTTGCCCGTCATTAACAAGATTGACCTTCCAGCAGCTGATCCAGAGCGTGTGCGTACAGAGATTGAGGATGTCATTGGACTAGATGCCAGCGAAGCGGTCCTGGCTTCAGCAAAAGCTGGTATTGGAATTGAAGAAATTCTTGAGCAAATCGTAGAGAAAGTTCCCGCACCAACTGGTGATGTAACGGCGCCACTCAAAGCATTGATTTTCGACTCCGTTTACGATGCTTATCGCGGGGTTATCCTTCAAGTGCGTGTCATGGATGGAGTTGTCAAACCTGGCGATAAGATTCAGCTCATGAGCAATGGCAAGACCTTTGATGTGACTGAGGTGGGAATTTTCACACCGAAAGCAGTTGGTCGTGATTTCCTTGCGACTGGTGATGTTGGTTATATTGCGGCTTCCATCAAGACGGTTCAAGATACGCGTGTTGGTGATACAGTGACCCTAGCAAGCAATCCTGCCGCAGAACCGCTAGATGGATACAAGCAGATGAATCCTATGGTCTTTGCGGGTCTTTATCCAATCGAATCAAACAAGTACAATGACCTTCGTGAAGCCCTTGAAAAGTTGCAGCTCAACGATGCCAGCCTGCAGTTTGAACCAGAAACATCTCAGGCCCTTGGATTTGGTTTCCGTTGTGGATTCCTTGGACTTCTCCATATGGATGTTATCCAGGAACGTTTGGAGCGTGAGTTCAACATTGACCTTATCATGACAGCTCCGTCTGTTATTTACAAGGTTAACCAAACTGACGGTGAGTCTATGGATGTGTCTAACCCCTCTGAATTTCCAGATCCGACTAAGATCGCGACCATTGAAGAACCTTATGTCAAGGCGCAAATCATGGTACCGCAGGAGTTTGTCGGAGCGGTTATGGAACTAGCTCAGCGTAAGCGTGGGGACTTTGTGACCATGGACTATATTGATGATAATCGTGTCAATGTTATCTATCAAATTCCACTTGCTGAAATTGTCTTTGACTTCTTTGATAAGCTCAAGTCTTCGACGCGTGGTTATGCAAGTTTTGACTACGAATTGTCAGAGTATCGTCCGTCTAAGCTAGTCAAAATGGATATCCTTCTCAATGGTGATAAGGTCGATGCCCTCAGCTTTATCGTTCACAAGGACTTTGCCTACGAACGTGGGAAACTCATTGTTGATAAGCTCAAGAAAATCATCCCTCGTCAACAATTTGAGGTACCAATCCAAGCAGCTATTGGGCACAAAATCGTGGCTCGTACTGATATCAAGGCTCTTCGTAAGAACGTACTTGCCAAATGTTATGGTGGTGACGTTTCTCGTAAACGCAAACTCCTTGAAAAACAAAAAGCTGGTAAGAAACGCATGAAAGCCATTGGATCAGTAGAAGTCCCACAAGAAGCCTTCCTTAGCGTCTTAAGCATGGATGAAGAATAGAAATAAAAAATAAAACTCTTGAAGATTTTTCAAGAGTTTTTGCTTTAAATGAGAGCTATAAAATCGGAAACTAACAGAATCGATTAGGTTAGAATTTGACAGAAGTCCTTATTTTTCTTATAATGCAGATGGAAAGGTGGTAGGATGAAAAAATTATTAATTTTAGGTACTGTAGTTACTGCTAGTGTTTTTCTAGCTTCATGCTCCAATAATTCGCAAACAGCAACCGAAGAAAGTTCGACTGCAGTTGTTAGTTCTTCTAGCAGTCAGGAAACAAGTAGTTCTAGTTCTGCTGTTTCTGAAGCGAAAAAGGAAGAGACGCAAATCATCGGTTCGAATGAATATGGTTTTGTCAAGGTACCCAAATCATGGGTTCAATTCCATGAAGTAGAAGGTGGAAATGATATACAGTATTGTGATGGAACAGATATCAACATTGTTACGCTAAATACCTTCAAGGCTGAGCAGTTCAATATCAGCGAAGAAGAATATGCTAAACTGGATGTTGTGACTGTCTCATCTAGTATTTTAACTTCCAAAGAACAAAGCTCTGATTTCAGTAAGGTTTGGGGCTCCAAATCGACCATTGGAGGCTATGAAGCCTATGTTGTCAATGCAATTGCTAAGTCAGGGAAATACCTCGTTACCTGGGTTTTCCGATCAAATGATGGTAAAATCCGCTATGTTTCGCTTGAAGGGGATGGGGAAACTTTAAAAACAATCTTACCGATGGTTGAAAGTAGCTGGTCAACTACTAAATCTGAATAAATAAAAAAAAAGAAGATCCTTGGTCTTCTTTTTATTTTTTTACGAATAGATAGATGAGTAGAAAAAGAAATGGAGTTGTATATGAAGATCACAAACTATGAGATTTACAAATTGAGAAAAGCTGGGCTGAGCAATCAACAAATTTTAACAGTTCTTGAATACGATGAGACTGTAGATCAGGAGCTCTTGCTAGGTGATATTGCAGAAATATCTGGGTGTCGTAATCCTGCTGTCTTTATGGAACGCTATTTCCAGATAGATGATGCACAGTTGGAGAAGGAGTTTCAGAAATTTCCATCCTTTTCTATTCTTGATGACTGTTATCCTTGGGATCTGAGTGAGATTTATGATGCTCCAGCGCTCTTGTTTTATAAAGGAAATCTAGACCTGTTGAAATTTCCAAAGGTTGCTGTTGTAGGGAGTCGTTCATGTTCTAGTCAGGGAGCAAAGTCGGTTCAGAAAGTCATTCAAGGTTTGGAAAACGAGTTAATCGTGGTCAGTGGTTTAGCCAAAGGGATTGATACGGCTGCCCATATGGCTGCACTCCAGAATGGAGGGAGAACGATTGCTGTCATTGGAACAGGATTGGATGTTTTTTATCCCCGAGCCAATAAACGTTTGCAGGAACACATTGGCAATCACCATTTGGTACTTAGCGAGTACGGACCTGGTGAGGAACCCTTGAAATTTCACTTTCCAGCTCGTAATCGTATCATTGCTGGCCTTTGCCGTGGTGTGATTGTAGCAGAGGCAAGGATGCGTTCTGGTAGTCTTATTACTTGTGAGCGAGCTATGGAGGAAGGGCGTGATGTCTTTGCCATTCCAGGAAACATTTTAGATGGGCATTCAGATGGCTGTCACCATCTGATCCAAGAGGGAGCAAAGCTGATTAGCAGTGGTCAAGATGTGCTGGCTGAGTTTGAATTTTAAGGAGAAATTTGTTCACTCAGATAAACTTTTCTTCTATATATAGGACTTAGGTCTTGACAGCTATAGAAAAATGGTTTACACTTTATAAAGTTTATTACTTTGAAAAGGTGTGATAGTGTGGCTACGGCAACAAAGAAGAAAAAATCAACAGTTAAAAAAAATCTAGTCATCGTGGAGTCGCCTGCTAAAGCGAAAACGATTGAGAAATATCTAGGCAGAAACTACAAGGTTCTAGCCAGTGTCGGGCATATCCGTGATTTGAAAAAATCCAGTATGTCAGTCGACATTGAAAATAACTATGAACCACAGTATATCAATATCCGAGGAAAAGGTCCTCTCATCAATGACTTGAAAAAAGAAGCCAAAAAGGCCAATAAAGTCTTTCTGGCGAGTGACCCGGACCGTGAGGGAGAAGCGATTTCCTGGCATTTGGCTCACATTCTCAACTTGGATGAGAATGATGCCAACCGTGTAGTCTTTAATGAAATCACCAAAGATGCAGTAAAAAATGCCTTTAAAGAACCTCGCAAGATTGACATGGACTTGGTCGACGCCCAACAAGCTCGTCGTGTCTTAGACCGCTTGGTAGGGTATTCGATTTCGCCTATTTTGTGGAAAAAGGTCAAGAAGGGCTTATCAGCAGGGCGTGTGCAGTCGGTTGCTCTTAAACTCATCATTGACCGTGAAAATGAGATCAATGCCTTCCAACCAGAAGAATACTGGACAATTGATGGTGTCTTTAAGAAGGGAACCAAGCAATTTCAAGCTTCATTCTATGGTATGAATGGCAAAAAGATGAAATTGACCACTAATGAAGAAGTCAAAGAAGTCTTGTCCCATTTGACTAGCAAAGATTTCACAGTAGAACAGGTAGATAAGAAAGAACGCAAACGCAATGCGCCCCTACCGTATACGACCTCAACCATGCAGATGGATGCTGCTAACAAGATTAATTTCCGTACTCGAAAGACCATGATGGTGGCCCAGCAGCTCTATGAAGGGATCAATATCGGATCGGGCGTGCAAGGTTTGATTACCTATATGCGTACAGACTCGACTCGTATCAGTCCAGTAGCTCAGAATGAAGCGGCAAGCTACATTAACGACCGTTTTGGTAGCAAGTATTCCAAGCATGGTAGCAAGGTAAAGAATGCCTCAGGTGCTCAAGATGCCCACGAAGCCATTCGTCCATCTAGCGTCTTTAACACACCAGAAAGCATCGCTAAGTACTTGGACAAAGACCAGCTCAAGCTCTATACCCTAATCTGGAACCGTTTTGTGGCCAGCCAGATGACGGGCGCTATCTTTGATACCATGGCTGTCAAACTCTCTCAAAATGGGGTTCAGTTTGCAGCGAATGGAAGCCAAGTCAAGTTTGATGGTTATCTTGCTATCTACAATGACTCAGACAAGAACAAAATGTTGCCAGATATGGCTGTTGGAGATGTGGTCAAGCAGGTCAATAGCAAGCCAGAACAACATTTCACTCAACCACCTGCTCGCTATTCGGAAGCGACTCTTATCAAGACCTTAGAAGAAAATGGGGTTGGACGTCCGTCAACCTACGCTCCGACCATTGAAACCATCCAAAAACGTTACTACGTTCGTCTAGCAGCAAAACGTTTTGAACCAACAGAGTTGGGTGAAATTGTTAATAAACTCATTGTTGAATATTTCCCAGATATTGTCAATGTGACCTTCACAGCTGAGATGGAAGGAAAACTGGATGATGTCGAGGTTGGAAAAGAGCAGTGGCAACGTGTCATTGATGAATTTTATAAACCATTCTCTAAAGAGGTAGCCAAGGCTGAATCCGAAATGGAAAAAATCCAGATCAAGGATGAGCCAGCTGGATTTGACTGTGAAGTTTGTGGCAGTCCAATGGTAATTAAGCTAGGACGTTTTGGTAAATTCTATGCTTGCAGCAACTTCCCAGACTGCCGTCACACACAAGCAATTGTCAAAGAGATTGGAGTCGAGTGTCCAAGCTGTCATCAAGGACAAATCATTGAACGCAAAACCAAGCGCAATCGTATCTTCTATGGTTGCAATCGCTATCCAGAATGTGAATTTACTTCCTGGGACAAACCAATTGGCCGTGACTGTCCAAAATGCGGACACTTCCTAGTGGAGAAAAAAGTCCGTGGTGGTGGCAAGCAGGTTGTATGTAGTAATGGCGACTACGAAGAGGAAAAAATTAAATAAAATGCAGAGTCCTGAAAATGAATTTCAGGCTCTTTTTTTGTTGATGCTTGACAAATTTCCCCCTTGTATGCGAAACTAGAGGAAGAGTAATTTATCTAGGAGAAATCATGCGTATTATTTATCTCAGTATTGGCTTTATTTCACTGGCTTTAGCTGTCATTGGGATTGTCCTACCACTTTTGCCAACAACTCCCTTTCTTTTGTTAGCTATCGCTTGCTTTTCAAAATCTTCTAAGCGTTTTGAAGACTGGCTTTATCATACAAAGATTTATCAGACTTATGTAGCTGACTTTCGGGAAACCAAGTCAATCGCGCGAGAACGAAAGAAAAAAATTATCGTATCTATCTATATCTTGATGGGGATTTCTATTTATTTTGCCCCTCTTTTACCAGTCAAAATCGGTCTGGGAGCCTTGACTGTCTTTATCACCTACTATCTCTTTAAAGTCATTCCTGACAAAGAATAGATAAAAATAGTAGTTATTTGCCTTAATAAAAATGAAAGCCTATTTAAAATAATATGATATAATAAATTCAAAGAAAACATCAAGGAGAATCAAATGATTTACGAATTTTGTGCTGAAAATGTGACCTTGCTTGAAAAAGCGATGCGGGCTGGAGCTCGTCGAATCGAACTTTGTGACAATCTAGCAGTAGGAGGAACAACACCTAGCTATGGAGTGACCAAGGCAGCGGTTGAACTGGCAGCTAACTACGACACCACCATCATGACTATGATTCGTCCCCGTGGTGGCGACTTTGTCTATACTGATCTTGAAATAGCGATCATGCTAGAAGACATTCGTTTGACTACTCAGGCTGGAAGTCAAGGGGTTGTATTTGGGGCTTTAACTGCTGATAAGAAGTTGGATAAGGTTAATCTAGAGAAATTAATTGCCGCATCTAAAGGAATGGAAATTGTCTTTCACATGGCCTTTGATGAATTGAGTGATGAAGATCAGTTGGAAGCCATTGACTGGCTCAGCCAAGCTGGTGTCACTCGTATCTTAACTCGCGCTGGTGTATCTGGAGATTCGTTAGAGAAACGATTTGCTCACTATCGTAGAATTCTAGAACACTCTGCAGGTAAAATTGAAATCCTACCAGGTGGAGGGATTGACTTGGACAACCGTCAAAACTTTATCGACCAGCTGGGCGTGACACAATTGCATGGAACCAAGGTTGTCTTTTAAAAAATAGAAAGGAACTGCTAGCTTTTGGTAGCAGTTTTCACTTATGTTTGAAATTTTTAAATCCTATCAGTTTAATAAAGAAAAAGCCCATGCCTATGGTTTTGTAGAAAATGAGGAAGTCTGGACTTATAGTTGCCAGATTTTGCAGGGTGACTTTTACATGACAGTCTCTATCACTCCTGATAATGTGAGTTTTCTTGTCTTTGACCAGGAAACGGGTGATCTCTATCCTCAAGTACATATGGAAAGTATGCGGGGAAGTTTTGTCGGAAGTGTCCGTGAGGCTTGTTTGGAGATTCTTTACCAGATTCGGAAGGCTTGCTTTGATGTACAGGATTTTATCTGCCCTCAGACTAAGCGTATCATGGCTCAAGTTCAGAAAAAATATGGTAATCAGTTGGAATATCTATGGGAGAAATCGCCTGATACAGCAGTGTTAAGACATGAAGGCAATCAAAAGTGGTATGCTCTTGTGATGAGAATCCCATGGGATAAGCTGGAGAAGGGGAGAGAAGGGCTAGCCGAAGCAGTCAATATTAAACACGACCAAGTAGCTGACTTACTTTCAAAAAAAGGCATTTATCCAGCCTTTCATATGAACAAACGCTACTGGCTTAGTCTGGCGCTTGATGATAGTTTGCAAGATGAAGAAGTGTTAGAACTCATCGAAAGAAGTTGGAACTTGACTGTGAAAAAATAAGGAAGGTTACTTGAGTTTTCAAATACTTTCAATTAGCAAAATATTCTTTACTGAAGAAATTTTCAGAAAATATTGGATTTTTTCTTGACAAGTGTTTTTAGCTATGCTAAAATACTAAACAAGATATCAAACGAAGGAGAAAGTCAAACATGAAAACAGCTAAGTTTAATCAATTTGCTTTGTTGTTGAGGTACTCGGGCTAGTGCAAAAGCATTAGTCCTGTTTGGCTTACCAAGCGGGAGTAAATCAACATCTCGCTTGGGCTTCTGAGCGAGATGTTTTTTTAAAACCACATTTGGAAAAGGGGAAATCTTATGCGTAAAGTTGAATTTTTTGATACAAGCCTTCGTGATGGGGAACAAACACCTGGTGTTAACTTCTCAATAAAGGAAAAAGTTTCCATTGCAAGACAGCTGGAGAAATGGGGAATTTCTGTAATTGAAGCTGGTTTTCCGGCTGCTAGTCCAGATTCATTTATAGCTGTTCAAGAAATTGCTAAAGCCATGAAAAAAACAGCAGTGACAGGATTAGCTCGTTCTGTAAAATCTGATATTGATGCTTGTTATGAGGCTCTTAAGGATGCCAAGTATCCTCAAATTCATGTCTTTATCGCTACCAGTCCGATTCACCGCAAGTATAAGCTCAATAAAAGCAAGGAAGAGATTTTAGAAGCTATCAAGGAACATGTTTCTTATGCTCGTTCTAAGTTTGAAATCGTCGAATTCTCTCCTGAAGATGCGACTAGAACAGAGTTGGATTTCCTCTTACAAGTCGTTCAAACAGCGGTCGATGCAGGTGCATCTTATATCAATATCCCTGACACAGTTGGCTTTACGACTCCAGAAGAGTTTGCTCGTATCTTTGATTACTTGACTGAAAATATTAAATCAGATCATAAAGTTGTCTTTGGTGTCCACTGTCACGATGATCTCGGTATGGCAACTGCAAATACTTTGACAGCAATTAAACACGGTGCTGGACGTGTCCAGGGAACTATTAATGGTATCGGTGAACGCGCAGGTAATGTTGCTCTTGAAGAAGTAGCTGTTGCTTTGAAGATTCGTGAGGATTTCTTCCAAGCAACTAGTGATATTGTTTTGGATGAAACAATGAATACGTCTGAAATGGTTTCTCGCTTCTCTGGTATTCCAGTTCCTAAAAATAAAGCTGTCGTTGGTGGTAATGCCTTTTCTCACGAGTCTGGTATTCACCAAGATGGAGTCCTTAAAAATCCTCTCACTTATGAGATCATCACACCTGAATTGGTCGGTGTCAAGAGTAATAGCCTTCCACTTGGTAAATTGTCTGGTCGCCATGCCTTTGTTGAGAAACTAAGGGAATTGGCTCTAGACTTTACAGAAGAGGATATCAAACCACTCTTTGCTAAGTTCAAGGCGTTAGCTGATAAAAAGCAAGAAATCACGGATGCAGATATTCGAGCTCTGGTAGCTGGAACCATGGTTGAAAATCCAGAAGGCTTCCACTTTGATGATTTACAACTTCAAACTCATGCAGATAATGACATTGAAGCTCTCGTTAGCCTGGCCAATATGGATGGTGAAAAAGTCGAATTTAATGCGACAGGGCAAGGTTCCGTTGAAGCGATCTTTAACGCTATCGATAAGTTCTTTAACCAATCTGTCCGCTTGGTGTCCTACACTATTGACGCGGTAACAGATGGAATCGATGCCCAAGCTCGTGTCTTGGTCACTGTTGAAAACAGAGATACAGAAACCATCTTTAACGCAGCAGGTCTTGATTTCGATGTATTGAAGGCTTCGGCTATTGCTTATATCAATGCCAATACTTTTGTTCAAAAAGAGAATGCAGGTGAGATGGGGCATAGCGTTTCCTACCGAGACATGCCTAGTGTGTAAAGGAGAAGGCTATGACAAAGAAAATAGTAGCTCTAGCAGGGGATGGAATAGGTCCAGAAATCATGGAAGCTGGTTTAGCAGTTCTAGAAGTTCTAGCTTCAAAAACAGGTTTTGACTATGAGATAGATAGATGCCCCTTTGGAGGTGCAGGTATTGATGCTGCGGGGCATCCCTTACCTGATGAAACCCTTAAGGCATGTAGGGAAGCAGATGCTATTCTCCTTGCGGCTATCGGTAGTCCTCAGTATGATGGAGCATCGGTTCGGCCTGAACAAGGCTTGCTGGCTCTTCGTAAGGAACTCAATCTCTATGCCAATATTCGCCCTGTTAAGATTTTTGATAGTCTCAAGCATTTGTCACCTCTCAAACCGGAACGAATTGCTGGTGTAGACTTTGTCGTGGTGCGTGAGTTGACAGGTGGGATTTACTTTGGGGATCATATCCTTGAAGAGCGCAAAGCGTGTGATATCAACGACTACAGCTATGAGGAAGTAGAGCGAATCATTCGCAAGGCATTTGAAATCGCAAGAAGTCGCAGAAAAATCGTTACTAGTATCGATAAGCAAAATGTGTTAGCAACGTCGAAACTCTGGCGCAGAGTAGCTGAGGAAGTCGCTCAGGATTTCCCAGATGTAACCTTGGAACACCAGTTGGTGGACTCAGCTGCCATGCTCATGATTACCAATCCTGCTAAGTTTGATGTCATCGTAACGGAGAATCTCTTCGGAGATATTCTATCAGATGAATCAAGCGTTCTATCAGGCACACTTGGCGTCATGCCATCAGCCAGTCATTCTGAAAAAGGTCCAAGCCTCTACGAACCCATTCATGGTTCAGCACCCGATATTGCAGGTCAAGGAATTGCCAATCCTATCTCTATGATTTTGTCAGTTGCCATGATGTTGAGAGACAGCTTTGGACGTTATGAGGATGCGGAACGTATCAAACGTGCTGTTGAAGCTAGTTTAGCGGCTGGCATTTTAACAAGAGATATAGGAGGACAGGCTTCGACCAGGGAAATGACAGAAGCCATCATTGAAAGATTATGAAGATAAATGAAGGAATCATGCTTGCCCTCTTGATTTGGAATTTGCTGATTTTCTTGATTTATGGCATTGACAAATCCAAGGCAAGAAGAGGTGCTTGGCGCGTCCCAGAGAAAATCTTACTCATTTTAGCCCTTACTTGTGGTGGTTTTGGTGCCTGGTTGGCAGGAATCACCTTTCACCACAAGACTAGAAAATGGTATTTTAAAACGGTTTGGTTTCTCGGGATGGTGACCACACTAGTAGCCTTATATTTTATTTGGAGGTAATGGATGGCAGGAAAATCGATTTTTGATAAATTATGGGACCGCCATGTCATCACAGGAGAAGAAGGACAACCCCAACTCATGTATGTGGATCAGCACTATATTCATGAAGTGACCAGTCCCCAAGCTTTTCAAGGATTACGAGATGCGGGGCGCAGATTGAGACGGCCAGACTTGACATTTGGAACCTTTGACCACAATGTACCAACTGTCAATATCTACGATATTCGAGATGTTATTTCTAAGGCTCAAATTGATAAGCTCGCTGAAAATGTTGAGGAGTTTGGGATTGAACATGCTGCTCACGGTTCTGAAAAGCAGGGAATCGTTCACATGGTAGGTCCAGAAACAGGACGGACGCAACCAGGAAAATTCATCGTCTGTGGAGATAGCCACACAGCTACTCACGGAGCTTTCGGAGCTATCGCTTTTGGGATTGGAACCAGTGAGGTCGAGCATGTCTTTGCTACCCAGACCCTCTGGCAAGTTAAACCTAAGAAAATGTTGGTAGAATTCACTGGTGTTCCTCAAAAAGGAGTTTATTCTAAGGATTACATCCTCGCCTTAATTGCCAAGTACGGCGTTGCCTGTGGTGTAGGCTATGTGGTGGAATATCGTGGGCAAGCGATTGATGCACTGACCATGGAAGAGCGAATGACCATTTGCAATATGTCCATCGAGTTTGGCTCCAAGATGGGAATCATGAATCCAGATCAGACGACTTATGACTATCTCAAGGGACGGGAATGCGTTCCAGAAGATTTCGAGGAGGCGGTGGCTGATTGGAAAACCCTTGTCAGTGATGAGGATGCTGTCTATGATAAGGTTATCCGGATGGATGTCTCAGACTTGGCTCCTATGGTGACCTGGGGAACCAATCCTGCTATGGGCGTTGACTTTGACAGTAGCTTCCCAGAAATTAAGGATATGAATGATGAACGAGCTTATCATTACATGAACTTGGAGCCTGGCCAAAAGCCAGAGGACATTGAACTAGGCTATATCTTTATCGGGTCTTGTACCAATGCTCGGCTCAGTGACTTACAGCTGGCTGCGCGATTTGTCAAAGGGAAGAAGATTGCTCCCAATCTAACAGCAATCGTAGTACCAGGTTCTCGTCCTGTCAAACGAGCTGCGGAGAAGTTGGGCTTGGATAAGGTTTTCTTAGATGCTGGCTTTGAGTGGCGAGACCCAGGTTGCTCTATGTGCCTAGGGATGAATCCGGACAAGGTACCTGATGGCGTTCACTGTGCTTCAACCAGTAACCGCAACTTTGAAGATAGACAGGGATTTGGCGCTAAAACCCATCTCTGCAGTCCAGCTATGGCAGCGGCGGCAGCTATTGCAGGGCGTTTCGTAGATGTTCGGCAAATGCCAGAGGCCCAGTAAGGAGGGGATATGGAGAAATTTACAGTTTATACGGGAACGACCGTTCCTCTCATGAATGATAACATTGACACCGACCAAATCCTTCCCAAGCAGTTTCTCAAATTAATTGATAAGAAAGGCTTTGGTAAGTACCTCATGTATGCTTGGCGTTATCTGGACGATAACTACACAGAGGATCCAGACTTTGTCTTTAACCGACCTGAATACCGAAAAGCCAGTATCCTCATCTCAGGGGATAACTTTGGGGCAGGTTCTTCGAGAGAACACGCAGCTTGGGCTCTAGCCGACTATGGTTTTAAGGTTGTGATTGCAGGATCTTTCGGGGACATTCATTACAATAATGAACTCAATAATGGCATGTTGCCCATTGTTCAGCCTAGAGAGGTTAGAGAGAAACTAGCCCAACTCAAACCGACCGACCAGGTAACTGTGGACTTGGAACAACAAAAAATCATCTCACCAGTTGGAGAATTCACTTTCGAAATTGATAGAGAATGGAAACACAAGCTTTTAAATGGTTTGGATGATATCGGAATTACTTTGCAGTATGAAGATTTGATTGCAGCCTATGAAAAACAACGACCGGCCTACTGGCAGGATTAGAAAAATAGAAAAGGAAATATAGAACTATGACAAAACACATTCAATGGAACGGAACACTTTCACAAGAAGGCTATGACATTTTAAAAGGTGAGGGCGGGTGCATTGTTTGCCCTACAAAAGTTGGTTACATTATCATGACTAGCGATAAGGCAGGTCTTGAACGCAAGTTTGAAGCCAAAGAGCGTAACCGTAACAAACCAGGTGTTGTACTTTGTGGTAGCATGGATGAGCTTCGCGCTTTAGCACAACTCAATCCAGAAATTGAAGCCTTCTACCAAAAACATTGGGACGAAGACATTCTCCTCGGTTGTATCCTTCCATGGAAACCAGAAGCTTTTGAAAAACTCAAAGCATACGGTGATGGCCGTGAGGAGCTCATGACAGACGTTCGTGGTACTAGCTGTTTTGTCATCAAGTTTGGTAAAGCTGGTGAACAATTGGCTGCTAAACTTTGGGAAGAAGGTAAAATGGTCTATGCCTCATCAGCCAACCCATCTGGAAAAGGAAATCGTGGTAAGGTAGAAGGAATCGGAGAACGTATCGAAGGAGCAGTGGACCTTGTCATCGAAGCAGACGACTATGTGGCATCCATCCAACCGGACAAAACAATCGAAACTCGCTACGAGCAAGGTGTGATGGTGTCTATGGTCGATAAAGACGGAAAACTCATCCCAGAACAAGGAGGAGCCCGTTCAATCTCACCAGCGCCAGTTGTTATCCGCAAAGGGCTTGACATTGATAAAATCATGATGCATTTGTCAGATACCTTTAACTCATGGGACTACCGTCAGGGAGAGTATTACTAAGATAAAAAAAGAAGTCTAGTGTTAAGAGTCATTGAAGCTCCTAACGCTGGGCTTTTTTTAGAAGTTCTTTTCTTTTTCTATAGGATATGATATGCTATAGATGAACTATATATTAATAGAACTTACTTGTGAAAGTAAATTAAAGGAGTATTCAAATGAACAGTGAGCAAAATAACTATTTTTTTGTTGGTACAAAATTTGGTGATGATGATTATCTTGAATATTTTATGAAAGAAGGAAAGTGGGAATTAGGATGGCATAATAACGAGGAAAATAAACAGTATCAAAGAATGTTAAAGTTGTTTAATAAAATTAAACCAGGTGACGTTTTATTTGCTAAATCTACATATGTCAAAAAGAAGAATTTACCTTTTGTAAAGAAAGATGATTTAAAGGTTTCTGTGATGAAAATTCGTGGAATGGCGACTGTTAAAGAGGTTTTAGATGATGGGCATACCATTATTGTTGCTTGGAAAAAAGAGTATATAGAGAGGGAGTGGTTTTTCTTTACGGGGCAAGAAACAATATGGTTTCCATCAGATATTAAGTATCGAACTAAAGAGACTAACCAGTTAATAAAATTTGCAGCAAGTGATGAAATCATAATTCAAGACTATGACTATTTTTTGAATCATCCTAATTGGAAAAAGTATAAAAAATTAGAAAGTGAAACTATGTTAAGGAATGATTTTTTATTTAATTATAGTGGTATATTAAAAAAATCCAAAAACCTCATCCTCCGTGGTGCACCTGGCACAGGAAAAACTTATCTTGCTAAAGAAATTGCTAAAGAATTAACGGGTGGCAACGAAGACCAAATCGGATTTGTACAATTTCATCCATCCTATGATTATACTGATTTTGTAGAGGGGTTGAGACCTGTATCAAATGGTGATGGAGCTATCGAGTTTAAGCTAGAAGATGGTATTTTTAAGAAGTTTTGCCAGAAGGCTAAAGAAGCTCAGAAAACTGGAGGCCAAGATAATTTTGAGGAAGCGTGGGATCTTTATCTTGAATATGTAAATAGCAGAGATGAAAAAGAATATTTGACAGAATTTTCCTATCTCACAGTAAATAGTAGAAATAATTTTAATATCAATTATGAAACTAAAGCCCAAGGAACTTGCTTAACAAAATCTTATGTTTATGAACTCTATAAAGATGAAAAATATCTGAAACAGCCTTATTATCGTAATCAAGGAAAAAAAGTCCTAGAAACATTGAGAAAGAGATTTGGTTTGAAAGACTATGTTTCCCCAACAGAAATTGATACTGATAAGAAATTCGTCTTCATCATCGATGAAATCAATCGTGGAGAGATTTCAAAGATTTTTGGTGAACTCTTTTTCTCTATTGACCCTGGTTATCGTGGTGAAAAGGGAAGTGTTTCTACCCAATATGCTAATTTACATGAGACTGATGACAAGTTTTATATTCCTGAGAATGTCTACATCATCGGAACAATGAATGATATTGACCGTTCAGTAGATACCTTTGATTTTGCTATGCGTCGTCGTTTCCGTTTTGTTGAAGTTACTGCCGAGAGTCAAGTTGGTATGCTTGATGACGTGCTTGGTGATAAAGCCGAAGAAGCAAAAACTCGTCTAAGAAACTTGAATGCTGCTATCGAAAACGTTCAAGAGCTAAATAGTCATTATCATATCGGACCAAGTTATTTCCTTAAGTTGCAGGATGTGGATTTTGACTATGAGTTACTCTGGTCTGATTACCTCAAACCTCTATTGGAAGATTACTTACGTGGTTCTTATGAGGAGGCCGAAACTCTGGATACATTGAAAAAAGCATTTGATCTGACAAATAACGAGCAAACAGTTCAGCAAGATACTGGTGATAATGATGCGTATAACTGATAATCAGCATAAAATTGCTAAAGAAGACTTTGTAGCAGAATATCCCAAACTAAGTCAAGCGCTTCTTGATAGAACACTGGATAACCTTTCTCGAGAGGACCGTATCTTTATTTTCCCGAATGATTTGATAAATTCTCTTGATTTAGATAAGGACCAAAAGATTTTGGAAACAGTTAATCAGGAAATCAAGACAGGAAACGTGATTGGTTTTCTTGGATATGGTCAGGAAAGATTAACGATTGCCTCTCGTTTTTCTGATGAAAGTAACGACCATTTTTTGCATTATCTCTTACAAAAGGTTCTCAATATCAATCTGACTAGTTTGGATGTCGGTCTATCTCTAGAGGATAAACTCTATCAGCTTTTGATTTACCTCTTTCCCAAGTATTTACAAGCTGCTCTCAGAAAAGGTCTTTATAAGGAATACCAGAGATTTTCTCATAACGACAGTCATGTAAAGGGAGCCGTTGATGTAGGAAATCATCTTAAGAAAAATCTTCCTTTTACGGGAAATATTGCCTATACAACAAGAGAGTTTACCTATGATAATCCACTCATGCAGTTGATTCGGCATACGATTGAGTACATAAAGATTCAAAAAAGTTTTGGAGCACTACTTGATAGTAATCGTGAAAATATAACTGAAATTACTCGTGCAACTCCAGCTTATAAACTAGCTGATCGTGCTAAGATTATCAGAATGAATAAAATCAAACCCATCCGACACGCCTACTTCAGAGAGTACAGAAAGTTACAGGAACTCTGCTTGATGATTCTGAGTAGAGAAAAGCATGGTCTTGGCCCTCAATCTCAAAGGGTACATGGTATTCTCTTTGATGTTGCCTGGCTTTGGGAAGAGTATGTTCACAGCTTGTTGCCAAAAGGTTTCATCCATCCACGAAATAAAGATAAGACGGACGGAATTTCAGTATTTTCTGTTGGGAAACGAAAGGTATATCCAGATTTTTATGACAGAGAACGAAAGATTGTTCTAGATGCAAAATATAAGAAACTGGAGTTCACTGAAAAAGGGATTAACCGTGAGGACTTGTTCCAATTGATCTCCTATTCTTATATCTTAAAATCTGAGAAAGCTGGACTGATTTTTCCTAGTATGGAGCAGTCAGTAAATAGTGAAATAGGAAAACTAGCTGGCTATGGATCTCAATTGAAGAAGTGGTCTATCCAAATCCCTCAGAATGCCTCATCCTATAGTGCATTTTGTAAAATGATGGAAAACTCCGCAGAAATTTTTAAAGCGATTATTGATGAAGAAGTGGGGAGAAAATAATCTCTTCACTTTTTTGATATTTATATAAGCAATTTCCGAACAATATAGTTTGATTATTAAAAATATTTGACAAAAACTGTACTTTGGTTTATAATTAATCAAGGAAACGTCGGAAAAAGGCGTAGAGATGCGCAAGCATAGGTAGGTCATTACAAAAGAAACGAGACATCGATATGTTAAATGAATTTCCAATTTTTGATTACGAAGATATTCAGTTGATCCCAAATAAATGTGTCATTAAAAGCCGTGCAGAAGCAGACACGAGTGTCACACTTGGAAATCACACTTTCAAACTACCTGTTGTACCAGCAAATATGCAGACGATTTTGGATGAGAACGTAGCAGAGCAACTTGCTAAAGGCGGTTACTTTTACATTATGCATCGTTTTGATGAGGCTGGGCGCATTCCTTTTATCAAACGCATGCACGATCAAGGGCTCATTGCTTCCATTTCAGTCGGTGTCAAGGATTACGAGTATGATTTTGTTAGCCGACTCAAGGCTGATGCTCCTGAGTATATTACGATTGATATTGCTCATGGTCATGCGGATAGTGTGATTTCTATGATTCAACACATCAAGAAAGAATTACCAGATACTTTTGTCATTGCTGGGAATGTGGGAACACCAGAAGCTGTGCGTGAACTGGAAAATGCTGGTGCGGATGCAACAAAGGTTGGAATCGGTCCTGGTAAGGTTTGTATCACCAAGGTCAAGACTGGTTTTGGTACAGGTGGTTGGCAGTTGGCAGCACTTCGCTGGTGTGCTAAGGCAGCTCGCAAACCGATCATTGCTGATGGTGGGATTCGTACTCATGGTGATATTGCTAAGTCTATCCGTTTCGGTGCTAGTATGGTTATGATTGGTTCCCTCTTTGCAGGACATATCGAAAGCCCAGGAAAGACGATTGAAGTCGATGGGGAACAGTTCAAAGAATACTATGGTTCAGCTTCTCAATATCAAAAAGGAGCCTATAAAAATGTGGAAGGTAAGCGCATCTTACTGCCTGCTAAAGGGCATTTGCAAGACACCCTTACTGAGATGGAGCAGGACTTGCAAAGTGCTATTTCCTACGCAGGTGGACGCAAGGTTGCTGACCTCAAACACGTTGATTATGTTATCGTGAAAAACTCTATCTGGAACGGGGATGCATCTCACTAAGAGACACTTAGTCCACCCATAAAAAACTTGTTATTAGAGCAAATTTCTGTTATAATAAGACAAGTTTCCACCCTTAGTGTAATGGATATCACGTAAGATTCCGGTTCTTGAGATGGGGGTTCGATTCCCTCAGGGTGGATGTAAATAGCCTAAGAAAGCCTTAAATAAGGCTTTTTTCTTTATACTGTCCCTAAAATTGAAAATTGTCTTCTAAAAAATGCTCAATTTCCCTCTAGTCCTGTTTTAAAGTGACTCAGGGGGCTTTTTTTGATATAATAAGAAGGACTGTTATCAGTTAGAAAGAGGTTGGTATGAAAGAATTACAAACTGTACTAAAGAAGCGTTTTGCAATCGAATTTGCAGACAAAAACTTACTGGAAACGGCCTTTACTCATACGAGTTATGCCAATGAGCACCGCCTCTTAAAAATTTCACACAATGAGCGCTTGGAATTTTTAGGAGACGCTGTTCTGCAATTATTGATTTCAGAATATCTGTATAAAAAATATCCTAAGAAACCAGAGGGAGATTTGTCTAAACTCCGTGCTATGATTGTCCGTGAGGAGAGTTTGGCTGGTTTTGCGCGTGATTGCCAGTTTGATCAGTTTATCAAGCTAGGAAAAGGGGAAGAAAAGTCTGGTGGGCGCAATCGTGACACCATTCTTGGAGATGCATTTGAAGCCTTTTTGGGAGCATTGCTTTTGGACAAGGATGTTGCTAGAGTAAAAGAGTTCATCTATCAGGTCATGATTCCCAAGGTTGAAGCAGGTGACTTTGAAATGATTAAGGATTACAAGACACACCTGCAAGAACTGCTCCAGGTCAATGGAGATGTCGATATTCGTTACCAGGTGACCTCTGAAACGGGACCTGCCCATGATAAGGTTTTTGATGTAGAAGTTCTGGTTGAGGGCAAGAGTATCGGAAAAGGTCAAGGCCGTTCTAAAAAATTGGCAGAACAAGAGGCCGCCAAAAATGCAGTTGAGAAAGGGCTGGATTCATGTATTTAAAGGAGATTGAGATTCAGGGATTCAAGTCCTTTGCTGACAAGACCAAGGTCGTCTTTGACCAAGGTGTGACAGCTGTCGTTGGGCCCAATGGTTCTGGGAAGTCAAATATCACAGAAAGTTTGCGATGGGCCTTGGGAGAGTCTAGTGTCAAGAGTCTTCGTGGAGGCAAGATGCCCGACGTTATCTTTGCTGGAACTGAAAGCCGCAAACCACTCAATTATGCCTCTGTTATCGTGACCTTGGACAATGAAGATGGCTTCATCAAGGATGCAGGGCAAGTCATTAAGGTAGAACGCCATATCTATCGTAGTGGAGATAGCGAGTATCGAATTGATGGCAAGAAAGTGCGCTTGCGTGATATTCATGACCTCTTCTTGGATACAGGTTTGGGACGGGATTCCTTCTCCATCATCTCTCAAGGGAAGGTTGAGGAGATTTTTAATTCCAAGCCAGAGGAACGCCGAGCTATTTTTGAAGAGGCTGCTGGAGTTTTAAAATACAAGACTCGTCGAAAAGAAACAGAAAGCAAACTGCAACAAACTCAGGACAATCTCGACCGCTTAGAGGACATTATCTATGAGTTGGACAATCAAATCAAGCCCCTTGCAAAACAAGCCGAGAATGCTCGCAAGTTTCTCGACTTGGATGGTCAACGCAAGGCTATTTACTTGGATGTACTGGTTGCTCAAATCAAGGAAAACAAGACTGAACTAGAGTTAACAGAAGAAGAGCTAACGCAGGTTCAGGAACTTTTGACTAGCTATTACCAAAAGCGTGAAGAGTTAGAAGAGGAAAATCAAAGCCTTAAAAAGAAACGTCAGGATCTCCAAGCTCAAATGGCCAAGGATCAAGGAAGCTTGATGGATTTGACTAGTTTGATCAGTGACTTAGAGCGAAAACTAACCCTATCCAAACTGGAATCCGAGCAAGTTGCCCTTAATCAACAAGAAGCGCAAGCCCGTTTGGCGACTCTGGAAGATAAGAGAAAGGCTCTAAGTAAGGAAAAGGCTGAAAAAGAAGAGAATCTGGAACAGTTAGAGGAAAGTCTAGTTGAAAATAACAAGGAACTCAATCGCCTAGAAGCGGAATTGCTGGCTTTTTCAGATGATCCTGACCAAATGATCGAGCTCCTGCGTGAACGTTTTGTGGCGCTTTTACAAGAAGAAGCGGATGTCTCAAACCAGTTGACCCGCATCGAGAATGAACTAGAGAACAGCCGTCAGTTATCTCAAAAACAAGCAGATCAACTTGAGAAATTGAAAGAACAACTGGCTACAGCTAAAGATAAGGCCAGTCAACAACAGGCTAAACTTGAAACTGCCAAGGTGCAGGTTCAGAAATTATTGGCTGACTACCAAGCTAGTGCCAAGGAGCAAGAGGAGCAGAAAGTTTCTTTCCAAGCCCAGCAGAGCCAACTCTTTGACCGTCTAGACAGTCTCAAAAATAAGCAGGCTAGAGCCCAGAGTTTGGAAAACATCCTAAGAAATCATAGCAACTTTTATGCGGGTGTTAAGAGTGTTCTTCAAGAAAAAGACCGTCTTGGTGGGATCATTGGTGCAGTCAGTGAACACTTGACCTTTGATGTGCATTATCAAACTGCTTTGGAGATTGCACTTGGAGCTAGCAGTCAGCATATTATCGTAGAAGATGAAAACGCGGCAACCAAGGCGATTGATTTCCTCAAACGCAACAGAGCTGGTCGTGCGACCTTCCTTCCATTGACAACAATCAAAGCGCGTACGATTTCTAGTCAGAATCAAGATGCTATCGCAGCAAGTCCAGGATTTCTGGGCATGGCAGATGAGTTGGTGTCGTTTGATAAGAGACTAGAAGCCATTTTCAAAAACTTGCTTGCTACGACGGCTATCTTTGATACTGTAGAACATGCGCGTGCCGCAGCTCGTCAAGTTCGCTATCAGGTTCGCATGGTGACGCTTGATGGTACCGAATTGCGTACAGGTGGTTCCTACGCAGGTGGTGCCAATCGTCAAAATAACAGCATCTTCATCAAGCCAGAGCTGGAACAATTACAAAAAGAAATTGCTGAAGAAGAAGCTGACTTGCGGTCAGAAGAAGCCAGTTTGAAGACCTTGCAAGATGAGATGGCGGTATTAACAGAAAGATTAGAAGCTATCAAATCTCAGGGTGAGCAAGCTCGTATTCAGGAGCAAGGCTTGTACCTAGCTTATCAACAAACCAATCAGCAGGTCGAAGAACTGGAAACGCTTTGGAAACTTCAAGAAGAGGAATTAAATCGCCTATCTGAAGGAGATTGGCAAGCGGACAAGGAAAAATGCCAAGAGCGCCTCGCTACTATCGCCAGTGAAAAGCAAAATCTGGAAGCTGAGATTGAAGAGATTAAGTCTAATAAAAACGCTATTCAAGAACGTTATCAAAACTTGCAGGAACAAGTAGCGCAAGCACGCTTGCTTAAGTCAGAACTGCAAGGACAAAAGCGGTATGAAGTGACTGATATTGAACGCCTAGGTAAGGAATTGGATAACCTCAATCTCGAACAAGAGGAAATCCAGCGCCTTCTCCAAGAAAAGGTTGATAATCTTGAGAAAGTGGATACGGATTTGCTCAGTCAGCAGGTGGAAGAGGCCAAAACTCAGAAAACAAACCTCCAACAAGGTTTGATACGCAAGCAGTTTGAGTTGGATGATATCGAAGGCCAGCTGGATGATATTGCCAGCCATTTGGATCAGGCTCGTCAGCAGAATGAAGAGTGGATTCGCAAACAAACACGTGCTGAAGCCAAGAAAGAAAAGGTCAGCGAACGCTTGCGCTATCTACAAGCTCAATTAACTGACCAGTACCAGATCAGCTACACAGAGGCTCTAGAAAAGGCTCATGAACTGGAAAATCTCACTCTGGCGGAGCAAGAGGTTAAAGATCTTGAGAAGGCTATTCGCTCACTCGGTCCAGTCAATTTGGATGCTATTGAACAGTACGAAGAAGTCCACAATCGTTTGGATTTCCTAAATAGCCAACGAGATGATATTTTGTCTGCGAAAAACCTGCTCCTTGAGACCATCACAGAGATGAATGATGAGGTTAAGGAACGCTTTAAATCAACTTTTGAGGCGATTCGTGAGTCCTTTAAAGTGACCTTTAGACAGATGTTTGGTGGAGGTCAGGCAGACTTGATATTAACTGAGGGCGATCTTTTAACAGCTGGTGTGGAGATTTCTGTTCAACCACCAGGTAAGAAAATCCAGTCTCTCAACCTCATGAGTGGTGGTGAAAAAGCCCTATCTGCTCTGGCTCTGCTCTTCTCCATTATCCGAGTTAAGACCATTCCTTTTGTTATCTTGGATGAGGTAGAGGCGGCACTAGACGAAGCCAATGTCAAACGTTTTGGGGATTATCTCAACCGCTTTGATAAGGATAGTCAGTTTATCGTCGTGACCCACCGTAAGGGAACGATGGCGGCAGCAGACTCTATCTATGGAGTTACCATGCAAGAATCAGGTGTGTCCAAGATTGTTTCGGTTAAGTTAAAAGACTTGGAAGAAACAGTAAACTAGTTACCAAACGATAGCATCTCTTAGGAGGTGCTATTTTTTAAAACTAAAGCCCTAAATTTTCTCTTACGGTCAGTTCAGGCGCAAAAAACGACATTTGGGATTTCCTCTTAGCGAAAAGACTTTCTCTATGATATAATAGTTTCATGATTACAACAGTACCTATTAAGAACGAAAAAGATATTGCAGTACCAGGGAAAACAGTCCTTGTACTAGGTTATTTTGATGGCATCCACAAGGGACATCAGAAACTTTTTGAAGTGGCCAGTAAGGCTTCTATGAAGGATTATCTGCCGGTTGTCGTAATGACCTTTACAGAGTCGCCAAAACTTGCCTTGCAACCTTACCAACCTGAGCTTATGCTCCATATCGTCAATCACGAGGAACGAGAGCACAAGATGAAATGGCATGGGGTAGAGGCTCTTTTCTTACTTGACTTTAGTAGCAAATTTGCTAGTTTAACGGGTCAAGAATTCTTTGATACCTATGTTCGAGCTTTAAAACCAGCTATTATTGTAGCAGGATTTGACTATACTTTTGGCTCTGATAAGAAAACTGCGGATGACCTGAAGGATTATTTTGATGGAGAGATCATCATTGTTCCTCCGGTCGAAGACGAAAAGGGAAAGATTAGTTCTACACGGATTCGTCAGGCAATTCTTGATGGAGATGTAAAGGAAGTCAATCATCTGCTCGGCACTCCGCTCCCATCTCGTGGAATGGTCGTTCATGGAAATGCACGAGGGCGTACTATTGGTTATCCAACAGCCAATCTGGTCCTAAGAGATCGAACCTATATGCCAGCGGACGGTGTTTATGTAGTCGATATAGAAGTACAACGTCAGAGATATCGTGGAATGGCAAGTGTTGGGAAAAATGTTACTTTTGATGGAGAAGAGCCACGTTTTGAAGTCAACATTTTTGACTTTTCAGATGATATTTACGGTGAGACCGTCATGGTCTACTGGCTAGATCGTGTCCGTGATATGGTCAAATTTGACTCCATCGAAGAGCTCGTAGACCAACTCCAGAAAGACGAAGAGATTGCTCGAAACTGGAAGAATGGAGAATAGAAAAGTTTAAAAAAGTGAACCATATTTTGTGTTTGCTTTTTTATTTTTGAAAGAAATTTTAATAGAAAGAAACATAATTGAAGCTTGATTGAAAATCTGTTAAAATAGTGATATTCATAATTTTAAAAACCAAAGAAAAGAGACTAATATGATTACAGGCGAATTAAAAAATAAAATTGATCAGCTGTGGGAAATGCTGTGGACTGAAGGAAATGCAAATCCTCTAACAAATATTGAACAATTGACTTATCTTCTGTTTATGAAGGATTTGGATAGTGTCGAACTTGGACGCGAAAGCGATGCTGAGTTTCTAGGGATTTCTTATGAGGGAATTTTTCCAAAAGACAAACCTGAATACCGTTGGTCAACCTTTAAAAATATAGGAGATGCTCAGGAAGTTTATCGATTAATGACTCAGGAGATTTTTCCATTTATTAAGAATCTTAAGGGTGATACTGACGATACAGCTTTTTCACGTTATATGCGAGAAGCTATCTTTCAAATTAATAAACCAGCTACATTGCAAAAGGTTATTTCTATATTAGACGAATTTCCAACTAGAGGTTCAGATATAGATTTTGATAGTGACACACAGGGAGTGAATGATATTGGAGACATCTATGAATATCTACTATCAAAATTGTCAACAGCAGGTAAAAATGGACAGTTTCGTACGCCTCGTCACATCATCGATATGATGGTTGAGTTGATGCAACCAACTATCAAAGATATCATCTCAGATCCTGCTATGGGGTCTGCTGGTTTCTTAGTCTCTGCTAGCCGTTACTTAAAGCGTAAGAAAGATGAATGGGAAACCAATCCAGATAATATCAACCATTTTCATAACAATATGTTTCATGGAAATGATACGGATACAACTATGCTGAGACTTGGTGCAATGAACATGATGCTGCATGGAGTGGAAAATCCCCAAATTAGTTATCTTGACTCACTATCTCAAGATAATGAAGAAGCAGATAAGTACACTTTGGTTTTAGCAAATCCTCCATTTAAGGGATCACTTGACTACGATTCAACTTCAAATGATCTTCTTGCGACTGTAAAAACAAAAAAAACAGAATTACTTTTCCTTGCTCTTTTCTTGCGTACATTGAAACCAGGGGGACGTGCAGCGGTTATCGTACCTGACGGTGTCCTCTTTGGTTCTTCTAAAGCCCATAAAGGAATTCGTCAGGAAATTGTTGAGAATCATAAATTAGATGCTGTAATATCAATGCCAAGTGGCGTTTTCAAACCTTATGCTGGAGTTTCAACTGCCATTCTCATCTTTACAAAAACTGGAAATGGTGGAACGGATAAGGTCTGGTTTTACGATATGAAAGCAGATGGTTTAAGTTTGGATGATAAACGACAACCGATCAGTGATAATGATATTCCAGATATTATTCAACGTTTCCATCAACTTGACAACGATGCAGAACGTAAGAGAACAGACCAGTCTTTCTTTGTTCCAGTCGATGAGATAAAGGATAATGATTATGATTTATCGATCAATAAATACAAAGAAATCGAGTATGAAAAAGTTGAGTATGAACCAACAGAAGTCATCTTAAAGAAAATTAATGATCTAGAAAAAGAAATTCAAGCAGGCTTAGCAGAGTTAGAAGAATTACTCAAGTAGGGAGATGCATGTATGAAAAAAGTGAAGTTGGGGGAAGTGGTAACTCTCAAAAAAGGTAAGAAAGCCACTATACTTAATGAACAAACGATTCTAAGTCAACGTTATATTCAAATAGATGATTTGAGAAATGACAATAATCTAAAATTTACTGAAAGTTTAAATATGACTGAAGCACTTCTAGATGATATTCTGATAGCTTGGGATGGTGCTAACGCAGGAACAATTGGCTATGGACTATCGGGAGCTGTCGGTAGCACTATTATGGTCTTAAAAAAGAATGAGCAATACAAAGACGAGATTATATCAGATTATTTGGGAGTTTTTTTGGAGAGTAAATCGCAGTATTTACGGTATCATTCAACAGGTGCAACAATTCCACATTTAAATAAAAATATATTACTTGATCTAAAATTAGAATTATTACATATCGAAGAACAAGAGAACATTATCCGTATTCTTAATATAATTAAAAGACTTATTACTAAAAGAAAATGTCAATTAGAAGAGCTAAACTTGCTCGTCAAATCCCGATTTAACGAGATGTTTGGGGATATTTTTGATACAACTTTTCCTATATACCGTTTAGAAGAATTGTGTGAATTTATAAAGGATGGCACACATCAAACTCCACAATATACAGATGATAGAACGAATGGGTTTAAATTTTTATCATCTAAAGATGTTACATCGGGTAAAATTTCCTGGGATAATATAAAGTATATCACAGAATCTTTACATAATGAGTTATATTCAAAAATATCCCCCCGAAGAAATGATATTCTACTTGCTAAAAATGGAACTACAGGAATAGCAGCACTAGTGGATTGTGATGAGATTTTTGATATTTATGTTAGTTTAGCTATTTTGCGATTTTATGATGGAAATAATCCAACTTATCTTTTATATGCAATTAATTCAGACTTTACAAAATGGCAGTTTGAGTCAAAGATAAAAGGAGTAGGTGTTCCTAATTTACACTTAGGAGAAATTAGGAAGACAAAAATTCCCCTCCCACCTCTTTCCCTCCAAAACGAATTCGCAGACTTTGTGGCTCAAGTCGACAAATCACAATTTTCGCAGACTTTGTGGCTCAAGTCGACAAATCACAATTGGCAATTCAAAAATCACTAGAAGAACTTGAAACTTTGAAGAAATCTCTCATGCAGGAGTATTTCGGTTAAGATTTGAGATGAGATAGCAGTTTTACACTATCATTGTAATTACCGTAATTATTTGTTATAATACTTCAAAGGAGGAAATCAGATGGCAGTAAAAACAAGAAAGCAAGGAAATTCAATCACCATTACGATTCCAAGCGAGTTCAATATTCCAAGTGGTGTTAAATACGAAGCGAAATTGTTACCAAGTGGTGAAATTATCTTTACCCCTGAAGAATTGGATCATCAAGTTTCTTATGTATCTGATGATGCCTTTAACTTGAAATTGGATACAATTTTTGATGAATACGACGATGTTTTCAAAGCTTTGGTGGAAAAATGACAGTCTATTTAACAGAAAAGCAAATTGAAAAAATCAATGCTTTAGTAATTCAACGGTATTCTCCAAATGAGCAAATTAAAACAGTTAGTCCTTCAGCGTTAAATATGATTGTGAACTTACCAGAACAATTTGTTTTTGGCAAACCTCTTTATCCAACAATTTTTGATAAAGCAACAATATTATTTGTCCAATTGATAAAGAAGCATGTTTTTGCCAATGCCAATAAACGGACAGCGTTTTATGTTTTGGTGAAATTTTTAAACTTAAATGGTTATCACTTTTCTGTTTCTGTGGAAGAAGCGGTTGATATGTGTGTGACTATGGCGGTAGAAGCTTTAACTGATGAAAAAATGATAAGCTACTCTAAATGGGTTTCTGAACATTCTATCAGAGAAAAAATAAGCTAGTGCGATGGATTTGAATGAGTATTAGAAAATAAACAGACAATATTAGAATTCTGAAATGCAGAAACTGATATTGTCTCTTTTTATTGATAAGTAATAATGAAAGTGAGAATTTATGGAATCAAAAGTTACAATTATCATACAAGAAATGTTACCCTTTTTAAACAATGAACAATTACTAGCATTGCGAGAGAGTTTAGAGCGCCATCTAGTGGATGGAAAAAAGAAGCAGAAGCATTCTAATAATAATCTGTTGCAATTATTCATCACTGCTAAGCAGGTAGAGGGCTGTAGCGCAAAAACAATACGTTATTACCAGAGAACAATTGAAAATTTGTTTCATCATATTAAGGGGTCTGTGACACAACTGACAACCGATGATTTGAGAAGTTATCTAGCAAATTATCAGTCTAAAAAGGATTGTAGTAAGGCGAATTTGGACAATATTCGGCGTATATTGTCCTCTTTTTTTGCTTGGCTTGAGCAAGAGGAATATATCATCAAAAATCCTATTCGAAGGATTAAAAAAATTAAGACAGAACAAACTGTGAAAGAAACTTATACGGATGAACATCTGGAAATTATGCGGGATAATTGTGAAAATTTAAGAGATTTGGCAATGATAGATCTACTAGCATCAACAGGTATGCGTGTAGGTGAACTTGTCCAGTTGAATCGTTCTGATATTGATTTTGAAAATCGTGAATGTGTTGTATTTGGGAAAGGTAAAAAGGAGAGACCAGTATATTTTGATGCTCGTACGAAAATTCATTTGAGAAACTATCTCAATGATAGAAAAGATAACCATTCTGCTCTTTTTGTAACGTTAGTTGGGAAAGCTCAGAGACTTGGAATTGCTGGTGTTGAGATTCGTTTAAGAAAGTTAGGTCAAAAGCTTGGAATTCAAAAGGTTCATCCACATAAATTCAGAAGAACTTTAGCGACAAAGGCTATTGATAAAGGAATGCCTATTGAACAAGTCCAAAAACTGCTAGGTCACAGCAAAATTGATACAACCCTTGCCTATGCCATGGTTAATCAAAGCAATGTTAAACACTCACACCAAAAATTCATCTCTTAAATGCAAATCCCGATATTTCGAGGAGGTGGTTTCGTGAAGAAAGTGAAGTTAGGGGAAATTTGTGAGATAATTACGGGCTCAACTCCAAAGAGTAATAATCCAAATTATTGGAATGGAGAATACAAATGGATTACCCCTGCAGAAATTAGTGATGATGATTTTATCGTTTTTGACACACAACGAAAAATTACTAAGTTAGGAATTGAAAAAACGGGGTTGAAATCATTTCCTAAGGGAACGGTTTTGCTATCGTCTCGTGCTCCAATAGGTAAAGTTGCTATTTCAGGATGTGAGATGTATTGTAATCAAGGTTTTAAAAATTTTATCTGCTCAAATAAAATCAACAATGAATATTTGTATTATTTTTTAAAATCAAAAAAAAATTATTTGAATGTTTTGGGACGAGGAGCAACATTCAAGGAAATATCTAAAAGTATAGTATCTAATATTGATATTTCTTTGCCAACGTATGATATACAGAGGAAAAAAGTTAAAGTTCTTAAAAAAATTGATAAACTTATTGATACTAGAAAAGAACAGTTGATCGAGTTTAAATATCTTGTCAAATCCCGATTTAACGAGATGTTTGGGGATATTTTTGATAATCCACAGTCTAAATTAGAAGATCATACTGAGTTAAATCCTAATAAGAAAGAATTGCTAAATTTTAATGGCAATGTTTCGTTTTTACCAATGTCAAACGTTAGTGAAAATGGGAAAATTAATTTATCTATAAATCGAAATATCGATGATGTTCGTAAGGGATTTACTTTTTTTAAGGATAATGATGTAATTGTTGCAAAAATTACGCCTTGCTTTGAAAACGGGAAAGGTGCTCCAGTATTTGGACTATTGAACGGTGTAGGATTTGGTTCAACTGAATTTCATGTTCTTAGACCCAAGAATACAGTAAATACAGTCTGGTTATACCATGTAACAATGCTTTCGAAATTTAGACTTGAAGGTGAGAGAAAGATGACAGGAAGTGGAGGCCAGAGAAGAATTACCAAGGATTTCATTAATAATTTTAAGTTAAATATACCCCCTCTTTCCCTCCAAAACGAGTTCGCAGACTTTGTGGCTCAAGTCGACAAATCACAATTTGCTTGTGAGATAGTTATAAAACTGTGGAGAAATAGCTTGAAATCTAGTATAATATAGGTATATTTTTATTCAAAGTGAGAGAAAAATGGGAAATTTTAGCTTTCTTTTAAAAAATGCAGAGTACGAGTCATTTTCAAAGCCTTGTATAGAAGCTGAAAATATGATTGCGACATCTACTGTGGCTACTGCTTTTATGGCGCGTCGTGCTTTGGAGCAGGCTGTTCATTGGATATATAGTCACGATTCATATTTAGAAGCACCCTATCGTGCTACCTTATCTTCTTTGGTGTGGGATGATGATTTTAGAGAGATTGTGGATCCTGAGCTCCATAGGCAGATTGTTCTTTTAATTCGATGGGGAAATCATGCTGCACATGGTGGAGAAATTAAGGAACGAGAAGCGATTTTGGCTTTGCATCATTTGTATCAGTTTGTCAATTTTATTGATTACTGCTACAGTAATGAGTTTGTGGAGCGTTATTTCGATGAGAAGTTATTGCCACTTTCAGAAAACATCAAGTTTCGAGAAACACCACAATCTATGGCGAAATTCCAAAATAGTTTGCCAAATCTTCCTGATTTCGATGAACAGATGGCTAGTCAGTCCCTAGCAATTCAAGAGACTTATACTGAAAAACGTGAAACAGCAGCTCTACGGCAAGATGTATCTTTCCATATCGATCAACTATCTGAAGCAGAGACAAGAAAACTCTTTATTGATATTGATCTTCGTTTAGCGGGTTGGATATTTGAAGAAAACTGTCGTGTTGAGGTAGATGTTCATGGTTTGAAGCATGGGAAAGGAACTGGATATTGTGACTATGTCCTTTATGGTAAAAATGGAAAAGTTCTAGCAATTGTTGAGGCCAAAAAGGCAGCTGTAAATCCAGAAGTGGGGGAGGTGCAGGTCAAGGAATATGCTGAAGCTCTTGAGAAACAAATCGGCTATAGGCCAATTTGCTTTATTACGAATGGTTTAAAGCACTACATACTTGATGGTGTTAATCGTCGGAAGATTGCAGGGTTCTACTCTCAAGAGGAGTTGCAACTTTTGATGGACAGACGTCACTTGCAGAAACCACTCGAGGATATTTCTAGCAAAATTAGGGACGACATTTCTGGACGTCATTATCAGAAACATGCGATTACAAGTGTCTGTGAAGCATTCTCCAATAATCGGAGACAGGCACTCTTAGTCATGGCAACTGGGTCTGGGAAAACCCGTACAGCGGTTTCCCTAGTTGATATCCTTTCGCGTCATAACTGGGTAAAAAATGTTCTTTTTTTAGCTGATAGAACTTCCCTAGTTAAGCAAGCTTATGATTCGTTTAGGAAATTACTTCCAGATCTTTCAGTTTGTAATTTCTTAGAGGATAAAGATAGTGCTCGATCTAGTCGTATGGTTTTTTCAACCTATCCGACCATGATAGGAGCGATCAGCGATCAAGAAGAAGTAAATCAACGACCCTTTACTGTTGGGCACTTTGATCTCATCATAATTGATGAATCTCACCGTTCTATTTATCAGAAATACAAATCAATTTTTGATTATTTTGATGCAAGGATTGTAGGATTAACTGCCACTCCGCGTCAAGATTTGGATAAAAATACCTATGGTTTCTTTAACTTGGAGAATGGTGTTCCAACATATGCATACGATCTGGAAGAGGCTGTAAAAGATGGTTATTTAGTAGCTTATCATTCGATTGAAACTAAGTTAAAACTGCCAACGGATGGTCTACATTATGATGATTTATCCCAAGACGAAAAAGAATATTTTGATAGCCAATTTGAAGATGGTAGTTCTGAGAAAGATATTGATCCTGAGGATTTTAATACCTCTATTTTCAATAGAAAAACAGTCAAAATTGTTCTAGATGAACTAATGACAAGAGGAATTCAGACAGCTTCAGGTGACGAAATTGGTAAAACCATTATCTTTGCTAAAAACCATCGACACGCTGAATACATCAGAGATATTTTTAACGAACGCTATCCTGAAAAAGGAAGCGATTATGCTCAAGTGATTGATTATAGCATTAAGCATTATCAAACCTTAATTGATAATTTTAAAATTAAGGAGAAATACCCTCAAATTGCAATTTCTGTTGATATGTTGGATACAGGTATTGATGTACCAGAGGTTGTTAATTTAATCTTTTTCAAGAAAGTGCGTTCTAAAACTAAGTTTTGGCAGATGATTGGCCGTGGAACCCGTCTTTGTAAAGATTTATTTGGCCCTGAGCAGGATAAGGAAAATTTCTTGGTATTTGATTATGGTGATAATTTTGAATATTTCAAAGCTGATCCAAGAGAAGGAGATGGCCGTCACATTGTTTCTCTGACTCAACGTTTGTTTAACATCAAGGTAGACTTGATTCGAGAACTGCAGGGGCTTCATTATCAAGATAATCAGTTTGCTAGAGAATACCGTCAACAACTCGTCTCAGAGCTTCATGAACGTATGGTGAGCTTAAATGAGTTAGACTTTAGGGTTCGTATGGTCTTAGATACAGTTTATACTTACAGAAAGTTGGAAAATTGGCAAAATCTAACGACCGTCACAAGTGAAACAATCCAGAAAGATCTTTCTCCGCTTCTATTTGAAGAAAATAAAGAGGACGAGATGGCGAGACGATTTGATTTATGGCTGTTTCAGATACAGTTAGGACAACTGTTGGCTAAGCCAGCAACTGTCCATATATCTCAAGTTATGAAAACAGCTAAAGCTCTTGCCAGGGTTGGCAATATACCACAAGTTTTTGCACAGGCTGAAATTATAAGGAAAGTACAAGAACCTGAATTTTGGGAAGAAGTTAGTTTATCCGAGTTGGAAAAAATACGCCTTGCGCTTCGAGATTTACTACAGTTTTTGGATAAACCGGAACGCACTGTATATTATGTCAATTTTGATGATCATATTCTTTCCACTGTCCATGATACTAAGCCATATTTACAAGTCAATGACCTGCGATCTTATAATGAAAAAGTTGAACATTATTTGAAAACTCATCTAGATGATGAAGCAATTTCTAAGTTATACCATAATGAAAAATTGACCTCTCAAGATTTACTTGCACTTGAAACATTGCTATGGGAAAAATTAGGTAGCAAGTCAGATTACCAACAACATTATGAAAATAAGGCAATTCCTAGATTGGTTCGTGAGATTATTGGTTTAGATAGAGAGGCTGCCAATCAAGTTTTTTCTAAATTTTTATCGGATGAAAGTCTCAATGCCAAGCAGATTTCCTTTGTGAAATTGATTGTTGATTACATTGTAGAGAATGGTTGCTTAGAGACCAAAGTTTTAACACAAGAGCCGTTTAAATCGTATGGTTCAGTTCAACTACTCTTTCAACACCAACTCCCTATACTTCGTAATATTGTCCAAACAATTGAACTCATTAATGATCGAGCTGGAGAAGCAGCATAAATAATAAGAGGTTATAAATGCAAACGGAAGAAGAAATGAATGTTCTGGTACCTAAAAAATTAGCAGAAATTGAGCGTGATTACGATGTCACAGTTTTGTGGGCTATCGAGTCTGGTAGTCGTGCTTGGGGATTTGAGTCTCCTGATAGTGACTTTGATGTGCGATTTATCTACAAACACAAGCAGGATTTTTATCTCCGTTTGAATGAACAGCGCGATGTTATCGAGCTACCAATTGACGATACTTGGGACGTGAGTGGCTGGGATTTAGACAAGACTTTAAAACTCCTTTATAAGTCAAATCCAACACTATTTGAATGGTTACAGTCTCCAATTGTTTATCAACAAACGGATTTTATTGAGCGCGTACTTCCACTTGTCAACCAGTATTTTTCTGAGAAAAAAATGCTCCACCATTACTTGAACACTGCAAGAACTCAAACAAATAAGCATCTTTCTGGAGACAAGGTCAAACCTAAAAAGTATTTCTATGCGCTTCGTCCTATTTTAGCCTGTCGCTGGATTGAAAAATACCATTCTGTTCCACCGATTTTGTTTGATGATTTGGTCAAAGAATTACTTCCGTCTCAAATGCAGGAGCATGTATCAAGATTGCTAGACATTAAGATAAATGGGCCTGAAGGTATGGAAATTGAGCCTATAAAGCCAATTCAAGATTATATTTTAGCTAATATCCAAGAGCTGGATGCATATGTTCAAAGTTTTATCGAGGGAAAGAAAGACTGGAAAGCTCTAAATCAATTTTTCCTTGAAGAATTAGGGCATGACTGAGGTTGTTTATGGGTAAATGGACATGTAAATGCGGGCAAGCAATGAACAACCATAGAGCGCCTGATCCAAATGCTTATTCAGTTTATTCGGATGAGTTGTTTGAAGAAATCATAAATAAAGCTGACGACCATAATAAAATTTCTTATGAAGACATTTCCGAGGCGTCATTTTATATGTGGAAGTGCCCTGAGTGTGGTAGTTTTATGGTTTTTGGCGAAGGCGGAGAAGGTGATCGCTTTACTTTTTATGAGCGCCAAGAAGTAGAAAAGGTAGAGCCTCTCTTTGATCCAGATCAAGAATTAAATCTTGTTGTGGTTGAGTTTCAGGAGGGAGGGAATGGTTATACCTATATCTGCGATGACCCAAATATCCATATTGGGCACGCTGTTATTGTCCCAGTAGGGAAGGAAAATACTGAAAAAACTGCTTTAGTTGTACAGAAGTATCATGCCCTACCAAAGGATATCACTTTTCCTGTAGAAAAGTTAAAACGTGTCATTAGTAGGTATTCACATTTCGACCCAATCACTTCGAAAAACGTTTGTAGAAATTTAATTAATCTGGGAAGAATTCTTGATGCTTGCTCCAAAAACGCTAACCCCAACTCTCAGCAAACATATTATAGTATCAAAACTCCTTTAGGATATTTCTGGTTAGAATTAAATGGAGTTCCGATTCCAATGAAAATCACACAGATTCAAGTCAAAGATAAAAAATACCAAGTTGATAGCGCCCTTTATATAAAACCTTCAGAGATTAACTGTAGAAGATTCTATGAACTGGAATTATGTGCAGATTTTGATATTGATGCTTCTAGATGGATCGATGTTCTCTCTGATGAAAACGTTTGGGGAAATACTTGGGAACTAAATGGTCTTCAATTTGGTATTACTGCAGGGGAGTCTCCAGAATTTGAAGACGAAGTTGTAGCGAGAAAGTATAGTCGTGTCCCACTTTATTATGACTGGCACCCTGAATTTGAAGATTATTATGGCTTCAGTTTAGCTTGGAAAAAATACGAGTCTGATAGCAATTTGTCAATTTTTTTCTATACAACATAAGAAGCAGGAGGATATGTATGAATCAAGCATGGGATTTATTGTTTGAGGGCAAGATTGAAGAGGCTAAAAAATTAGTTGAAGCTGATTTTTCATTGGAAACTTGCACGGATTTTAGTTTATTAAATTTGATGGGGTATATTTATCTTGAAGAGCAAAAATACAACGAGTGCTTAAGTATCTATCAGCGTTACATTGACTTAGCACGAACTAAAAGTGACCCAGAAAATGAACATATAGGCTATCATCAGTTAGCCATGGTTTATCGTGAAATGAATGAATTTCAAACAGCCCTTTTCTATATCGAAAGAGAGCAAAAAGTCATTGAAGAAGCTTTTACAGAGGATACCCTCAAATCTTCTGTTAACAATTATGAGCAAGGTTATTTACGATTAAAGCTAGGGAAAGTAGCAGAAGCATTCATGTATATGGAACAGTCCTTAAAACAAGCTTTGCAAACAGATGATTTGATTGCCCAAGCTTGTGCTTATAGAGGTTTAGGAGAGATTGGTTCGATACAAAATCCTGAAGAATCACATAAAAATTTTTTACAAGCTATCGCTCTTTTTGAAAAGGCAGGCGATCAGATTGGTGCTCAAGAGGTTAGAAAATTGCTAAATAATAAAAAGTAGCCTTGTCAGGCTACTTTTTATTAAAACACGCGATATACATAAGGATTTTCTGGTTTGTCTACTTTTGTGAAACTCTCAACCTCTAGTGTTGGGAGTTTTTGTTTGAGTTCTTTATGGTAGTGGAGGGTCAGGGTTCCTCTAGCGGTAATCCAGGTATTGTCAGGATACTGGCGTGAGTTTCCCTTGGTCAGGAGTCCATATACACCAGAGTCTGCGATACAGTGGATAATCCCAAAGCGAAAGAGGAATTGGCTATCTGGATGGCTAGGATCGTTATAAACAAAGCCTGTAAACTCGATTTTCTTTCCTTCAAACTCCTGAGGATAGTCATAGAGAACTTCCATGACCTCCATATAGTTTTCATCTGTAACCTGAATGGTTGACTGGGAGAGGTATTTATCAGCTGTAGACCTCATTTCCTTTTCATAAGCAGATTTGGAAAAATAGGTGCTGGTATCGGGTTTGAGGTATTGACTGGATGTTCCTTCGCTTGCCTGAATGGCTGTGTTGATTCCCTCAGCAAGTGGGAAATGATAACCTTTGGCAGATACAGTTCTCGAGTCCAAACTTACGGTCGGAAAGGCAACCCCAATCAACAGAGGTAGTGACAGTAAAAGGATACTGATTCGTCTAGCACGACGACTTTCCAAATGGCTGTGAGAGTTGATTTTCTTGATCCAGATATAGAATTGGACCAGAGCCAACAGAAGAGAAAGGATCATGGAGATATAGACTAGATAGGAATAGTGGAGGTTGATGTAGTGACTGAGCTTGCCAGATAGCTGCAGATACAGAGTTAGAGCAAAATAACCCAGTAAAATGAAAAATTGGATCATAGCATCACTCCTATCATGTAAGAATAAAGCAAGACAAACACTGTCACGATGCCCATGAATTGCAAGATGAAGCGCGCTTTGAGATAGTGTTTCATCATGAGGAGATTTTTGATATCAAGCATGGGGCCAATGACCAGAAAGGCAAGGACTGGCGCTAGGCCGAAGCTCGAGAGGAGAGAAGCGCCGATAAAGGCGTCCGCCTCGCTACAAAGAGAGAGGAGAAAGGCTAGAAACATGAGCAAGAGAATCGCAAGGACTGGACTAGCACTGATAGAGGTCAAGATCCGAGTCGGGACATAGACCTGCACGATAGCCGCAAAGAGACAGCCAAAGACCAAGTAACGCCCCATATCGAAAAACTCATCAATAGCTTGTATAAAGATCTGAAACACTTTTCTAGCGGGACCCAAGTGTGAAAAGTCATGTTCATGGCAAGCGATAGGATTCTCTTTTTGAATGGGTTCCTTCCAGAAAAATCCTAGGAAAATCCCCAGAATCAAAGCAATCACAATAGCTCCCAGAGCTCGCAAGAAGGCAAGTTTTATTGAATTGCCAAAGGCAGAATATGTGGCGAAAAGAACGATAGGATTGATGATGGGAGCAGTCACCAGAAAAGGAACCGCTGTGTAGCTGGGCACTTTCTTTTCCAGAAAACGATTGATAATCGGAACGATACCACATTCGCAAGAAGGAAAGAGAAAGCCAATGAAGGTACCAAAAAAGATCCTCCCCCAACGATTGCGAGGGAGAAACTCATAAACTTTATCAGGTGTGATATAGACCTCAATCAATCCCGAAATGAGACTCCCAATCAAGACAAAAGGAAGGGCTTCAATCATGATGGAGAGAAAAATAGCTCCCGCTTGTAATACACTAGGAGGAAGAGATTGGAAAATCGTCATCTATTTTTTCTTCTCAACTTTTTCTTTTTTATCTTTGTCATCTGGAAAAGTGACTTGTGTTAAGTCAGGAAGTTTTGCGAATTCTTCAAACATCTTGTCCAAGTCATCCGTTTTTGTAAATTTAACAGCCATGGGCCTACCTCTTTTCTACATTCTACCTCTATTATACTATTATTTTCTTGAAAAGGGATTATTTTGATAATCAAAGAGGTAAAAAAGGGTAGGGCGAAACAAGGGCTGTTCCTTATGGTATAATAGGTATATGGATAAAAAATATGAAAAAATCTCCCAAGATTTGGGTGTAACCTTAAAGCAAATCGATACTGTTCTAAGTTTGACGGCTGAGGGGGCGACGATTCCCTTCATCGCCCGTTATCGCAAGGACATGACTGGTAGTCTGGATGAGGTGGCGATTAAGGCCATTATCGACTTGGATAAAAGTCTGACAAATCTCAACGACCGTAAAGAAGCTGTCTTGGCTAAGATTCAAGAACAAGGCAAACTAACCAAGGAATTAGAAGAAGCTATTTTGGCAGCTGAAAAATTAGCAGACGTTGAAGAACTCTATCTTCCTTATAAGGAAAAACGTCGGACCAAGGCAACTATTGCCCGTGAAGCTGGACTCTTTCCTCTCGCCCGCTTGATCTTGCAGAATGTAGCTGACTTAGAGAAAGAGGCTGAGAAGTTTGTTTGTGAAGGATTTGCGACTGGTCAAGAAGCTTTGGCTGGTGCAGTTGATATCTTAGTCGAAGCCCTATCTGAAGATGTCAATCTACGTGCTATGACCTATCAGGAAGTGTTGAGACACTCTAAAATCACTTCGCAGGTCAAGGATGAAAGTCTTGATGAAAAACAAGTATTTCAGATTTATTATGATTTTTCAGAGACAGTTGGCAATATGCAGGGCTATCGTACCTTGGCTCTCAACCGTGGGGAAAAATTAGGTATTTTGAAAGTTAGCTTTGAACATGCGACGGACCGTATCTTATCTTTCTTTGCTGCCCGTTTCAAGGTGAAAAATGCCTATATAGATGAAGTTGTTCAACAGTCAGTTAAGAAAAAAGTCTTGCCTGCTATCGAACGACGCATTCGGACAGAATTGACCGAGAAGGCAGAAGAAGGAGCTATCCAACTCTTTTCAGACAACCTGCGCAATCTCCTATTGGTTGCTCCACTGAAAGGGCGCGTGGTTCTTGGATTTGACCCAGCCTTTCGTACAGGTGCCAAGCTGGCTGTCGTTGATGCAACAGGGAAAATGCTGACGACTCAAGTCATTTATCCTGTTAAACCAGCATCAGCTCGTCAAATTGAAGAAGCCAAGAAAGATTTGGCAGATTTGATTGGTCAGTATGGCGTGGAAATCATTGCCATCGGAAATGGAACGGCTAGTCGTGAAAGTGAAGCCTTTGTAGCGGAAGTTCTGAAAGATTTTCCAGAAGTCAGCTATGTCATCGTCAATGAAAGTGGTGCCTCTGTCTATTCTGCCAGTGAACTTGCTCGTCAGGAATTTCCAGAATTAACCGTTGAAAAACGCTCTGCTATCTCAATCGCCCGTCGTTTGCAAGATCCCCTTGCCGAATTGGTTAAAATCGATCCTAAGTCAATCGGTGTCGGGCAATACCAGCACGATGTTAGTCAGAAGAAACTATCTGAGAGTCTGGACTTTGTCGTCGATACCGTGGTGAACCAAGTCGGTGTCAATGTCAATACAGCCAGCCCAGCACTTCTCTCCCACGTAGCTGGACTTAATAAAACTATCTCTGAAAATATTGTCAAATACCGCGAGGAAGAAGGAAAAATCACTTCACGCGCCCAAATCAGAAAGGTTCCTCGCCTCGGTGCCAAAGCCTTTGAACAGGCTGCTGGTTTCCTCCGTATCCCGGAAAGTAGTAATATCCTTGATAATACAGGAGTTCACCCAGAAAACTATGCTGCCGTCAAGGAGCTCTTCAAACGCTTGGATATCAAAGACTTGAATGAAGAGGCACAAAGTAAGCTTAAGTCCCTTTCAGTTAAGGAGATGGCACAGGAACTGAATCTTGGCCCAGAAACCCTTAAAGATATCATTTCCGACCTTCTCAAACCAGGTCGAGATTTCCGTGATTCTTTTGACGCACCTGTACTCCGTCAAGATGTCTTGGATATCAAGGATTTAAAAGTCGGCCAGAAACTGGAAGGTGTGGTGCGGAATGTCGTTGACTTCGGTGCATTCGTTGATATTGGGATTCACGAGGATGGCTTGATCCATATTTCCCACATGAGTCGCAAATTTATCAAACATCCTAGTCAAGTGGTGTCTGTTGGAGATTTGGTAACGGTTTGGGTCAAGAAAATCGATACTGAACGTGAAAAAGTTAATCTGTCGCTCTTAGCTCCAGATGAAACTAACTGAGTACGTTCAGTCTGTTTCCCTCGAAGACTTTGGTAGACCTTTTATACACCAAGCCCAGTGGAATCCTCGTCTGCGAACGACAGGTGGGCGATTTTTCCCCAAGGATGGGCATTTGGATTTTAATCCCAAGGTTTATAATGAACTTGGTTTGGAGGTTTTTCGGAAGATCGTGCGCCATGAACTCTGTCACTACCACCTGTATTTTCAGCAAAAGGGGTATCGACATAAGGACCGAGATTTTAAGGAACTTTTGAAAGAAGTGGATGGACTGCGCTTTGTTCCCCCTTTAAAAGACCAAAATACCTACCTAGTCTATCAGTGTCAATCCTGCCAGCAAAGTTATCAGCGTAAGAGAAGAATCGACACAAAACGCTATCGCTGTGGCGTCTGCCGTGGTAAACTCGTCATCTTAAATCGGCCTAAGGACTGATGTTTTTGCCCCCGTTTCATGCTATACTACTTTTAAGAATACCGAAAGAGGAACATATCATGAATAACAAATTTTATAAAATGAAACGAAACAGTATGGTATCGGGAGTTTTAGCTGGTCTATCAGACAAGTGGAATTTTGATGTAACTCTAGTCCGCTTTCTCTTTGCCATTTTTACCATATCAAATTTTGGGATTGGCGTGATTATTTACATCATCCTCGCCTCTATCCTGCCAACTAAGGAAGAGATTGAAGCAGAAATGTATGGAACAGGACCACGCAAACGCAAGGAAGCCGAAGCCATTGATGACAATGATGGACGGTTTTGGTGAGTCAGATTTTGAAATAGTTTATAGATACTTTCCTTATTTCTCAAAGAGGTCAGAAAAAGAAGTGAACCTTAACCCTTGCATCCGCAAGGGTTTTCTTCTTGTATTTCATTTGTGGTAAAATATTGATAGCGAAATTGCTTGATATTCTTCAATCTTACAAAAATGTAAGATTAAAGTCTCTTTTGTAAGGTTAGGTTATGGCAAGCCATCTTTTTTTGCGATAAACTAGACTCATAAAGAACAAAGGAGCAAAACCATGAAAAGAATCTTACAAAAGAAAACAAGAAAACCAAGTCAAAAAGATATCGAGCGTGTTCAACTGGGATGCGCTATGATGAAAGCACAGTTTCAATTGATGGGATATTAAGAAGGAGAAAATCATGACACTTTTAGATGTAAAACACGTTCAAAAAATCTACAAAACACGTTTCCAAGGCAACCAAGTAGAGGCCCTCAAAGACATTCACTTTACTGTGGAAAAGGGTGACTACGTTGCTATCATGGGAGAGTCTGGCTCAGGAAAGTCAACCCTGCTCAACATCCTAGCTATGCTGGATAAACCAACTCGAGGCCAGGTTTACCTAAACGGAACAGACACAGCCACTATTAAAAATTCACAGGCTTCGAGTTTCCGTCGTGAGAAGTTGGGATTTGTCTTCCAAGACTTTAACTTGCTAGATACCTTGTCTGTTAAGGATAATATCTTGCTTCCGTTAGTTCTATCACGAAAACCTATTACGGAGATGATGAAAAAATTGGTGGTGACTGCTGAGAATCTAGGTATCAACCAATTGCAAGAGAAGTACCCTTACGAGATCTCAGGCGGTCAAAAGCAGCGGGTAGCAGTAGCACGCGCCATCATCACAGAACCTGAAATTCTCCTTGCAGATGAGCCGACGGGAGCCCTTGATTCCAAGTCATCTGCAGCCCTTCTTGATGTTTTCGATGAAATCAATGAGCGTGGCCAAACCATTCTCATGGTAACCCACTCTACAGCCGCAGCCAGCAGGGCCAAGCGCGTTCTCTTTATCAAGGACGGCATTCTTTACAACCAAATCTACCGCGGAGACAAGACAGAACGTCAAATGTTCCAAGAAATCTCTGATACCTTGACAGTCATGGCAAGTGAGGTGAATTAGTATGTTCCGATTAACCAATAAGTTAGCGGTATCCAACTTGATTAAAAACCGCAAACTCTACTATCCCTTTGCTTTAGCTGTTCTCTTAGCAGTGACCATCACCTATCTCTTTTACTCACTGTCACTTAACCCTAATATTGGCAAGATCCGAGGGGGAGAAACTATCTCTATGACGCTTGCCCTCGGTATGGTAGTTGTTACCATCGCTTCTGGAATTATTGTACTTTATGCCAATAGTTTTGTCATGAAGAACCGCTCCAAGGAGCTGGGTGTATATGGTATGCTGGGGCTTGAAAAGCGCCATTTGATCAGTATGGTTTTTAAGGAGCTTCTTATATTTGGCTCTCTAACCTTGACAGCTGGTCTCGGCCTAGGAGCTCTCTTTGATAAGCTAATCTTTGCCCTTCTTCTGAAGCTGATGAAAATGAAAGTGGAGCTCGTTTCGACTTTCCAACCAATTGTCTTCATCCTAGTTCTCATCGTCTTTGGAGCTATCTTCCTAGGTCTAATTTTTATCAATGCCTTTCGCATCGCACGCATGAATGCCCTTCAGCTCTCTCGTGAAAAAGCCAGTGGTGAGAAAAAAGGACGTTTCTTAGGCCTTCAAACCATTCTAGGTCTGATTAGTTTGGGAGCTGGTTATTACCTAGCAGTAACAGTTGAAAATCCACTTTCTGCTGTTCTGATTTTCTTCGTAGCAGTTTTGTTAGTTATTTTGGGAACTTATCTTCTCTTCAATGCAGGGATCACAGTTTTCCTACAAATCTTGAAGAAAAACAAGCGTTACTATTACCAACCTAACAACATGATTTCCGTATCCAATCTTATCTTTCGAATGAAGAAAAATGCGGTTGGTTTGGCTACGATTGCCATCCTTTCAACCATGGTCTTGGTGACTATGTCTGCTGCAACAAGCATTTTTAAGGCTTCAGAAAACTTCAAGAAGGTCATGAATCCACATGATTTTGGGATTACAGGACAGAATGTTGAAAAAGAAGACATCGAAAAACTCTTGAACAAGTATGCTAGTGATAATGGATTGACTGTCACAAAGAAAGAAGTTCTTACATACAGTAACTTTGGTGTGGCAAATCAAGAAGGTACGAAATTGACAATCTTTGAGAAAGGTCAAAATCGTGTTCAACCGAAAACTATTTTTATGGTCTTTGACCAAAAAGACTATGAGAATATGACAGGACAGAAACTTGGACTTTCAGGTAAGGAAGTTGGATTGTTTGCTCAAAACAAGGAACTTCAAGGGCAGAAAGAACTGACTCTGAATAACCAGACCTACACGATCAAAGAAGAAATCAAAAAAGATTTTATTCTTGAACATGTCCCAAATCAGTACAATATTCTAACTTCGGACTATAACTATTTGGTTGTTCCTGACTTACAAGCCTTTCTTGAACAGCATCCTAACTCTTCCATCTTTAATCAATACTATGGGGGTATGAATGTAACAGCTAGTGAGGACGAGCAACTTAAAATTGCAGATGACTATTCAAAATTCGTTAACAACTTTAATAGAGAAATAAACAAAGAAGGAAGCTATGTTTACGGAAGCAATCTGGCTGATAGTAGTGCGCAGATGAGTGCTCTCTTTGGTGGAGTTTTCTTCATCGGTATCTTCCTCTCTATCATCTTTATGGTAGGAACAGTTCTTGTTATTTACTACAAACAAATCTCTGAGGGCTATGAAGACCGTGAACGTTTCATCATTTTGCAAAAGGTCGGACTTGATCAAAAGCAAATCAAGCAAACGATTAACAAACAGGTTTTAACTGTTTTCTTCCTTCCATTGCTCTTTGCCTTCCTACACCTTGCTTTTGCCTATCATATGCTTAGCCTCATCCTAAAAGTTATTGGCGTGCTGGATGCGACCATGATGTTGACCGTTACATTGTCCATCTGTGCTATCTTCCTCATCGTCTATGTTTTGATCTTTATGATTACCTCAAGAAGTTATCGCAAGATTGTGCAAATGTAAAAAAGATACCTCGATGCTGGTCGAGGTATTTCTTTTAGCTTAGATACTAAAGAGTTGTCCCAAGAGGAAGGTTACGCCCATGGTGAGAAGTCCGATACAGAGGTTACGGATCATAGCAGTTCTCGTAGGAGCTTTTCCTAATTTAGCACTGGTATAGCCAGTGACGAGAAGGGAAAGGGCCACGATAAAGACAGTAGCAGGAATACGATAGTCACTTGGAAAGACGATAATGGAAAGCATTGGAGGAAGACTCCCCAGTACAAAGGCGATAAAGCTAGAGATAGCAGCATGCCAAGGATTGGTAAACTCTTCGTACTCGATACCGTATTTTTCCTCAACTAAGGCTTTGAGTGGATTTTTTAAAAAGGCCTTGTTGGTCAAGAGTTGGGCGGACGTTTCACACTCACCGTTTTGAAGATAAGCAGCATAGAGGGATTGTTTTGCAGATTCCATATCTTTATCCAAGAGTAATTGCTCTCTAGCGACAGCGGCTTCTTCCGTGTCTTTTTGAGTGGATACAGAGACATATTTGCCACCTGCCATAGAAAAAGCACCAGCGAGGATAGCTGCCAATCCTGATAGAAAGATAATCCAGATATTGCTTGTCGCACTGGCAACACCGATAACGACTCCAGCGATGGAAATAATCCCATCATTGGCACCCAGAACACCCGCGCGTAGGATATTGAGTCGGCCTGCAAAGTTTGCATCAATTTCATGTTTTATTTCTGTCATAGTCATCTCCTTTCTCTCCATTATAGAGAAAAGAAAAGGGGAATACAAACTTTTTAAACTATCTGAAAAAAGTTCTACGATTCTAATTTTTAAGCCCTTTTCGACTTTACCGAAAAAGCTCGGCAATACAGTTGCCAATCCTACTGTACAAGTTCTTTTTTAGCTTATCTATGGTATAATAGAAGATAGATTTATCAATTGGAGAATGAAGGATTTTATGATTAAACTTGTAGCAACCGATATGGATGGTACCTTTCTAGATGGAGAGGGTCGGTTTGATATGGAACGCCTTAAAAACGTACTTGTTTCCTACAAGGAAAAGGGGATTTATTTTGCAGTGGCTTCAGGTCGCGGTATCTTGTCCCTGAAAAAGTTGTTTGCAGATGTGCGTGATGAAGTGATTTTTATAGCTGAAAATGGGAGCTATGTTGAGTTTCATGGTGAGGATATGTATGAGGCTACTATGTCTCGGGATTTTTACTTGAGTACTTTTGAAGCTTTAAAGAAATCACCCTATTTTGATGAAAGAAAAATGCTTCTGACAGGGAAAAAAGCTTGTTATGTATTGGAAACAGTGGATGAAACCTATCTAAAGTTAAGTAGTCACTACAATGAGAACATTCAAAAAGTATCACGTTTGGAAGATATCACAGATGAGATTTTTAAATTCACTACTAACTTTACTGAAGAAACGATAGAAGCTGGAGAGGCCTGGGTTAACGAAAATGTTTCTGGTGTGAAAGCCATGACAACTGGTTTTGAATCCATTGATATTGTCTTGGACTACGTTGATAAGGGTGTGGCCATTGTTGAGCTGGCAAAAAAACTTGGTCTAACCATGGATCAGGTTATGGCATTTGGCGATAATCTCAATGACCTTCATATGATGCAGGTTGTTGGACACCCAATCGCTCCTGAAAATGCGCGACCAGAGATTTTAGAATTAGCAGAAGCAGTGATTGGCCACCATAAGGACCAGTCAGTGATGGCTTATATGGAGGGCTTATAATGGCAGATATTAAATTGATTGCATTGGACTTGGATGGCACCTTGCTGACAACGGATAAAAAGCTAACAGATCGAACTAAGAAAATCCTCAAAGCTGCGCGTGACCGTGGTATCAAGGTCGTACTGACAACAGGTCGTCCTTTGAAGGCTATGGATTTCTTTCTCCATGAGCTAGGGACTGATGGTCAGGAGGACGAGTACACCATCACCTTTAATGGTGGTCTGGTACAGAAAAATACTGGAGAGATTCTCGATAAAACAGTCTTTTCAATCGACGATGTGGCACGCTTGTACGAGGAAACTGAAAAACTCGGACTTCCGTTAGATGCCATTTCAGAAGGAATAGTCTATCAAATCCAGTCGGACCAAGAAAGTCTCTATGCTAAGTTCAACCCAGCCTTGACTTTCGTACCTGTCGCTTTTGAGGATCTATCTAGTCAGATGACATATAATAAATGTGTGACTGCTTTTGCCCAAGAACCTTTGGATGCAGCGATTCAACAGATTTCTCCTGAATTGTTTGACCAATACGAAATCTTCAAATCGCGTGAACTCTTATTGGAATGGTCGCCGAAAAACGTCCACAAGGCAACAGGTTTAGCGAAATTAATTAAACACTTGGGAATCGACCAAAGTCAAGTGATGGCTTGTGGGGACGAGGCCAATGACCTTTCTATGATTGAGTGGGCAGGTCTGGGAGTTGCCATGCAAAATGCAGTTCCAGCAGTTAAGGCAGTTGCCAATGTGATTACCCCGATGACCAACGACGAGGAAGCCGTTGCCTGGGCTATCGAAGAATACGTGCTAAAGGAGAACTAGAATATGGGATTATTTGACCGTCTATTCGGAAAAAAAGAAGAGCCGAAAATCGAAGATATTGTTAAAGAAGCTCTGGAAAATCTTGATTTGTCAGAAGAGGTTGAAGAAAACCAAACGGTAGTCGAAGAAACTTCTCAGGAAGAGACAGCAAGAGACAAAGTGGAAGAAACACTTGCTCAAGAAGAACTTCCTCAGGTCTCGACAGAAGATGTTATTGAACCAGATACAGTCGAGGAAACTGCTCAGGAAGAGCTTGAGCTAGAATCTGATGAATTGGAACAACTCCAAGAGCCTGAAGAAGTTTTAGAAGAAGAGAGCCAAGAAACTGAAGAAGAACTAGCGTCAGAAGTAGTAGAAGAAGAACTTCCTCAGGTTGAAGAAACCGTGCAGGAAAAATATGACCGCAGTCTAAAGAAAACCCGTACGGGATTCGGAGCTCGTTTGAATGCTTTCTTTGCCAACTTCCGTTCTGTCGATGAAGAATTCTTCGAAGAATTGGAAGAACTGCTCATCTTGAGCGACGTCGGTGTGCAGGTCGCTTCGAACCTAACAGAAGAACTACGTTATGAAGCCAAACTCGAAAATGCTAAGAAGCCTGATGCGCTCCGTCGTGTCATTATCGAGAAATTGGTCGAGCTCTACGAAAAGGATGGCAACTACGATGAACAAATCCATTTCCAAGATGGTTTGACAGTCATGCTCTTTGTCGGAGTCAATGGTGTTGGGAAAACAACTTCTATCGGGAAATTAGCTCATCGTTACAAGCAAGCTGGCAAGAAGGTCATGTTGGTTGCGGCAGATACTTTCCGTGCTGGAGCTGTTGCCCAGCTAGCTGAATGGGGCCGTCGTGTTGATGTTCCTGTTGTGACGGGAGCTGAAAAGGCTGATCCAGCAAGTGTGGTCTTTGATGGGATGGAACGTGCTGTAGCAGAAGGGATTGATATTCTCATGATTGATACAGCAGGCCGTCTGCAAAACAAGGACAACCTCATGGCCGAGTTGAAAAAGATTGGTCGCATTATCAAGCGTGTCGTTCCAGAGGCGCCACATGAAACCTTCCTTGCCCTTGATGCTTCAACTGGACAGAATGCCTTGGTACAAGCTAAGGAATTTTCTAAGATAACTCCATTGACAGGAATTGTTTTGACAAAAATTGATGGAACTGCCCGAGGTGGTGTTGTTCTGGCTATCCGCGAAGAACTCAATATCCCTGTAAAATTGATTGGTTTCGGTGAAAAAATCGATGATATTGGGGAATTTAACTCAGAAAACTTTATGAAGGGTCTCTTAGAAGGCTTGATTTAATACAAAATAAATATCCTGCAAGTCAATCTTGCAGGATATTTTTGCTATTCTAAACGGCCATCTTCACGATAGGCGATATCTGGTTGCCAAGTCCATTTGGCTCCATACTTCTCAAGTAAGTCAAAGCTAGCTTGTGGCCCCATGCTTCCAGCTTTATAATCGTAGAGTGGAGCTCCGTTTTCATCCCAGAGCTTTTCGATACGGTCAATCAATTTCCACGAAGCACTTACCTCATCCCAGTGGCTAAAGTTGGTAGAGTTGTTGTTCAAAACATCGTAGATTAATTTCTCGTATGGGTCTGGTGAGGCTCCAGTAGCAGTAGCATCTGTACGGTAATCCAGAGAGCTTGGTGCTAGGTTAAATTCCTCACCGACTTGTTTACCATTGAGGCTGAGAGAGAATCCTTCAGTTGGTTGGATATAGATGGTCAAGATATTTGGCGCCAAAGGCTCGCCGAAGATAGAGTCCATTTGCTTAAAGACGATATTGACATGAGTCCCTTTTTCTGTCAGGCGTTTACCAGTACGGAAGAAGAAAGGGACACCACGGAAGCGATCACTATCTACAAAGAAGGCACCAGACGCAAAGGTTTCTGTTGTAGATTCTGGGTCGACATTTGGTTCGCTTCGATAGGAAATGTATTTCATGCCATCGATTTTACCAGAGCGATATTGACCACGGATAAAGTGTTCTTTCAATTCTTCCTCAGTTGGATGATAGAGGTTTTTAAAGACTTTTATCTTTTCAGCACGAATCTCATCTTTTGTAAAGCTAGCTGGTTTGTCCATGGCTAGAAGAGAGAGGAGTTGGAGAGTATGGTTTTGCACCATATCACGAAGGGCGCCAGATTGATCATAGTAGCCACCGCGTTCTTCAACACCCAAGCGTTCCGCAAAGGTAATCTGAATATTATCGATGTGTTCGCGGTTCCAAACATTCTCAAAGATCATGTTGGCAAAACGAACAGCAAAGATACTCTGAATCATCTCTTTACCTAGGTAATGGTCGATACGATAGATTTGCTCTTCATCAAAGGCCGCAAGAAGATCTTCATTGAGTTTGCTTGCTGTTTCGTAGTCTGTACCAAATGGTTTCTCAACGATCAAGCGCTCAAAACCTTTGCCATCAACAATGTTTTCAGATTTGAGGTGCTTGGCAATAGTTCCGAAGAACTGAGGTGCCATAGACAAGAAGAAGAGCTTGTTGTGATCAGCTTGGTATTTTTCGTTAAGTTCAGCTTGTAATTGGCGCAAAGCAATATAATGTTCCGTATCATTCACATCATGGCTTTGATAGTAGAAGTGGCTAGCAAATTCTTGGGCTTGCTCGGTACTATCTGCCAAATCAAGGATGGATTCGACAACTACAGATTCAAAATATTCCTTACTCCAAGGTCTACGAGCTGTTCCGATAACAGCAAAATGCTCAGAGAGATTGCCTGATTTATAGAGTCTGAAAAGGGAAGGGTAGAGTTTGCGTTTAGCTAAATCTCCACTCGCACCGAAAATTGTAACAATAACCTTTGATGACATCTAGCTACCTAATTTCTATATTTTTTCCTAGTTGGACTAGGGATGAGATTTCCTCATTATCATAGTTTTTATTTTATCATAATTTTCAAAAAAAACAAAAAATCCAATACGCAATTAAAAAACTGTAAGGAGAACCTTACAGTTTTGTTTTATACATTTAAGACCTTGTCCAAGAACTCTTTTAGACGAGGGTGTTGCGGGTTGTCAAAGATTTGGTCAGGTGTTCCGTCTTCTAGGAACTCACCATCAGCCGTAAAGATAACACGGTTGGCTACCTGACGAGCAAATCCCATCTCATGGGTTACGATAATCATGGTCATACCTTGTTCCGCCAATTCCTTCATAACATTCAGTACATCTCCAACCATCTCAGGGTCCAGAGCGGAAGTTGGCTCATCAAAGAGCATGATATCAGGATTCATGGCAAGTCCACGAGCGATGGCTACACGTTGTTTCTGACCACCTGAAAGGCTATCTGGGTTGGCATTAGCTTTATCTGCTAGTCCTACCTTTTCAAGCAACTCCATCCCCAATTTTTCAGCTTCTTCTTTTGTCATCCGTTTGTGTTCAATAGGTGCAAAAGTGATATTTTCTAGGACGGACATGTGTGGGAAGAGGTTGAAGTGTTGGAATACCATTCCCACGTTTTCGCGAACATGGTCGACATTGGTTGATTTTTCAGTCAAATCATAGCCATTCACTGTGATGTGGCCACTCGTTACCTCCTCGAGAAGGTTAAGACTACGGAGGAAAGTGGATTTACCAGAACCAGAAGGACCGATGATACAAACAACATCTCCTTCATAGAATTTAGTTGTAATTCCTTTTAAAACTTCGTTATTTCCATAATACTTATGCAAATCATTTACATCAATTTTTAGTTTTGCCATTAACGAATCCTCTTTTCTAAGCGTTTCGCTAGTCTAGTCAAAAGCGTGATAATTACAAGATAGAAGATAGCAAGGATTGCATACATCTTGAAACTTTGATAGTTACGGGCGATGATAATCTTACCAGTTTGGAAGAGTTCAACCAGACCGATAGCAGATACGATGGTTGTATCTTTAAGAGCGATAACGAACTGGTTGACGAAGTTTGGCAACATCAATTTAGTCGCTTGTGGCAAGATAATCTTACGCATGGTTTTTCCATAAGAGATACCAAGACTGCGACTGGCTTCCATTTGCCCAACTGGAACAGCTTGAATCCCACCACGAACAATTTCAGCGATATAAGCAGCTGCATTGAGTGAGAGGGCGATAGTACCAGCTACAAAGTCATTGATTGGACTTTGTTGGCCTGTAATCGACTCGATGAAGTTTGGAATACCCCAGAAGATGAAGGCTGCAAGAATCATCAATGGGATACCACGGATAACATCAACGAAAATCTCAGAGATCAGACGAAGAGATTTGTATGGACTAACGCTAAACATACCAAAGATAATCCCGATGACAATGGCAATTGCAAATGAAATAAGTGCTAAGGCAAGAGTGATTCCAAGTCCACTAAGAAGTTGTTTGTAGTTGTTTTGAAGCAAGCCCCAGATAGTTGTTTCGTCAACCGTACTTGTAGAGTCAGTTGAAGTTTCGCTAGCTAGATACTTGTCAAGAATCTTTTGGAATTCTCCGTTAGCTTTGAGGTTCGCAAGTCCGTTATTGAACATCTGGATCAATTCAGGGTTTGTTCCTTTTTTAACCGCAAAGGCAGTTTCACCGATTGGAGTTCCAGCGATTGGTGTTTTCAATTTTTGCCCTTGACTGATAGAATATTTGAGAACAGGCTCATCATCCATCACAGCATCAATAGCTCCAGTATTCAGACTGTCATACATTGATGCGCCATCTGCAAAGGTTTTAATCTTATAGCCGTATTTGTTTTGATTCTCAGTAAGGAACGTTTGAGAAGCAGTTCCGTTTTTAACACCGACAGTTTTATCCTTGAGGTCTTCATAAGAAGCAATTGTGCTTGATTCTTTTACACCAAGAATCGTATTTGCTGTGTAGTAGGATTCTGAGAAGTCGAAGGTTTCCTTACGGGCATCTGTTACAGACATACCAGCAATGATACCATCTGCTTGCCCTGCTTGAACAGCACTGATGGCTGCGTCAAATCCTGGGTTGGTAATTTCAATTTCAAAACCTTGGTCTTTGGCAATGGCCTTGATGAGGTCCATATCAATACCAGTGTATTGATTGCTTGAATTTTGAAAGACGAATGGGGCGAAAGATGAGTCGCTGACAATAATGTACTTGCTTTTCACTGGAGTAGCTTTTTGTCCAGCAGCAGTAGTTGTCGTTGGGCTTGCCGTAGTTGTAGAAGCTGTCCATTTTTGGATGATTTGCTCCAAGCTACCATCCTTCTTCATTTGTGCTAGGGCTTCGTTAAACTCGGTAACCAAGTGTTCATACTTGCTCCCTTTCTTGACACCAAAGGCAAAGCTTCCAACAGCCTCACCATCCATATTGATGCTGAGATCTTGTCCTTGGTTAATCGCATACTCAATAACAGGTTTGTCATCCATGATGGCATTTACAGCACCAGCACTTAGACTGTTATTCATCAAATCACCTGTATCAAAGGTTTTGATAGAGAAACCGTATTTATCTTTGATACTTTCGAGGAAACGTTGAGCGGCAGTTCCGTTCTTAACTCCAACTGTTTTGCCGCTAAGTTCCTCATATTTGGTGATTTTATTTGCCTTTGTGGTAGCAATGACAACTTTTGTATCATAATAGGTATCAGACATGGTAAAGACATTTTCACGTTCTTTTGTTTTTGTCATACCTGCCATAATAGCATCTGCTTGACCTGACTGCACCGCATTTACAGCTGCATCAAAGCCAGGATAAGACATTTGGATGTTCCATCCTTTGATTTCTGCGACTTTATTGATAATATCAACATCAATCCCTTTATAGGTTTGATCTGAATCTTTAAACTCAAAAGGTGCGTAAGCTGTATCAGACACAATCTTAACAGTATCAGCTTTTGCCATACCTAGTGAGAAAATGGGAAATAAAATGAGCAAACATGCTAGTATTTTTTTCTTCATTTTTAGTCTCCTTTTCCGAATATTTTCCCATTATATCAGAAAATGAATGAAAAGGCAAATATTATGGATTTTATGTAAGGAAATCTAACATGAAATACCCACTCTTATCAACTTAGAGAAGAGTCTGAAAAGCAAATTTATGGTAAAATAGAAGGATAGAAAAATGCAGATGAGGCAATCATGATAAATAGAATTACAGATAATGAATTTAAACTAGTATCAAAATACGAACCTTCAGGAGATCAACCACAAGCGATTGAGCAGTTGGTTGACAATATCGAGGGTGGAGAAAAGGCCCAAATTTTGATGGGGGCGACGGGTACAGGGAAGACCTATACCATGAGTCAGGTCATTTCCAAAGTCAATAAACCAACTTTGGTCATTGCCCATAACAAAACATTAGCTGGTCAGCTCTATGGGGAGTTCAAGGAATTTTTCCCTGAAAATGCTGTTGAGTACTTTGTGTCTTACTATGATTATTACCAACCTGAGGCCTATGTCCCTTCGAGTGATACTTATATTGAAAAGGATAGCTCTGTCAATGATGAGATTGACAAGCTTCGACACTCAGCGACTTCAGCACTTCTGGAGCGCAATGATGTCATCGTAGTGGCTTCAGTCTCTTGTATCTATGGTTTGGGTTCGCCAAAGGAATATTCTGATAGCGTCGTTAGTCTCCGTCCAGGTCTGGAGATTTCTCGTGATAAACTCTTGAATGACTTGGTAGATATACAGTTTGAACGCAATGATATTGATTTCCAACGGGGAAGATTTCGCGTTCGCGGAGATGTGGTGGAGATTTTCCCAGCTTCTCGTGATGAACACGCTTTTAGAGTAGAATTTTTCGGAGACGAAATCGACCGTATCCGTGAAGTTGAGGCTTTGACAGGTCAGGTATTGGGAGAAGTGGATCATTTGGCGATTTTCCCTGCCACTCACTTTGTGACCAATGATGACCACATGGAGGTTGCGATTGCTAAGATTCAGGCAGAGTTGGAGGAGCAGTTGGCTGTCTTTGAAAAGGAAGGCAAACTGCTAGAAGCTCAGCGTTTGAAACAGCGGACAGAGTACGATATTGAGATGTTACGTGAGATGGGCTATACCAACGGTGTTGAAAACTACTCACGCCACATGGATGGTCGTAGCGAAGGAGAGCCTCCTTATACGCTTCTCGACTTCTTCCCAGATGATTTCTTGATCATGATTGATGAAAGTCACATGACCATGGGGCAAATCAAAGGTATGTACAATGGAGACCGTTCGCGTAAGGAAATGCTGGTTAATTATGGTTTCCGTTTACCGTCAGCCTTGGACAATCGTCCTCTCCGTCGTGAGGAGTTTGAAAGCCATGTGCACCAGATTGTTTACGTTTCAGCGACACCTGGTGACTATGAAAATGAGCAGACCGAGACAGTGATTGAGCAAATCATTCGTCCGACAGGGCTTCTAGACCCAGAGGTGGAAGTTCGTCCGACTATGGGACAGATTGATGACCTCCTAGGTGAAATCAATGCTCGTGTTGAAAAGAACGAACGAACTTTTATCACAACCTTGACCAAGAAGATGGCAGAAGACTTGACCGACTACTTCAAAGAAATGGGGATCAAGGTCAAGTACATGCACTCGGACATTAAGACCTTGGAGCGGACGGAAATTATCCGTGACCTACGCTTGGGTGTCTTTGATGTCTTGGTGGGAATCAATCTGCTCCGCGAAGGGATTGACGTTCCTGAGGTAAGCTTGGTTGCCATTCTCGATGCTGATAAGGAAGGTTTCCTTCGTAACGAACGTGGCCTCATCCAGACCATTGGTCGTGCTGCCCGTAATAGCGAAGGGCATGTCATCATGTATGCGGACACGATGACCCAGTCTATGCAACGTGCTATTGATGAAACGGCTCGTCGTCGGAAAATCCAGATGGCTTATAATGAAGAGCATGGTATCGTCCCACAAACCATTAAGAAAGAAATCCGTGATCTTATTGCCGTGACCAAGGCAGTTTCTAAGGAAGAGGACAAGGAAGTCGATATCAATAGTCTCAACAAACAAGAACGCAAAGAACTCGTCAAGAAACTGGAAAAACAAATGCAAGAAGCCGTCGAAGTGCTTGATTTTGAACTCGCTGCTCAGATACGTGACATGATGTTGGAAGTGAAGGCGTTAAACTGAAAAAATTATAAAGAAATAGAAATATATAGAAAGACATAATATGACAGCAAAAAAAACTAAACACATAGGCATTGAATGTTGTAGAATTCTAGCTATGTTGATGATTTGCAACTTACATGTTTTGGGTATGGGAGGAATTTTGGAGAAAGTTGATAGTCAAAAAGATTTTTACTATATTTTTGCCAATTTTTTAGAAGCTTTCTCATATTCAGCTGTAAATATTTATATTTTAATCAGTGGGTATGTCGGTCTTTATTCACAATTTAGTTATAAAAAAATGTTTGGTTTTTGGGTACAGATTATTTTCTATACTATTTCAATTACTTTTGTATTTGCTATTTTTTCAAAATCATCTGTTAACTTAAGTGATTGGTTTTCAGCTTTAACTCCAATAAGTCATGGACAGTATTGGTATATGAGTTGCTATTTTGGTTTAGTCTTAATAGCACCATTTTTGAATCAAGCAGTGCTGACATTGAAGAACGAACAATTGCTTCCAATTGTTAGTGGAGCATTTATATACTTTTCTGTCATACCTACAGTATTTAAACAAGATATTCTGGGCTTGTGGGGTGGATATAGTGTATTATGGATGATTCTTTTGTACACTATAGGAGCAATAATTAGAAAATCAAATTACGAAAGTCGTTTTCAAATACGTAATGTTAGTGGATTGATTTTATTTTTAACTAGTTTAACTTTTATACTGTGCTGGCTTGGTTTTGAACAGTGGAGAAGTTATATTTCTCCGACGGTCACACTGCAAGGAATAGCAATATTTTTACTCTTCTTGAATATTAAAGATATTCCCTTAACTTTTAAGAGACTAGTTCTTTTAATATCTCCACTAACTTTGGGGATTTATCTGTTTCATGTACATCCTCTTATTTTTAGAAGAATTATACCAACCATCCATACTTTAGTTGAAGAACAAGAATTTCCCATTTTTGTCATTATGATTCTAGTTATGACACTGGCCCTGTTCTTTTCTGGCGCTATGATTGAGTATTTTAGAAATAAATTAATGGCGTATATTCTTACTTTAATAAAGAGTGTTAAAAATCTTAAACAGACTTAAAACTTTTTTGTCTTATTAAAATAGGAGCAAGAGGCATTAAAATATACACTTCACTGAGAACTTAAGGTTTACTGAACTTATCCTTGATCTAATCGCCGTAACTAAGGCAGTTGCCAAGGAAGAGGACAAGGAAGTCGATATCAATAGCCTCAACAAACAAGAACGCAAGGAACTCGTCAAAAAACTCGAAAAACAAATGCAAGAAGCCGTCGAAGTGCTTGACTTTGAACTCGCAGCTCAGATACGTGATATGATGTTGGAAGTGAAGGCGTTGGATTAGTGAAGGAGAAAACGAATGAAAATTTTAGTCATCAATGGACATCCTGACAAGGGAAGTTTCTGTCAAGAAATTTTTCAAACGATTGTAGAAAATGTTGACTCAAATCATCATGAGCTTGAATCTATTAATCTAAATGAGATAGATTTTGATCCCGTGTTACGTTATGGTTATCGAAAACGGATGGAAGAGGACTCCTTCATACTTCGCTCTCAGGAATTAATCCAGTGGGCAGATCATTTCATTTTCGTTTATCCAATTTGGTGGAGTAGTATGCCTAGTTTATTGAAGGGGTGGATTGATCGTGTTTTCACGCCAGGAATTGCGTACTCTACCAATAATAAAGGAAGTTTTATTTTAAACTACTTAAGAGGTCAGCAGTTTAAAAAGTTACTAAAAGGAAAAACAGCCAGTATTTACGCAACATCAATGGCACCAACATGGTGGTACAAAGTATTTTCAGGTTCTATCAATATTCCAGACAGTTATGGAATATCAGTATTAAAGAATGCTGTCCTGAATCATTGCGGTATCAAAACAAAGAAAGTTTCAATTTTGGGTGAGTTAGGGCGTGAGGTGAATACAAATTCTACAAGACAAAAATATCTGCAAAAAGTTGCTGAGGAAGTGAAGGCGTTGGATTAGGAAAAAGTATGGTTTATTTAAGAAAACTAATTGAAGAAGATTTGGTGTCTTTGTGGGAAATTGCTTATTCACAATCTAATCCAATTTGGAAGCAGTATGATGCTCCCTATTATGACGATTATCAGCATTTTCCTAATTTTCAAGAATTTAAACTACAAAAATCAGAATCTACTCTAAACAACTCAAATCGCCTTGGTATTTTTGTTGATGATAAACTTGTTGGGACTGTTTCGCGCTACTGGGTATGTAAACAAACAAGATGGATGGAATTGGGGATTTGTATTTATGATAACAAGTTTTGGAACTCTGGCATTGGAAAAGCTGCTATGCTACAGTGGATAGATCGGACATTTCAGGATTACTTGGAGTTGGAGCATCTTGGTTTGACAACTTGGTCAGGAAATTTTGGTATGATGAAATTGGCTGAAAAATTAAGAATGAAAAAAGAAGCTCATATTCCAAAAGTTCGTTATTACCAAGGCAAATATTTTGATAGTATTAAATATGGTATTCTGAGAGAAGAATGGAGTAAAATAAATGAACCTAACTATCAAACAAATGGAAACTCCTGAAGAGATAGAAGGTAAATCCTTCCTTCATTGGCAAACGTGGAGAGAGGCTTATGATGACCTTTTACCTGCAGAATTTCAGGAGACGATGACATTAGAAAGATGTCGATTTTTTAGTCAAAAATATCCAGAAAATACATTGATCGCGATGGATGGCATGAAGGTAGTTGGTTTTATCAGTTATGGAAACTTTCGTGATGAGACTATTCGAGCTGGTGAAATTATTGCCTTATATGTTTTAAAAGACTATTATGGAGAAGGTATTGCTCAGAAGTTAATGAAGGAAGCTCTGTCTACTCTTGAACAGTTCTCTGAAATATTTTTATGGGTATTAAATGAGAATAAGCGAGCCATTGCTTTCTATCAAAAAATGGGTTTTACTTTTGATGGGCAAGAAAAAATACTTGACCTTGGAAAACCTATCACTGAAATTAGAATGGTACGTAAGAAATCATCAAAATCTGAGAGTTAAATACTGATAGAATTGCGATTTTGTTTTCAGATTACGCAATGAACAAACAATCACGTTTTAGAATATATTTTAAATAGAAAGAAGTTATTATGAATTTGAAAGAGACGAAGTATAAGAAGTCATCATGGTTAGATTCAGTACGTTTTTGGTTACAAGGGCATCGATTTTTCAAATTTTTGCTTGATATTGTCTTTTATATCATCTTGTTCCTAGTTATAGAATTCACAACATCACAGAACAAAAGCATTCCAGCTGATTTTCGGTACAGAGAACTCTTATTTCCCTTGCAATTGAATCTTTTTATCTTGGGTAATAGGTTCTATGCTCTCTTTTTGTCAGTAAAAACTAAAAAAGAAAGGACCCTTAAAAGATTTTGTGAACCCTTTATTTATATCAATATCCTTAGCTTTATTTTTCAACTGATTGGTGTGAGAAAAAGAGGAAGAGTTGTTCTGTCACCTTTGTTTTCACTGGAGTCATCCTATATCTGGTTTCCTATTGTTGTCTACCTTCTAGTCTTGATGTTAACTCTGGCAATCTTCTTTCTCTCTAAAGGTTCAAAAAAAGGAGTAGATGAAAATGAAGATGAGTAGGCAAATGAAGTACAAGACAAAAGAAAAGTCTTCTTGGACTAATAGGATTTTTCTTTGGATGGAAAGGCACAGAAGGATTGCTCAACTTTTAGATACGAGTGTATTATTTGGATCTATGTTTGTATCATTTCTTGCCGCCTCTTACATTAGTTATCTATTACCGAACATGAACTATCTTTCCCCCTTAAGCTTCAATCTTATCCTTCTGATCTTATCAACCTATTTCCTTGTCTTTCGTTTTAGTAGTGATAAACTTCAGAAATGGCGTTACTTTTCATGGGGATTTATTGGGTTCAATGGTCTTCTTTTTCCCTTTCATCTCTTGGTAGGTCTGAATTGGCTAGGACGTCGTAAGTCAACGAATTTCCCTCCCATAATTTCTATGGATCCAGCCTATGTCTGGGTTCCTATTGTAAGTTATCTCTTTTTCTTTTTCTTGGGGCTGGGCATTCTGCTTTTGATTATACGGATAGAAAAGAGCAGAAGGAGGCGTAAATGGAACGAAAGACTAAGAGACAAAAGAAGATCAAACAACAGAACAGACAAATGAGAAAAATCCAGAAAAAGTATTCTTTGGTAGCTCACGTCCAATTGTGGCAGGAAAGACATTCAAAGATTGCTTCTTTTATGGATGGTGGTATAATATTATTATCTATTTTTGGTATCATGTATGTATTGTTCGGGACGTCACTTATCCCGAAACCATATCAAGAAATGTCCTATGTCTTGCCAATTATTATGAATTTTGTCTTTTTGGTGCACACACTTTATCAAGGTATTTTTAGAGATGGTTTTAGCAATAAGGCTTCAGTACAAGGATTTTTAAAAACTTTTCTATTCATAAACGGACCTATTTTTCTCCTCCACTTACTTGTTGGGGTGAAAGGGAGAAATGTTAAAAAAATTCCTTCCCTATTATCTACCGATTATCGCTACATCTGGCTTCCAATTGCTACCTATCTAATCTTTTTCATCATTCCAGCGATATTGATGGTGATTTTGAAATATAATGACAAAAAGAGGAAAAATTATGACAAAAGAAAACCTAACTAAGTTAATTTCGTTTAAGACACTTTATTTGGCTTTGCTGACCTTTGTGATTCTTCATTTGGTGCTGTTAGTTTTTGGTCTATCCTTTACGCCAGTTTTGTGGAATAGTTGGTTTTTCCTTCTTTGTTTGACCTTCTTAATCCATCCATGGAGAATCTTTTATAAAACAAGAGATTTTCAATGGTATCACCTTATTTTTCAATTATTTAGTGGATTAGTGGCACTTTATCTTTGGTTTGCAGCATTCTTTGTTTTATCAGTTATCTCGGATCCAGCCATTCCCATTAATATAGACTATCGCATACAAGATAAGGAAATCATCATTGCTAGAGGTTTTTTGGCCCGTACTACTTATGAACATCATGAATTGATCAATCCCTTTATCATGAAGTCAGAAGTAAAATACAACGAAGATACATTTTAATAACTTAGAAAGCGAGCAAATCTATGTCCCGTGCCCAAGCAACCATTTTAACCAATATCTGTCTGATTGAAGACCTCGAAACCCAGCGCGTGGTGATGCAGTATCGTTCACCCGAAAACAATCGCTGGTCTGGCTATGCCTTTCCAGGAGGTCATGTTGAGAACGGCGAGGCCTTTGCCGAGTCTGTCATACGTGAAATCTACGAAGAAACTGGTCTAACGATTCAGAATCCCCAACTGGTCGGTATTAAAAATTGGCCCTTAGATACAGGTGGACGCTACATTGTCGTTTGCTATAAGGCGACAGAGTTTAGTGGAAATCTCCAATCCTCAGAAGAAGGAGAAGTATCTTGGGTGCAAAAAGACCAGATTCCAAATTTGGAACTGGCCTATGATATGTTGCCTTTGATGGAAATGATGGAAGCACCTGACAAGTCTGAGTTTTTCTATCGCCACCGTACAGAGGACGGCTGGGAAAAAGAAATATTCTAGTCTTTTACCAAATAACCTAACTGATCCAAGGCCTCCTCGATATAGTGGAGGTCTTGTTGTGTTTCTGCTTCAACAAGGTGGTAATGGATGCCGTCTGTCAATTCAGAAAGGGGTCTAAAGTCTGAATTCTCGACTTGTTCCAGAAAGTGCTGGACATCTCGGCGACAGGTGAGTTTAAGATGGGTTTCAATTTCACCATAAACGGGATGATCGATTAAGATATTTTGAACGCGTCCGCCATTATCTACAATGGCTAGAAGTTCCTGCCCGATTTCTTCCAGTTCATGTTTCACTTTAAAGAGTTTGTGGACGTAAGGACTGGCATCATTTTCTTTGTAGATATAGCCACGATTGGTGGATAGGATAGGAGCCCCATCTGCTCGGAGAATAGCGATATCCTGTACAATGACTTGGCGCGTGACATGAAAGTGCTCAGCCAAGGTTTGACCATTGAGAGCTTTTGGCGCCTCTTTTAATAGTTTGAGAAGAGCTTGTTTGCGATCCGTTGTCATAGTTTTTCCTTTTAGCGACGTTTTCGAAGCACTTTATAGACAGCTAGTGCTAATGTATAGTCTACCATACTATGGACAATTGTGCCAAAGCCAACTAGGACGAAGAGAACATAAAACATATTTTCAACGTTTGTCCCTGAAGTAGCATAGAAGATGATACAAGCTAGTACTTCAGCGATAGCGTGAACAACACCCAAAACAAAGTTAAAAATCCAAGATGCCTTTGGTTTATCCAAGGTTTCAGGGAATTTCTTTAAGTACAAAGCCCCCAAAGTACCAAAAACGATGTGAGAAAAGGCACGGAGTACAATAACAGGCGGATAGCCTGCCATCAGAAAACCAAGACTAGAAGCAATAATCACAAAAGCAGCCATCAAAGGCGAAAGAAACATGGCGATAAAGATGGGGATATGACTTCCCAAGGTGTAAGAAGCCGGTGGGATAACGATTTTAAAAGGCATAATGATTGGAATCAAAATCGCTATTGCAGTGAGTAGGGCAGTCATGGTCATAAACTGCGTTTTTTTCCGTATATCCATAAGAACCTCCATTTATCTGTATATACACAAGTATAGTACAATAAATCACCAATCAAGTCAAGAAGCATTATTGATTTTTCAGGAAAATTTGGTTAAAATGTGGTAAAGAATAATAGGAACTGAGGAGAAATTGTGATGATACTTTTTGTTTACCTAATCGTGGTAATCGTGATGATGTCAAAGCAGAAAAAAGAAGGGAAAGTAGTCTCAGGTTGGACTCGCTTCCTAGTTTATAGTTTATTGGTCCTTTCGCTATTCTCTCTATTAGCAGGTGTTTTGGCTCTTTCACTTGTCTTAAATCCCTTAGTAGGATTTTACTATATGGAAGTTATAGGAATCATGTTAGAAATTGTTCATTTTGTCAATATGATGATTGCTTTTGGTTTGATTTTATTGTCGTAAGTATATACTTGGATAGTCAGAGAAACCAAGAACCAACTCCTCTTTCACATCATGTAGTGAGACTCGGTGTTCATATCCTTTTGATTATTCTCATGCTTAAAATATGAAAACTCCACTTTCATTATGAAAGTGGAGTTGATTTTTTATTTTTTCAAGGTTTCGAGACGGGGAACAATTGCTACTGTTAGAACGGCAGAGATGACAAGCTCGGCAATTGAGTTTGTAGAAATAACGGTTGCCAGGAGTTTTTGGATATTTCCATCAAAGACACTTCCAAAAAGGAAGAAGATTCCCCCAAGGACAAAGACGGTGTTGGTAAGGGAACCGAGAGCACCAGCAAAGATAAGACCCGTTCTGTTTTTTAATAATTTATAAACCAAGTAAGGTGTCAGACCAATCAAAACGCGAGGGACAATAGCGATAATCGCAGAATAGATGTTTCCGTTCGGTACGAATGGTGAGAAGAGGTAGCTGGTCGGAAGGATGGTAATCGTATTTACCGTTAAGCTCAATAGTCCCATAAGAAAACCAAGTGTAACTCCAACTCGAGGGCCATAGATGATACTAGCAATAATGACTGGAATATGAACGATAGTTGGTTTAATCGGGAATGGGAAAAGGTTAAATAGGAGAGAACTCAAAAAGTGGATAACGAGCATAACTGCAAAAAAGATAGCAATCGGTGCAATGTTAGAGCGTTTGTTCATCGAGGGTTTCCTTTATTCTTTCTAAAATAGTATTCAGGTCAGCTAGGGCGCCTTTGCCGTGATCGCCACAGGCTAGTAGAGATTCTTTTGGAGAGATGATTTGATAACCAAAAGTCTCTAATGTTCTTAGATTAGTCTGAGTTGCCGGATGGTCATACATTTTTGTATTCATGGCTGGTGCGACTAACTTTTTGACGTGGTTTGGCAGGGCAAGCGCTGTGCTTGTCACCATGTTGTCAGCAAATCCGTGTGCTAGTTTGGCAATGGTATTAGCAGTAGCAGGAACAACAATAAAAAGGTCAGTCCTTTTGCCTAGTTCGATATGATTGACTTGATCAGGAGCAGGTTCCTTCATGACATCAAGGTGGACAGGATTTTGAGAGAGGACCTGTAGTGTCAACGGTTGGATAAACTCTCTCGCTGCCTCAGTCATTAAGACAGTGACCTGATGGCCCTGTTTCTTCAAGGAACTAACTAGGTCAGCTGATTTATAGGAGGCAATGGAACCTGTCACTGCGATAAGAATATTTGCCATGGCTTTCCTTTCTAAAAATCGTATGCTTGAATTTTTTCAAGGAGGAGGTTTGCGATTTCCTCTTTGGTTTGAACGGTTTGAAGATGATCATTCTCAACAAAGATTGCGCGATGCTGATTTGCTGAAATTTGAGTCAGGTCATTTGCGATTATTAAGTCAGCCTGGTTCTTGACAAGAGTCTGTCTAGCAACTTCAATAAGATGATCCTCAGTAACATCAACCAATAGTTTGAACCCAATCAGATGAATAGCTGGATTCCATTCTTTGATTAGAGAGATGATTTTGGGTGTTTTTTTCAGGAATAAGACCTGAACCTCATCAGTTGAAGAAATCTTAGCTTGATGATTCTGCTTGTTTAAGAATTCTTCTAGATTGGAGCTGGCCTGAACTTCCTCAAGTCCTGTCATATAAACAGGAGTATAGTCAGACACGGCCATTGAATGAATCAAGACCTGGTAATCCTTAACAAGTTCTTGCATCACAACTAGAAGGTCGTTGGAATTATTAATTTCTCGAATGCTTAGGTTGGGATGAGCTTCTGGCTTCAGAGCTCGTTTTGTCGTTATCAAACAAACTTCATGCCCCGCAGCAAGCAAGGTTTCTGTGATGATTTTTCCCAAGCGACCAGTCGAGTGATTAGTGATAGAGCGGACGCTATCGATTGCTTCACTTGTGCCGCCTGACGTAACTAAAATTTTCATAGCACTATTGTACACAAAAATAAACAGTAAGTAAAATGAAAGCGATAAATTTTTGGTAAAACAAAGCTACACTATAGTTTATAACTATAAAGCCATATAAAATTTTTCAAAGGGCTCTAAAAATCTTGAAATTCAGGATATTTACGAACGTTTAGAGAGTTTATGGATGTTAAAAATCTTGTTTTGTGATATAATGAATTATCACATTAGAGGTTAGAGGAGTTTTGAATGAAAACAGATATTGAAATCGCACAGAGTATTGAGTTGAAGCCAATCGTTGATGTTGTTGAGAAACTTGGTATTTCTTACGACGATTTGGAATTGTATGGGAAGTACAAGGCTAAGCTCAGCTTTGATAAAATTCGTGCAGTTGAGAGCAATCCAGTTGGTAAATTGATCTTGGTTACTGCCATCAATCCAACACCTGCAGGTGAAGGGAAATCAACTATTACCATTGGTCTGGCAGACGCCTTGAACAAGATTGGCAAGAAAACCATGATTGCTATCCGCGAACCGTCTCTTGGCCCAGTCATGGGGATTAAGGGTGGTGCAGCCGGTGGTGGTTATGCCCAAGTGTTGCCAATGGAAGACATCAACCTTCACTTTACCGGGGATATGCATGCCATTACAACTGCCAACAATGCTCTTTCTGCCTTGATTGACAACCACTTACACCAAGGAAATGAGCTGGGAATCGACCAACGTCGTATTCTTTGGAAACGTGTGGTGGACTTGAATGACCGTGCCCTTCGTCATGTGACCGTTGGACTTGGTGGTCCTCTAAACGGTATTCCACGTGAGGATGGTTTCGATATTACCGTTGCTTCCGAAATCATGGCCATTCTTTGCTTGGCGACCGATATCGAAGATTTGAAACGTCGTTTGGCGAATATCGTTATCGGATATCGCTATGACCGTACACCAGTTACTGTTGGTGATTTGCAAGTTGAGGGAGCTTTAGCATTGATTTTGAAAGATGCTATCAAACCAAACTTGGTTCAGACAATCTACGGAACACCTGCTTTTGTACACGGTGGTCCATTTGCCAATATCGCTCATGGATGTAACTCTGTTTTGGCAACAAGCACAGCCCTTCGCTTGGCTGATTATACTGTTACTGAAGCTGGTTTTGGTGCGGACCTTGGTGCTGAGAAATTCCTTGATATCAAGACACCAAACTTGCCAACATCTCCAGATGCAGTTGTCATCGTCGCAACCCTTCGTGCCCTTAAGATGAATGGTGGTGTAGCTAAGGATGCTTTGACAGAGGAAAATGTAGAAGCAGTTCGTTCAGGTTTTGCTAACTTGAAACGCCACGTTGAGAACATCCGTAAGTTCGGTATTCCTGCAGTTGTCGCGATTAATGAATTTGTCACTGATACAGAATCTGAAATCGCAGCCTTGAAAGAACTCTGTTCTTCTATCAATGTGCCAGTTGAATTAGCAAGTGTTTGGGCCAATGGTGCGGAAGGTGGAGTAGCGCTTGCCGAAACGGTTGTTCAGACTATTGCTGAAAATCCATCCAACTATACTCGCCTTTATGACAACGACCTTTCTGTCCAAGAAAAGATCGAAAAGATTGTTACTGAAATCTATCGCGGTAGCAAAGTGAACTTTGAGAAGAAAGCCCAAACGCAAATCGCCCAAATCGTTCAAAACGGATGGGACAAATTGCCAATCTGTATGGCGAAAACTCAGTACAGTTTCTCTGACAACCCAAGTGCACTTGGAGCTCCAGAAAACTTTGAAATTACCATTCGTGAATTGGTACCAAAATTAGGTGCAGGCTTCATCGTTGCCCTAACTGGTGATGTCATGACCATGCCAGGACTTCCAAAACGACCTGCAGCTCTCAATATGGATGTTGAAAGTGACGGAACCGTTTTAGGCTTGTTCTAAGATTTAGATGATATTAAAAGAGTTTGGAAATGCTATCCAAGCTCTTTTTCTTATCTAGATATGAGGCCTTGTCTTCAGCTGATAATAGAGTTACTTTCTAGACGAAACCAGTCTAGGTAAAGATATTTTCCCTGATTTTTGATATAATAGAAACATTGACTTCAAGAGTAAGGAAGAGAAAATGAACGCATTATTGAATGGAATGAATGACCGTCAGGCTGAGGCGGTGCAAACGACAGAAGGTCCATTATTGATCATGGCGGGGGCTGGTTCTGGAAAGACTCGTGTTTTAACTCACAGAATCGCCTACTTGATTGATGAAAAGATGGTCAATCCTTGGAATATCTTGGCCATTACCTTTACCAATAAGGCGGCGCGTGAGATGAAGGAGCGTGCCTATGGGCTCAATCCAGCTACTAAGGACTGTCTGATTGCGACCTTTCACTCCATGTGTGTTCGTATCCTACGTCGCGATGCGGATCATATTGGCTACAACCGAAATTTTACTATTGTGGATCCTGGTGAACAGCGAACCCTCATGAAACGCATTCTCAAGCAATTAAACTTGGATCCTAAAAAATGGAATGAACGGACTATTTTGGGAACCATTTCCAATGCTAAGAACGACCTAATTGATGATGTGGCTTATGCTGCTCAAGCTGGTGATATGTATACGCAAATCGTAGCTCAGTGTTACACAGCCTATCAAAAAGAGCTTCGTCAGTCAGAGTCGGTTGACTTTGATGATTTGATTATGCTGACCTTGCGTCTCTTTGATCAAAATCCTGACGTCTTGACTTACTATCAGCAGAAGTTCCAGTACATTCATGTTGATGAGTACCAAGATACCAACCATGCCCAGTATCAATTGGTCAAACTCTTGGCTTCACGCTTTAAAAATATCTGCGTAGTCGGTGATGCTGACCAGTCCATCTACGGTTGGCGTGGGGCTGATATGCAGAATATCTTGGATTTTGAGAAAGATTACCCTAACGCCAAGGTCGTTTTGTTAGAGGAAAATTATCGTTCAACAAAAACCATTCTCCAAGCTGCCAATGACGTCATCAAAAACAATCAAAATCGTCGTCCTAAGAATCTCTGGACCCAGAATGCGGATGGAGAGCAAATTGTTTATTATCGCGCAAATGACGAACAAGATGAGGCTGTTTTTGTAGCCAAAACCATCGATGAACTTGGTCGAACTCAAAACTTCCTCCACAAGGATTTTGCGGTTCTTTATCGGACTAATGCACAATCCCGTACTATTGAGGAGGCCCTCCTAAAGTCCAATATTCCTTATACTATGGTCGGCGGGACCAAGTTCTACAGCCGTAAGGAAATCCGTGATATTATCGCCTACCTTAATCTCATTGCCAATCTGAGTGACAATATCAGTTTTGAGCGCATTATTAACGAACCTAAACGCGGAATCGGCCCAGGAACCGTTGAGAAAATTCGCGACTTTGCGAATATGCAAGATATGTCTATGCTGGATGCTTCAGCAAATATCATGTTATCAGGAATCAAGGGTAAGGCAGCTCAGTCTATCTGGGAGTTCGCCAATATGATTCTGGATTTTCGGGAGCAACTGGACCAATTAACCATCACCGAGCTGGTGGAGGCTGTTCTAGAAAAAACAGGTTATGTCGATATTCTTAATGCTCAGGCAACCTTGGAAAGCAAGGCGCGGGTTGAAAATATCGAAGAGTTCCTATCTGTTACCAAGAACTTTGATGACAATCCTGATAGTCAAGAAGAAGAAACAGGTTTGGATAAACTCAGTCGTTTCTTGAATGACCTTGCCCTGATTGCGGATACGGATTCAGGCAGTCAGGAGACATCTGAAGTAACCTTGATGACCCTCCATGCAGCGAAAGGACTAGAGTTCCCAGTTGTCTTTATCATTGGGATGGAGGAAAATGTCTTTCCCCTTAGCCGTGCGGCCGAGGATCCAGATGAATTAGAAGAAGAACGCCGTCTGGCCTATGTGGGTATTACGCGTGCGGAGAAAATCCTCTATCTGACCAATGCCAACTCTCGCTTGCTTTTTGGGCGTACCAACTACAATCGTCCAACACGTTTCATCAATGAAATCAGTTCGGACTTACTTGACTATCAAGGCTTGGCCCGTCCAGCTAATACCAACTTCAAGGCATCTTATAGCAGTGGTGGCGTGGCCTTCGGTCAAGGTATGAGCCTAGCCCAGGCCCTTCAAGAACGAAAACGCAATGCTGCACCAAGCTCTATCCAGTCAAGTGCTCTCCCATTTGGACAGTTTACATCCGGAAATAAAAAAGATTCAAGCGATACCAACTGGTCTATCGGAGATATTGCTCTTCACAAGAAATGGGGAGAGGGAACTGTTCTGGAAGTCTCTGGTAGCGGTGATACTCAGGAACTGAAAATTAACTTCCCAGAAGTAGGACTTAAAAAACTCCTAGCCAGCGTTGCTCCAATTGAGAAAAAAATCTAATTTTTCATCCTCCTCACGAATAATAAAGTGAGGAGGATTTTTATGTACAGTATTTCATTCCAAGAAGATTCGCTCTTGCCTAGAGAAAGACTAGTTAAAGAAGGAGTAGAGGCTCTAAGCAATCAAGAGTTGTTAGCTATTTTGCTCAGAACAGGAACGCGTCAGGCTAATGTCTTTGAAATTGCCCAGAGAGTCTTGAATAGTCTTAACAGTCTAACTGATCTGAAAAATATGACCCTGCAGGAATTGCAGAGTCTGTCTGGTATTGGACGGATTAAAGCCATTGAACTACAAGCAGTGATTGAACTGGGACACCGCATTCACAAACATGAAACCCTTGAGATGGAAAGTATTCTCAGTAGTCAAAAGCTAGCCAAGAAAATGCAACAGGAACTTGGCGACAAAAAACAAGAGCACCTAGTGGCGCTCTATCTCAATACTCAAAATCAAATCATCCATCAGCAAACTATTTTTATCGGATCTGCGACACGCAGTATTGCAGAACCAAGGGAAATCCTTCACTATGCTTTGAAGCATATGGCAACGTCTGTGATTCTCGTTCACAATCATCCATCCGGTGCTGTATCTCCTAGTCGAAACGACAACCATGTCACTAAACTAGTCAAGGAAGCCTGCGAACTGATGGGAATTGTGTTCTTGGACCATTTGATTGTCTCTCACTCTGATTACTTTAGTTACCGTGAAAAGACGGATTTGATTTAAGATTGCACATGATCTTACTCAATTACTTTTAAAACATAGGAATCTACTTCTGCCATATTGATAACAGGAAGAGGTTTTATCGTGGGTACAAGTAAATTTTCTTGAACGATAAAGTCGACAATTGCATTGAAATCTTCGATTTTATAATATCTTTTTTTATGAATGAGAATATCTCTGTAAAAGTAAAGACTTGAACGAAATTTACTTTTTAGTTTGGCATCTGCCTTTTTACAAAATCGTTTTGCCTTTTTAGACATTTCTTTCAGCTGTTTTTCTTTTTGAGATAGTTTATCGAAATTCTCTTTATTCTTAGAAAAAGATTGGTAACTTTCCGCTGTTAAAAGTCTATAGAGATTAGAAAGATGAAAGCAAACACTTATTTCTTTTTCATTGTTTGATAAGAAAAGATTAGCTTCCTTTTTCTTATAAGATATGAAAACATTAGCTTCTATATCTCTCAAAATCTCATGAGTAGAAGGTATTTTAATTTCATTCATGATTTAATAACCTATTTATAAGTCCTAGAGTTCGTTAACAACATAGTCAAATAGCATTTTATCTTTGGGGCGATTCTCAAAGAGAAATTCAGGATGCCATTGAACACCAAGATAAGGAAAGCCGTCCGTAGTGGTCACAGCCTCAATGATTCCATCTTTAGGATCATGTGCTACAACCTTAAGATTTGAGGCTAGATCTTTAATGCTCTGGTGGTGGAAGGAGTTGATGTGAGAGATTTCTCCATAGATTTCTCGGAGAATGGTATCAGGTTCCGTTACGAGGCGTTGGGTAGCGTATTCGGCTGAACAGTCCTGCCAATGATCCTCAATATCTTGGTGAAGCGTGCCTCCCATGGCGACATTGAAAAGTTGAGTACCCCGACAAACAGAGAAAATTGGCTTCTTTTGCTTAATCGCTTCTTTGATAAGTGCTAGTTCAAAAATATCTCTTTGAAGGTGGTAGTCATCACTATCAATAGCCTTTGGTTCACCATAGTATTTTGGATCAACATTTTGCCCACCCGTTAGGATGAGCTTATCAATGATACTGATGTAATAGGCAGCCATTTCTTGATCACCAATCGGTAGGATGATTGGAATTCCGCCAGCGTCCTTGATTCCTTCAACAAAGCCCTTTGCTGCATAGCTCATCATGATGTCATCATCTGGATGAGCTTTTTCATTTCCTGTAATCCCAATAACTGGTTTTTTCATAAATGCTTTCGCTTTCTAATCCTCTTTACGCATAAAATAGAGGAGGGTTTGAAGTTCGCTTGTCAAATCGACATACTGAACAACCACATCTTTTGGGAGGTGAAGGTGAACAGGGGAAAAGCTTAGAATACCTTTTATACCTGCATCAACCAAAAGATTGGCAACTTCTTGTGATTTAACACTTGGAACAGTTAGGATAGCAGTTTTGACATCTGCTTCTTTGATCTTTTCTTTAATCTGAGAGATACCATAGATTGGAATCCCATCAGGTGTCTGGCTTCCAACTTCTGGATGGTCATCTAGGTCAAAGGCCATGATAATTTTCATCTTGTTACGCTCGTGAAAGCGGTAGTGGAGAAGGGCATGGCCCATATTTCCGATTCCAACCAACATAACATTTGTAATGGAGTTATCATTTAGGAGGTCAGCAAAAAAATTCATCAATTTTTTGACATCGTAACCAAAACCTCGACGACCTAGTTCACCAAAATAGGAAAAATCCCGACGAACGGTCGCAGAATCGATACCGATAGCCTCTGCAATTTGCTTGGAGTTGGCACGTTCGATTTTTTCTGCATGAAATCGCTTGAAAATTCGGTAGTAAAGAGAGAGTCTTTTTGCTGTTGCTTTTGGAATAGCAGACTGTTTATCTTTCACAAAATCACAACCTTTCTATTCTTCTATTTTATAGAAACATTGTGAAAAAATCAACAAAAACAAGAAAAAACTAAGAAATTTCTTAGTTTTTATCTGAAAAATGAGCTTGTGATAGAAAGCGGTAGAGATCGCCAACCAATCCTTGATAAATCACCTTATCATTCAGCGTTAAGGAGCTGATTAGGAGAGTATCAGGTAGGGTCACACAGCCTGACAGAGATAACATGAGCTCTTCGTAATCCTTATATTCAAGTGTACGTTCTACGTGATAGTTATCTTGATAGGTAAGTCGATACATAGTCAATTATCTTTCTTCTTTAGTGAAGATACCGCGTTCTACTAAACTGTCCATGAGGAAGTAGAATTTTTCTTGGTGAATATGGTGGTCTTCTGATTTAAAGATATTAACCAAACGAAGACCTGACTTGTCAGTAATGTTGAGTTTAGCACCTGTAAGGTCTTTATTGATGATGATTTTTAGCTTGAAACCTTCACCACTGTTGGGTACTTTTTCAAGTAGACGATTTAGTTCAAAGTTTCCAACTTTTGTTTCAAAGAAAGTATTATCTTTCAGTGTGAACTTTTTGACAGTTGGGCTAAGTGTATAGTCGTAGCGGCAGTTTTGTAGTTTAATGGTTTTTTCGAATGCCATTAGATTAATCTCCAATAATATTTTTTAAGGTTTGTGCGAGTTGTTTCAGTTCCTCCTCAGTGTTAAGAGGAGAGAGACTGATACGGACAGATTCTTTCAATCGATGTGAATCTGGTCCATAAAATGCTTCAAGCACATGACTGGTTTGCACAATACCAGCAGTACAAGCGGAACCGGTAGAAATTGAAATTCCCTCAAGGTCTAACCGAAGTAAAAGCAAATCATTTTTCTGACCAGGAAAACCGATATTCAAAACATAAGGCAGTTGGTCTTGACTTTCATTGAGATAGTAGTCTAAATCGGAAATCTCTTCTAGAAAAACTGTTTTAAGGTCACTTAGTTTTTGGTAATAATCAACTTGACAATCCAGATCTTCTTTGAGAGCAGACACCATGCCTACAATGGCAGCAAGGTTTTCTGTTCCAGCGCGTTTCTTTTGCTCTTGATCCCCACCATGAAGGTAGGAATCAAAGTCCGCGGAAGAAGCATAAAGAAAACCGACTCCTTTTGGTCCATGGAATTTGTGGGCAGAAGCACTGAGGAAATCAATTCCTAATTCCTCGGGATGGATAGGAATTTTTCCGATAGCTTGAACAGCATCTACATGATAAGCAGCAGGGTGCTCTTTTAAAATACGTCCAATCTCAGCTATAGGTAAGAGGCTACCTGTTTCATTATTAGCGTACATGGTGGAAACGAGAACGGTATCGTCACGTAAAGCTTCTTGAATCTGTTGGGCAGTTATTTCTTGATTTACTGGTTGGATGATAGTTGCTTCAAAACCAAAATGTTGCACCAGATAATCGATAGTCTCAAGTACAGAATGGTGTTCAATAGCTGTCGTGATGATATGTTTTCCCTGATTTTGATGACGGAGACAATAGCCGATAATGGCTGTATTGTTACTTTCTGTACCGCCAGACGTGAAAAAGATATGTTGAGGTTTGGTTCCTAGTAAGAGGGCTAAGTCTTGACGAGCTTCTCGCAAGAGTTTGCCAGCCTGCCGACCATGACCATGAATACTAGAAGGATTACCATGAGTTTCTTGCATGACCTTGGTCATTTCAGAAATAGCTACTGCTGACATAGGAGTCGTTGCAGCATTGTCCAAATAAATCAAAGAATCACCTTATTTCTTTTTGTTGTAAGCAAAGAGTGGGCTGACTGGTTTTCTTTCATGGATGCGGACGATAGCATCTCCGATTAATTCGCTAGCAGTAATGTAACATACATTTTCTGGAGTTCTTTCTTTGGTAGCTACGGAGTCTGTCACAAGGATTTCTTTGATGTTTGTAGCGTCAAGAAGATCTGCTGCACCTTCAACAAATAAACCGTGACTGGATACTGCATAAATCTCAGTTGCGCCTTCACGTTCAACGATTTTGGCTGCTTCAGAGAAAGTACGACCAGTATTTAGGATATCGTCAATTAAGATAGCCTTCTTGCCTTCAACATCCCCAATGATATAGCCTTCGTTACGATCAGAATCGTCTTGGGCGTAGTCAATGATAGCGATAGGAGCATCAAGATATTCAGCCAAACTACGTGCACGTTTAACACCAGAGTTCTTTGGACTGACAACAACAACATCAGAACCAAGAAGCCCTTTATCACAGTAGTGCTTAGCAAATAGAGGAACAGTATAAAGATTATCTACAGGAATGTCAAAGAAACCTTGGACCTGAACAGCATGGAGGTCAAGCGTTAGAACACGGCTAACACCAGCTTTGACAAGCATATTGGCAACCAGTTTTGCAGTGAGGGGTTCGCGAGAAGAAGCGATACGATCCTGACGGGCATAACCAAAGTAAGGAAGGACAACGTTGATACTATGAGCACTTGCACGTACACAAGCATCAACCATGATCAACAACTCCATCAAGTGGTTGCTAACAGGGTAGCTGGTTGACTGGATGATGTAGACATCGTAACCACGAACACTTTCTTCGATGTTGACCTGGATTTCGCCGTCAGAAAATTGTCGAGAGGATAATTTTCCGAGAGGTACACCAACTGTATCCGCAATCTTTTGAGCGATTTCATGGTTAGAGTTTAGGGTGAAAAGTTTCATGTTGTTTCTATCTGACATTATAGACCGTCCTCTGTAAACTTTGTGAATCTTCTTTGAGAAAGTTTTGTTTTTCAAAGCCAAATTCTTTTATTTTTATCTTCTCTATTTTACCAAAAAAAGGAGATTATTTCAGCTTTTTTTCATGCTTTTAATAAAACGAATTAATTTTGATGGAGCTTTCTGATAAGTTATCTGATTTTCATCTAAAAATCTCTGAAAATCGGCTTTTCCTTTTTCATGGTCGGTGACTTCAAGCTCGAGTTCATAGTCCGTTTGGTCAAAGTAGTGACTTTCATCTAAGGCCATTAAGCCAATCTCAGTTTTCATTTCATAACGAAGGGTGGAAAGGCAGCCTAGAACAAGCCAGTCATGGTTTTCAATACCAATCTTAGCAAGCTTCTCTAGAACGAGCCCTTGAGGTAGTTTTTGTTTTTCTAGGTATGATTCAGCTTCTGGAAGAGTTAGTTTCTGGTTGTATTCCATATTTCCTACAGTTTGAGGCACTTTTAAGGTCAATTCCGCCCAATCTGCAAAAGTGCGAATGCGCATGGCAACCTTCTTTTCATGCAATTGGAAATCTGGCGTGTCAATGTAGTAGTTCTTCTGAAGAACGGGTTGGATATGGAAAAACTGTTTTTTTAGATGATCATATTCCTCTTTTTTCAGAAGTGTTTTCAATTCTATTTCTAAATGTTTCATTTTTTCAACCTTTTCTATATCTTTGAAAGCGATTTATGGTATAATGGACAATGTATTTATTGTATACGAATGTACTGAAAAAATCAAAGATTTTCGACAGAGCAATCAAACATTACAAGGGAGAAAGTATGACCATAGAATGGGAAGAATTTTTAGATCCTTACATTCAGGCTGTTGGTGAATTGAAGATTAAACTTCGGGGAATTCGCAAACAGTATCGTAAGCAAAACAAGCATTCTCCGATTGAGTTTGTAACGGGTCGTGTCAAACCGATTGAAAGTATCAAAGAAAAAATGGCTCGTCGAGGAATTACATATGCAAGTCTGGAACATGATCTGCAAGACATTGCGGGTTTACGTGTCATGGTTCAGTTTGTTGATGACGTTAAAGAGGTAGTTGAGATTCTACGTAAACGCCAAGATATGAGAGTCGTTCAGGAACGAGACTATATCACTCATCGTAAGGCTTCGGGCTATCGTTCTTATCACGTGGTTGTCGAGTACACGGTTGATACGATCAACGGAGCTAAGACGATTTTGGCGGAAATTCAAATACGGACTTTAGCCATGAATTTCTGGGCTACGATTGAACACTCGCTCAATTATAAATATCAGGGCGATTTTCCAGAAGAAATCAGGAAAAGGCTGGAAATCACGGCCAAAATAGCCTATCAACTGGATGAAGAAATGGGTAAGATTCGTGATGATATCCAGGAAGCGCAGGCTCTCTTTGATCCATTGAGCAGAAAATTAAACGATGGTGTAGGAAATAGTGACGATACAGATGAAGAATACAGGTAAACGAGTTGACCTCATAGCAAATAGAAAGCCACAAAGTCAGAAGGTCTTGCATGAGCTGAGGGAAAAACTAAAGAAACAACATTTTATACTGAACGATACCAATCCCGACATCGTCATTTCGATTGGTGGCGATGGGATGCTTTTATCTGCCTTTCACAAGTATGAGAATCAGTTAGACAAGGTTCGATTTGTAGGTGTTCATACAGGGCACTTGGGATTTTACACAGATTATCGTGATTTTGAGCTGGATCAATTGGTGACCAATCTTTTACTAGATACTGGTGCCAAAGTTTCTTATCCAGTTTTGAATGTTAAGGTAACGCTTGAAAATGGAGAGGTGAAAATCTTCCGTGCTTTAAATGAAGCCAGCATCCGTCGATCAGATCGCACCATGGTTGCGGATATCATCATTAACCATGTTCCGTTCGAGAGATTTCGTGGAGATGGAGTGACTGTTTCAACGCCGACGGGAAGTACTGCCTACAACAAGTCTTTGGGTGGAGCTGTCTTGCATCCGACCATTGAAGCCTTGCAGTTGACGGAGATAGCGAGTCTTAACAACCGAGTCTATCGTACTTTAGGATCATCGATCATTATTCCCAAAAAAGATAAGATTGAACTTTTGCCGACACGCAATGATTACCACACGATATCAGTTGATAACAGCGTCTTTTCCTTCCGTAATATCGAACGGATTGAGTATCAAATCGACCATCACAAGATTCACTTCGTAGCGACTCCAAGCCACACTAGTTTTTGGAATCGTGTTAAAGATGCCTTCATCGGCGAGGTGGATGAATGAGGTTCGAATTTATCGCAGATGACCACGTCAAAGTCAAAACTTTCCTCAAAAAACATGAGGTTTCTAAGGGACTTTTGGCTAAGATTAAGTTTCGAGGCGGGGCTATTCTGGTCAATGGCCAACCTCAAAATGCGACTTATCTCTTAGATATTGGAGACAGGGTAACTATTGACATTCCAGCTGAGGAAGGGTTTGAGAGCCTTGAAGCTATTGACCGACCACTCGATGTTCTCTATGAGGATGACCATTTTCTGGTTTTGAATAAGCCTTATGGAGTAGCTTCCATCCCCAGTGTCAATCATTCCAATACCATTGCGAATTTTATCAAGGGCTATTATGTAAAGCAAAACTATGAAAACCAGCAAGTTCACATCGTGACTAGGCTTGATAGAGATACTTCTGGTTTGATGCTTTTTGCCAAGCACGGCTACGCTCATGCACGTTTAGACAAGCAACTGCAACGAAAGTCTATCGAGAAACGCTACTTTGCTTTGGTTAAAGGAGCTGGTGTCTTGGAGTCTGAAGGGGAGATTATTGCCCCGATTGCGCGTGATGTGGACTCCATTATCACAAGACGGGTTGCCAAAGGTGGGAAATACGCTCATACGTCTTACAAAGTTGTAGCGTCTTATGGAAATATTCACCTAGTCGATATTCGCCTGCATACTGGACGAACTCATCAGATACGAGTGCATTTTTCTCATATCGGTTTTCCTCTTTTAGGAGACGATTTGTATAGTGGTAGTCTAGATGACGGTATCCAACGTCAGGCTCTGCATTGTCATTATTTATCTTTTTATCATCCCTTTCTAGAGCAAGATTTGCAACTAGAAAGCCCCTTGCCGGATGATTTCAGCAATCTTATTACTCAGTTATCAACTAATACTCTTTAAAACTTATTTGGAGTATAATTTATTTTCTTAAAGGAGAAAACTCATGGAAGTTTTTGAAAGTCTCAAAGCCAACCTGGTTGGCAAAAATGCTCGTATCGTTCTCCCTGAAGGGGAAGAACCTCGTATTCTTCAAGCGACAAAACGCTTGGTAAAAGAAACAGAAGTAATTCCTGTTTTGCTCGGAAACCCTGAAAAAATTAAAATTTATCTTGAAATCGAAGGGATCATAGATGGTTATGAAGTGATTGATCCCCAACATTATCCTCAATTTGAAGAAATGGTTGCTGCCTTGGTAGAGCGTCGTAAGGGCAAAATGACTGAAGAAGAAGCGCGCAAAGTTTTGGTTGAAGATGTCAACTACTTTGGTGTGATGCTAGTCTACTTGGGCTTGGTTGACGGTATGGTATCTGGTGCGATTCACTCAACTGCCTCAACAGTTCGCCCAGCCCTACAAATCATCAAAACTCGTCCAAATGTAACTCGTACGTCAGGTGCCTTCCTTATGGTACGTGGTACGGAACGTTATCTATTTGGAGACTGTGCCATTAACATCAATCCAGATGCAGAAGCTTTGGCTGAAATTGCGATCAATTCAGCAATCACAGCTAAAATGTTTGGTATTGAACCTAAAATTGCTATGCTAAGCTATTCTACTAAAGGTTCAGGTTTTGGTGAAAGTGTTGATAAGGTAGTGGAAGCTACAAAAATTGCTCACGACTTGCGTCCCGACCTTGAGATTGATGGTGAGTTGCAATTTGACGCTGCCTTTGTTCCTGAAACTGCAGCTCTTAAAGCTCCAGGAAGTAATGTAGCTGGTCAAGCAAATGTCTTTGTCTTCCCAGGTATCGAAGCAGGAAATATTGGGTACAAGATGGCAGAACGTCTCGGTGGTTTTGCGGCTGTCGGACCTGTTTTGCAAGGATTGAACAAACCAGTTAACGACCTTTCTCGTGGATGTAATGCAGATGATGTCTACAAGTTGACCCTTATCACAGCAGCTCAAGCAGTTCATCAATAAGATTTAGTCCTCTTTCCCATGGGAAGAGGCTTTTTAGTACTGAGAAAAGGACAGTTAGAAGCTTCTATGTTATACTAGATATATGTTAGATTTGAAAGAATACGGTATCGTCATGTGGCCGGAGGAGAAGATTATTTCTTTTCGTGAAAAACTCCTCAACTGGTATGATGAAAACAAGCGAGATTTGCCTTGGCGGAGAAGTAAAAATCCTTATCACATCTGGGTATCTGAAATCATGCTTCAGCAGACCAGAGTGGATACAGTTATTCCATACTACGAACGATTCTTGGACTGGTTTCCAACTGTTGAAAGTCTGGCGAATGCCCCTGAAGAGCGTCTGCTGAAGGCTTGGGAGGGATTGGGCTATTATTCACGAGTGCGCAATATGCAGGCTGCAGCTCAGCAGATTATGACTGACTTTGGGGGGCAATTTCCAAATACCTATGAAGGAATATCTTGCCTGAAAGGGATTGGCCCTTACACTGCGGGAGCTATTTCCAGTATCGCTTTTAATTTGCCTGAGCCAGCGGTCGATGGCAATGTCATGCGGGTTTTGGCACGCTTGTTTGAGGTTAATCATGATATCGGAGTTCCCAGCAATCGAAAGATTTTCCAAGCGATGATGGAAATCTTGATTGACCCGAAACGACCAGGTGACTTTAACCAAGCTCTGATGGATTTAGGGTCGGATATAGAGGCTCCAGTTAATCCTAGACCAGAAGAAAGCCCTGTTAAGGATTTTAGCGCAGCCTATCAGAACGGAACTATGGATGTATATCCGATTAAAGAACCCAAGAAAAAGCCCCTACCAATTTATCTCAAGGCTTTAGTTGTACGTAATGACCGTGGTCAATATCTACTTGAGAAAAACGAAAGCGAGAAACTACTAGCCGGTTTTTGGCATTTCCCCCTGATCGAAGTTGATGATTTCTCAAGTGATGACGATCAGCTAGATCTCTTTTCTCAAGTCAAAGAGGAAAGCAGAGCATTTGGACCAAGCCCTCAAGAAAACTTTGAGCAGGATTATGATTTAGAAGTGAATTGGTCTCATCAAGTATTTGACCAGGTCAAGCATGTATTTAGTCATCGGAAATGGCACATTAAAATCCTAGCTGGTCAGGTGACAGAAACAAAACAGTTTTCGGACAGAGAAATTCGTTGGGTTTCTCCTCAGGAGTTTTCTGATTATCCACTTGCGAAACCTCAACAAAAAATTTGGCAGGCTTATAAAATAAGTTTTGAAGATGAAGGCTTACAGTAGCCATTTGTGCCTTCTTTGCATTTTTTTGTTATAATAGATAGAGAAAAGGTGATAAAATGAAAAAAATATTAATTGTAGATGATGAGAAACCAATCTCAGATATTATTAAGTTTAATATGGCCAAGGAAGGTTATGAAGTTGTTACAGCTTTCAATGGTCGTGAGGCAATCGAGCTATTCGAAGCTGAGCAACCAGATATTATTATCCTCGACTTGATGCTACCTGAAATTGATGGTTTAGAAGTTGCTAAAGCTATTCGTAAGACTAGTAGCGTGCCGATTATCATGCTATCAGCTAAGGATAGCGAGTTTGACAAGGTTATTGGTTTAGAGTTAGGTGCAGACGATTATGTTACAAAACCCTTCTCAAACCGTGAGTTGCAGGCTCGTGTCAAGGCCCTACTTCGTCGTACGGATCTAGTTTCTGTGGATAGCCAAGAGTCTGATGAGAAGAAGACGCAGCCTTTACAAATTGGTGATTTGGAAATCGTTCCAGATGCTTACGTTGCTAAGAAATATGGTGAGGAATTAGATTTGACCCACCGTGAGTTTGAACTCTTGTATCACTTGGCATCTCATATTGGTCAAGTGATTACGCGTGAACACTTGCTTGAGACTGTATGGGGTTATGACTATTTTGGTGATGTTCGTACTGTGGACGTGACCATTAGACGCTTGCGTGAGAAAATAGAAGACACTCCAAGTCGTCCAGAGTACATTCTCACACGTCGTGGTGTTGGATATTATATGAGAAATAATGATTGAAGATATTAGACAAACTATTCTGACCAGCGATTTTATCTTTATCTTGATTTTACTTGGCTTTATCCTGGTGGTGACCTTGCTGTTACTGGAAAATCGTCGGGATAATATCCGTCTGAAGGAGATAAATCAAAAGGTTAAGGACTTGATTGCAGGTGATTATTCTCAAGTTTTGGACTTGCAAGGAAGTACAGAAATCACCAATATCACCAATAATCTGAACGATTTGTCAGAAGTTATTCGTTTGACCCAAGAAAATCTGGAACAAGAGAGTAAACGATTGAACAGTATTCTTTCTTACATGACAGATGGCGTTCTTGCGACCAATCGCCGTGGCCAGATTACTATGATCAACGATATGGCCAAGAAACAGCTCGGTGTGCAGAAAGAAGATGTTCTGAATAAAAGCATCCTCGAATTGCTTAAGATAGAAGATGAGTATGAGCTGCGTGACCTGATTACACAGATTCCTGAGTTGACGATTGACTCCCAGGATGTGAATGGTGAATATCTAAGCCTTCGTGTACGTTTTGCTCTGGTTCGCCGTGAGTCAGGTTTCATCTCTGGTTTGGTTGCCGTTTTACATGATACGACCGAACAGGAGAAGGAAGAGCGTGAGCGAAGACTCTTTGTTTCGAACGTGAGTCACGAGTTGCGAACTCCTTTGACAAGTGTTAAATCTTATCTTGAAGCCTTGGACGAGGGAGCTCTGTATGATCCTGTTGCTCCTGATTTTATCAAGGTTTCACTCGATGAAACCAACCGTATGATGCGGATGGTGACAGATCTCTTGCATCTCTCTCGTATTGATAATGCGTCCACTCAGTTGGATGTGGAGTTGATTAACTTTACAGCTTTTATCACCTTTATTCTCAACCGCTTTGATAAGATGAGAAGTCAGGATGACGAGAAAAAATATGAACTTGTTAGAGATTACCCAATAAACTCAGTTTGGATTGAGATTGATACCGATAAGATGACTCAGGTGATAGATAATATTCTTAACAATGCCATCAAGTACTCACCAGATGGTGGCAAAATCACTGTCAGCATGAAAACCACTGATGACCAGATGATTTTATCCATCAAAGACCAAGGTCTAGGTATTCCAAAGCAAGATTTGCCGAAGATCTTTGACCGCTTCTACCGTGTGGATCGTGCAAGAAGCCGGGCTCAAGGTGGAACTGGGCTAGGTCTAGCCATCGCCAAAGAAATCATCAAACAACACAATGGCTTTATATGGGCCAAAAGTGAATACGGTAAGGGATCGACCTTTACCATCGTGCTCCCTTATGATAAGGATGCCGTAAAAGAAGAAATATGGGAGGACGAAATAGAAGACTAGAATGAGTGAAAAAGGCTTTAAATACAGTATTTTAGCATCAGGATCCAGTGGAAATTCCTTTTATCTGGAAACCCCAAAAAAGAAAATCCTAATAGATGCGGGCTTGTCTGGTAAGAAAATTACAAGTCTGCTAGCTGAAATCAATCGCAAACCTGAAGATCTGGATGCGATTTTGATTACGCATGAGCATTCAGACCATATCCATGGGGTCGGTGTCTTGGCTCGTAAATATGGCATGGATCTTTACGCCAATGAAAAGACCTGGCAGGCTATGGAAAATAGTAAGTATCTTGGCAAGGTTGATTCTTCGCAAAAGCATATCTTTGAAATGGGCAAAATCAAAACCTTTGGTGATATCGACATTGAAAGTTTTGGTGTTAGTCATGATGCGGCAGCGCCACAGTTTTACCGCTTTATGAAAGACGACAAGAGCTTCGTCATGCTGACCGATACAGGTTATGTTAGTGATCGTATGGCTGGAATAGTCGAAAATGCAGACGGTTACCTCATCGAGTCCAATCACGATGTAGAGATTTTGCGAGCAGGATCTTATGCTTGGCGACTCAAACAGCGTATCCTATCTGATCTCGGTCACCTTTCTAACGAAGACGGTGCTGAGGCTATGATTCGTGCAATGGGAAATCGGACTAAGAAAATCTATCTTGGGCATTTATCCAAAGAGAACAATATTAAGGAGCTGGCTCATATGACTATGGTCAACCAGCTAGCACAAGCTGATCTGGGAGTAGGAGTAGACTTTAAGGTTTATGATACCTCACCAGATACCGCAACACAATTAACAGATATATAAAAAAGAAGGCGAGTGCCTTCTTTTGTTTTGTACTTTGTCAGGGTTTTAGTGTGGTATAATAATAAAAATAACTAAAGGAGCAGCAGTGTGAAGAGAAAATGGTTATTAAAGGATTACTATGACACAACGATTATCATACTTGCATTGATATCTGTTGTCCTTGTTTTGCTTGGATTTGCTGAGATGATTGATTTGGATAATCCACCCTATAGTATTATTGACTTACTACTTTGGTTTATCTTTGTGGTAGATTATGGTTGGCGCTTCTTCTCAAGTAAAGAAAAATGGAGATTTGTACTTGAAAATATCTTCGACTTGCTAGCTATCCTTCCTTTGAATGCTATTTTTACAGTATTTCGCTTAGGGCGTATCTTCCGCTTAGCAAGGCTGACAAAATTACTGAAACTAACTCGTCTTTTAAGAGTCGTTGGATTGACTGGCAAGTTGGAAAAGAAAGTTGGAAAACTCTTACGAACAAATGGCTTACTTTATATTTTATATCTCAATTCCTTTATTGTACTGGTAGGTAGTTCAATTTTATCTGTTGTTGAAGAAAAATCATTCTCAGATAGTCTTTGGTGGGCGCTTGTAACTGTAACAACTGTTGGTTATGGAGATATTGTTCCTTCATCGATTTTTGGGAAGTGGTTAGCTGTTTTACTAATGCTTGTTGGTATTGGCACAATAGGGATGTTAACGAGTGCCTTGACAAACTTTTTTGTAAAGGATAATCCAGATGAGCAGATAAAACTTGATAACCTCCAAGACGAATTACGGAGTCAAAGGATCTTACTAGAGAAACAATCAGAAAAGATAGAAGAACTGCATAGAATGATACAAGACTTGCTTGAAAAAAAGTAATTTAGACCATACAAAAACCACTCGACGAGTGGCTTTTTTACAATCCAGCAAATTCCTTGATTTCTTGTGCGGACATGGAAGAGTCGCAACGGACATTGATTTGGCCATCTACAATATGAACAAAACCTGGCACAGTTGGGATTCCATAACGTGAGCGGAATTCTTGCAATTCATTAAGTTGGCTTGGTTCTTCACTGTTGATGAAGTAGATGTGAGCTTTGGTTTCAGCTACGACACCTGCCAATGTGCCTGCAAATTTACGGCAGTAAGGGCAAGTTTTGCGACCAATAAAGAAGGTAGCTGTTTCTTTATTATCAAGTGCTTCTTGTGCACGCGCAACTGTAGTGACTTCAAGGTCTTTGATGTTTTCTAAAAATTGTTCCATGAGATTACCTCGCTTTCATTGATAAGTCTAGTATGCCATAAAGTTTCTAAAAATGCTCAGATTTGATACGAAAAAAGATGAGATTGGTTGGTCTCATCTTTTATAATTATGTGACTATTAGTCCGTCTCGCTCCGTAAGGTGCCCTGGTGCAAACCACCCGTTAGACGGGTGGTTATGATTTTCTTATTTTACAAAGGCATTGATTTCCGCTTCGATGTTGGCAATCTTAGCTTGTGAATCTTCATTGGTTTCACCTACAACTGCAATGTAGAACTTGATTTTTGGTTCGGTACCTGAAGGGCGAACAGCAATCCATGAACCGTCAGCAAGTGTGTATTTCAAAACATCACTTGGAGGAGTTGTCAAGTTTGTAACAGTACCGTCAGCAGCAGTAGCAGTTTGAGCCTTGAAGTCTTCTACGACAGTGATAGTTGTTGCATTCCATTCTTTCGGAGCATTGCTACGGAATTTAGCCATAATCGCTTTGATTTGTTCAGCACCATCAACACCAGAAAGAGTAACAGAGATAGTCTTTTCAGCGTAGTATCCGTATTCTTTGTAGATTTCTTCGATACCATCAGCAAGTGTCAAACCACGTGAACGATAGTAGGCAGCAAGTTCAGCAACGACAAGAACAGCTTGAATAGCATCTTTATCACGTACGAATGGTTTAATCAAGTAACCGAAGCTTTCTTCAAATCCCATCATGTAGGTGTGGTTGTGTTTTTCTTCGAATTCTTGGATTTTCTCTGCGATGAATTTGAAACCAGTCAAAACGTTGAACATGGTTGCGCCGTAGCTTTCAGCAATCTTTGTTACCAAGTCAGTTGATACGATGGATTTGCAGAGAGCAGCATTTTCAGGAAGAGTACCAGCATTTTTGTGGGCTTCCAAGATGTATTTAGCCATGATAGCACCGATTTGGTTACCTGAAAGGTTGAGGTAGCTACCATCTTTTTGAAGAACTTCAACACCAACACGGTCAGCGTCGGGGTCAGTTGCCACAAGAACGTCTGCACCAACTTGACGACCAAGTTCTTCAGCAAGGGCGAAGGCTGCTTGGCTTTCTGGGTTTGGAGATTTTACAGTTGAGAAGTCTGGATCAGCAGTTGCTTGCGCTTCAACAACTTGAACTGAGTCAAATCCAGCTTGTGCAAGAGCACGGCGAGCCAACATTTCACCAGTACCATGAAGTGGTGTGTAGACAATCTTCATGTCTTTACCAAATTCTTCAATCAAGGCTGGGTTGATGTTCACATCTTTGACTTCTTTAAGGTATTCCACATCGACAGCTTCGCCAATAACTTCAATCAAGCCAGAAGCTTTTTCAGCGTCCACATCAGCAACTTCCACAGCGAATGGATTTTCTATTCCACGGATATAAGTAGTCAAAGCGTCCGCATCGTGCGGGGGCATTTGTCCACCGTCTTCACCGTAAACCTTGTAACCATTAAATGGAGCTGGGTTGTGACTGGCAGTAATCATAATACCTGCGAAACAGTTGAGGTGACGAACTGCAAATGACAGTTCTGGAGTTGGACGAAGGCTTTCAAATACGTAAGATTTGATACCGTGTTTAGCAAGAACTGCCGCAGATTCAAAGGCAAACTCAGGTGAGAAGTGACGGCTATCGTAGGCAATTGCTACACCACGTTCTTTTTCGTTTCCACCTTTTGACTCAATCAAACGAGCCAAACCCTCAGTTGCTTGACGAACAACATAGATGTTGATGCGGTTTGTACCAGCACCGATCAAACCACGCATACCAGCAGTACCAAATTCAAGATTGGTATAAAAGGCGTCTTCCTTAGTTTTTTCGTCCATATTTTCCAAATCTTGACGAAGGTAGTCTGGAAGATCAGCAAAATCGAGCCATTTTTGATAATTTTCTTGGTAAGTCATAGAGTGTCTCCTTTGTTTATTTGCTTTAATCGCTTTCATTATATCACGATTTGACATTTTAGTAAAACGTTAGCATAACTTAAAATGTAGGAAATTTACTTATGCACTTTAGCGGGAAAATGGTGGGTACCATGCTTACTTATACTAAGTTAGGGATGAATATCAATTATCTAATTTTTAAAAATATTAAAAGTTATAGTATTTTTGTGGGATTTTAAATAAAATAAATCGTAAATATTGTTATATTCTATTCTTTTTATAAAGAATCCTTTAATGTATCAAATGAACATATAGAAAAATTTAAGTTAAAACTCTATAAATTTAAGATATTTTGAAAATATCTGGTTTCTGTTTTGATTTTTATTCTGCGTATGGTAAAATATAGTAAATCATTAAAGGAGAATCCATTATGAAAAAAATTCTTAAGCATTCTGCCTTGCTTTTATCAGCTTTAGCACTGGTTGCCTGTGGAGCTTCTAAGAAAGCAAGCGACAATGGTACAGCTTCAAACTCTAACTTTGAGGTTTCTGTAAAAGACGGTATGTATGTATTGCCTAAAGATGAGGATTCATCATCAACATACCTTGCACTTCAAGTCGAAATCAAGAACAATCGCGATAAACAGTTTAGTTTTACTAGCCAAGATATCACGCTTTATAATGAAAAAGATGAAAAATTACAACCAATTCAAATTTATGAAAGTGACAGTAAAACGAAATTTATGTCATATGGAGACAAACTTTCTAAAGGAAAGAGCGTTGCTGGTTATGTGGTGTATGAAGTCGACAAGAATGCTAAGTATGAACTTCACTTCGCGCCTAGCTTTTACGAGGACATCAAAGAAAATTCTAAAAAGAATAATGATGTAGCAATCAAGGTTGATCCAAGTCAGTATGAAGACAATATTGATGAAGCAAAAGATGTAATGAAAAAATATGTCGATGCTGTTTACCTTAATGGGGAAAGCTCTGGTGGTGGAACGAACCTAAGTGCTACTGACAATAAGTCGCAAGTTGTAGCACTTGCTGATGATAAAAAATCTTCTGATGACAGTGCTGAATTCACAAACGATGCGAAAGCTGATAAAGAAGAGTTTATCAAGAAATTTACAGAGTCATTCGGAAAAGGTTTCTATAACTACAAACCTTCTGATTCAGAACTTAGAACATTCGCAGATGCTTACATCAAAGCAAATGCTAAGAGAGCAAAAGTTGATTACAAGGTGAAGACATACTTGCCAGATTATGCTGTTGTTTATGTTCGACCAGAAACAATCGACTTGGATAATTTAAATGTTCATGAATTGAGCCGTAAATTCTACGAAGAAAACAAAGGCAAATATAGCAACTACTCAGAAGCTATGAAAGCTGGTGAGAAATATATTTTAGAAAATGCACCAAGTCAATTTGATTCAACTCCTCTAGATACTAGTGATAACATGAAAAAAGAGGGTTATGAAATTAAAATGACCAAGAAAGATGGTAAATGGACTATCGACACCTCTTCTAAAAACTATAGTTTGAAGGATATGGCTCGCACATTCCGTGGAGGCATTGGATACTAAGATAAAAGGTTCGGGTTTATGACTCGAACTTTTTTCATTGCAATTGTGCAAAAGAGAAAAAGATAGTAAAATAGAATCATGATTATTTTACAAGCCAATAAAATTGAACGTTCTTTTGCAGGAGATGTTCTTTTTGATAATATCAATCTGCAAGTTGATGAACGAGACCGAATTGCTCTTGTTGGGAAAAATGGTGCAGGTAAGTCTACTCTTTTAAAGATTTTGGTTGGGGAAGAGGAGCCAACTAGTGGAGAAATCAATAAGAAAAAAGATATCTCTCTGTCTTACCTAGCCCAAGATAGCCGTTTTGAGTCCGAGAATACCATTTATGATGAAATGCTCCATGTCTTTGATGACTTGCGTCGGACAGAGACACAACTGCGTCAGATGGAGTTGGAGATGGGTGAAAAGTCTGGTGAGGATTTGGATAAACTGATGGCGGATTATGATCGTTTGTCAGAGAATTTCCGTCAGGATGGTGGCTTTACTTACGAAGCTGATATTCGAGCGATTTTGAATGGATTCAAGTTTGACGAGTCTATGTGGCAGATGAAAATTGCCGAGCTTTCGGGTGGTCAAAATACCCGTCTGGCACTGGCTAAAATGCTCCTTGAAAAGCCCAATCTCTTGGTCTTGGACGAGCCAACCAACCACTTGGATATTGAAACGATTGCTTGGCTAGAGAATTACTTGGTGAACTATAGCGGCGCCCTCATTATTGTCAGTCACGACCGTTACTTTTTGGATAAGGTTGCGACGGTTACACTCGATTTGACTAAGCATTCCTTAGATCGTTATGTAGGTAATTACTCTCGCTTTGTTGAGTTAAAGGAGCAAAAGCTAGCTACTGAGGCAAAAAACTATGAAAAGCAACAGAAGGAAATCGCGGCTCTAGAAGACTTTGTCAATCGCAATCTAGTCCGAGCTTCAACGACCAAACGTGCCCAATCTCGTCGGAAACAATTGGAAAAAATGGAGCGTTTGGACAAACCTGAAACTAGTAAGAAATCAGCCAATATGACCTTCCAGTCTGAAAAAACATCGGGAAATGTTGTCCTGACAGTTGAAAATGCTGCTATTGGCTATGATGGGGAAATATTGTCAGAACCTATCAACCTAGACCTTCGTAAGATGAATGCTGTCGCGATTGTCGGACCAAATGGCATTGGGAAGTCAACCTTTATCAAGTCTATTGTGGACCAGATTCCTTTTATCAAGGGAGAGAAGCGTTTTGGTGCCAATGTTGAGGTGGGTTACTATGACCAAACCCAAAGCAAGCTGACAGCAAGTAATACGGTACTTGATGAACTCTGGAATGATTTTAAACTGACACCAGAAGTTGAAATTCGCAACCGCCTTGGTGCCTTCCTCTTCTCTGGTGATGATGTTAAGAAATCAGTAGGCATGCTCTCTGGGGGCGAGAAAGCTCGTTTGCTTCTTGCAAAACTTTCAATGGAAAACAATAACTTCTTGATTTTGGACGAGCCGACTAACCACTTGGATATTGATAGCAAGGAAGTGTTAGAAAATGCTCTGATTGATTTTGATGGAACCCTTCTTTTTGTCAGCCACGACCGTTACTTTATCAATCGTGTAGCCACTCATGTACTGGAATTGTCTGAAAATGGCTCAACCCTCTACCTTGGAGATTATGACTACTATGTTGAGAAAAAGGCTGAAATAGAAGTCAGCCAGATAGAAGATGCTTCAACTAGCAATCAAGCAAAAGAAGCAAGTCCAGCTAATGACTATCAGGCCCAGAAAGAAAGTCAGAAAGAAGCCCGTAAGCTCATGCGACAAATCGAAAATCTAGAGGCTGAAATCGAAGAGTTAGAAACTCAAAGCCAAGCCATTTCTGAACAAATGCTGGAAACCAACGATGCTGAAAAACTCATGGAATTGCAGACTGAACTGGACAAAATCAGCCATCGTCAGGAAGGAGCTATGCTTGAGTGGGAAGAATTATCAGAGCAGGTGTAAAGATGAAACATCTAGGAAAGGTATTTCGTGAATTTCGAACAAGTGGGAAGTACTCCTTGAAAGAGGCGGCAGGTGAATCATGTTCAACCTCTCAGTTATCTCGCTTCGAGCTTGGGGAGTCTGATCTAGCAGTTTCTCGTTTCTTTGAGATTTTGGATAATATTCATGTGACTATTGAAAATTTCATGGACAAGGCTAGAGATTTTCAAAATCATGAACATGTTGCCTTGATGGCACAGATTATTCCGCTTTACTACTCAAATGATATTGCAGGTTTTCAAAAGCTTCAAAAGGAACAGCTTGAGAAAGCAAAGAGTTCGACCAATCCCCTCTATTTTGAGCTGAATTGGATTCTGCTACAAGGTCTGATTTGTCAAAGAGATGCTCGTTACACGATGAGTCAGAGTGATTTGGAAAAGGTAGCAGATTATCTTTTTCAAACAGAAGAATGGACTATGTATGAGTTGATTCTTTTCGGTAATCTCTATACTTTCTACAATGTGGACTATGTGGCTCGGATTGGCAGAGAAGTCATGGAGCGGGAAGAGTACTACAAGGAAATTGGTCGTCATCGAAAACTTGTTTTGATCTTATCTCTTAACTGTTACCAGCATTGTTTGGAAAATCGATCCTTTGCGGATGCGGACTATTTTGAGGGCTATGTGGAGAAGTTGATTGGAAATGGTATCAAGCTTTATGAGCGCAATATCTTCCATTATCTCAAAGGTTTCGCCCTCTACCAGAGAGACTTGAAAGAAGAGGGTTGTAGTCAGATGCAGGAGGCTATGCTTATTTTTGATGTGCTTGGACTTCCAGAGCAAGTGGCTTACTATCAGGAACATTATGAAAAATTTGTAAATGCTTAAATTTCCCAAATAAGGGAAAAATAAAGAGACTCCTTTCAGTTTTGATACAATAGTTTCAAAATTTGAGAGGAGCTTTTTATATGAATCGACATGCAATCCAGTTGATTAGTCGTGGGGCTATTAATAAGATAGGGAATATGCTCTATGATTATGGAAATAGTGTTTGGTTAGCATCAATGGGAACAGTAGGACAGACTGTTCTTGGGATTTACCAGATTTCTGAGTTGGTTACATCGATTCTAGTCAATCCCTTTGGCGGAGTGATTTCAGACCGCTTTTCGCGTCGCAAAATTTTGATGACGACAGACTTGATTTGTGGCGTTCTCTGTCTAGCTATTTCTTTCATCAGAAATGATAGCTTGATGATTGCTGCTCTGATCTTCGCAAATATTGTTCAGGCGGTTGCCTTTGCATTTTCTCGTACAGCCAACAAAGCCATTATAACTGAGGTTGTAGAGAAAGACGAGATTGTGACCTATAATGCTCGCTTAGAGCTAGTCTTGCAGGTTGTAGGCGTTAGCTCCCCTGTACTTTCTTTCATCGTTTTACAATTTGCTAGTCTCCATATGACGCTTGTTTTAGATGCCATTAGTTTTTTCATCGCATTTATCTTAGTAGCTTTCCTCCCCAAAAAAGAGGCTAAGGAACAAGTGAAAAGGACTCTCAGCTGGAAAAATATTTTTGCTGATATGAAAGAAGGGATTCGATATATTTGGCGCCAGCAAGAAATCTTTTTCCTTTTGGTAGTCGCTTCCAGTGTTAATTTCTTTTTTGCAGCTTTTGAATTTCTCCTCCCTTTTTCAGATCGACTATACGGGGTAGAAGGAGCTTATGCAACTATTTTGACTATGGGCGCTATTGGTTCGATTATCGGAGCTCTTCTAGCTAGCAAAATAAAGGCAGGTGTTTATAATCTTTTGATTCTATTGGCCTTGACTGGAGTTGGAGTTTTTATGATGGGGTTACCATTGCCAACTTTTCTTTCCTTTTCTGGAAATTTAGTTTGTGAACTGTTTATGACGATTTTTAATATTCACTTTTTTACTCAGGTTCAAACCAAGGTTGAGGGGGAATACTTGGGAAGAGTACTAAGCACCATTTTTACCTTAGCCATCCTATTTATGCCGATTGCAAAAGGCTTTATGACGGTGCTACCAAGTGTCAATCTCTCTTCTTTTCTGATAATTGGAAGCGGGGTTGTCATCCTGTCTTGTTTCTCCCTCGTTTATGTGCGAAGTCATTTTAAAAAAGAGTTATAATTTCTCTTTTTTAGAAAATATTTCTCTACAATCCATTTTTCAGTCCTTCTCTATTGTGAGGAGGGCTTGATTTGTGGTAAAATGGGATTATGAATGAAAGAATGAATGAGTTAGTTGCCTTACTTAACCGCTATGCGACCGAGTACTATACGAGTGACAATCCCTCGGTTTCAGATAGCGAGTATGATCGCCTCTACCGAGAGTTGGTCGAATTGGAAGCTGCCTATCCAGATCAAGTTTTAGCGGACAGTCCGACCCATCGTGTTGGTGGTAAGGTTTTAGATGGTTTTGAAAAATACAGTCATCAGTATCCTCTATACAGTTTGCAGGATGCTTTTTCACGTGAAGAGTTAGAAGCTTTTGATGCGCGTGTTCGAAAGGAATTACCCCACCCGACCTATATTTGTGAGCTGAAAATCGATGGTTTGTCTATCTCGCTGACGTATGAAAAGGGGATTTTGGTTGTCGGTGCCACTCGTGGTGATGGTTCTATTGGAGAGAATATCACTGAAAATCTCAAGCGTGTCAAGAACATTCCTTTGACCTTGCCAGAAGAACTTGATATCACTGTTCGTGGAGAGTGTTACATGCCACGCGCTTCATTTGACCAGGTCAACCAAGCTCGCCAAGAAAATGGAGAGCCTGAATTTGCTAATCCTCGTAACGCAGCTGCAGGAACCCTCCGTCAGCTGGATACAGCAGTAGTGGCCAAACGCAATCTTGCGACTTTCCTCTATCAAGAAGCCAGCCCTTCTACTCGTGATAGTCAAGAAAAAGTCTTGGAGCATCTTGAACAGCTTGGTTTTGTAGTTAATCCTAAACGAATATTGGCTAAAAGTATAGATGAGATATGGGATTTCATCCAAGAAGTAGGACAAGAACGGGAGAAACTTCCTTACGATATTGATGGAGTGGTCATCAAGGTCAACGACCTAGCAGGTCAAGAAGAACTCGGCTTTACTGTTAAAGCGCCCAAGTGGGCAATCGCCTATAAATTTCCCGCTGAAGAAAAAGAAGCCCAGCTCCTTTCAGTTGACTGGACAGTAGGTCGTACGGGTGTTGTGACTCCGACTGCCAATCTAACACCTGTTCAGCTTGCTGGGACAACTGTTAGCCGTGCAACATTGCATAATGTAGATTATATCGCTGAAAAGGATATCCGAAAAGATGATACGGTAATCGTTTATAAGGCTGGAGATATCATCCCTGCTGTTTTGCGTGTTGTAGAGTCTAAACGTGTTTCTGAAGAAAAACTAGATATTCCGACTAACTGTCCGAGCTGTGACAGTCAGTTGCTTCATTTTGAAGATGAAGTGGCTCTTCGTTGTATCAATCCTCGTTGTCCTGCACAAATCATGGAAGGCTTGATTCACTTTACCTCTCGAGACGCCATGAATATTACAGGACTTGGTCCATCTATTGTTGAAAAGCTTTTTGCTGCCAATTTAGTCAAGGATGTGGCAGATATTTACCGTTTGAAAGAAGATGATTTCCTCCTTTTAGAAGGTGTCAAGGAAAAGTCTGCTTCTAAACTGTATCAGGCCATTCAAGCATCCAAGGAAAACTCTGCTGAAAAGCTCTTGTTTGGTCTGGGAATTCGCCATGTCGGAAGCAAGGCTAGCCAACTCTTGCTCCAACATTTCCACTCTATTGAAAATCTAGCCCAAGCTGATCCTGAGGAAGTAGCAAGTATCGAGAGCTTGGGTAGTGTGATTGCACAAAGCCTTCAGGCTTATTTTGCTACAGAAGGGTCGAATATTCTCTTAGACGAGTTGAAAGAAGCTGGAGTCAATCTGGACTACAAAGGACAGACAGTAGTAGCGGATGCGGCCTTGTCAGGTTTGACCGTTGTATTAACTGGAAAATTGGAACGTCTCACACGCTCAGAAGCCAAAAATAAACTCGAAAGCCTCGGTGCCAAGGTCACAGGCAGTGTATCTAAGAAAACGAATCTTGTAGTAGCAGGAGCAGATGCAGGAAGCAAGCTCCAAAAAGCACAAGAACTTGGTATCGAAGTTCGAGATGAGGCCTGGCTAGAAAGTTTGTAAAGAATAGTTGAAAAATAGATGTTAGATAGTCTGGAACTATCTCTCCTGATGTGTTTTTATATCTATTAAAGCTATTCTCTATTGTGCTGAAATTCCCGTTAAATTCTTCAGCATGACTTAAAAATTAAAATTAGGAATTAGGAAAAGAAATGTATAGATACCCTGTAGTCATCCATTTTCACCGAAAAAATGGGGATTATGATGCTTGTTCATTCAGTAGAAAACAGGCAGATATTAAAGAAAATTTGTATTATGAAAATGACTATTTTGGAGCAAAATTCTCCTTTACAGTTACAAGTGCAGAAAGGCTCGATACTCTGACCTTTTCTGTCGAAATAGATGGGAAGACAAAAGACTATCTCCTACGGTTTAACCATTATCCACTGTTGACTGAGGTTTGGATTTTGGATGGTGATGAGACAGTTTATTATTCTGAAAATCCAGCCATTGCAAGTCCTTGCTATAAAGATCGAAACCCGTTTGCTTTTGATAAAGCCTTTCACAGTGAAAGTTTTGATCACCATTGGGGATACCAAGGAGAGTTGGGTTATAGTATCTCTGACTACCAGACAAGCTTTAAACTCTGGGCTCCAACAGCTACAGCAGTCCAAGTTGTTGTTTATGAAAATACAAGTAACGACGCGCCGATTTGGAAAACCTTTAATCTTGAGCGTGGGAATAGCTATTCATACAGCCATAAGTACAATACCATTGGTGTTTGGAGTGTAGACTTGGATGAAAATCTTGCAGGTAAAGCTTATCAGTATCAGATTGAATTCCCTCATCACAAGAGTTTGACAAGAGATCCTTATACAATTGCAACCAGTCCTGACGGGAAACGTTCTGTCATCCTCTCTCAGCAAGATAGACAGGTAGAAGGATTTAAAGTCAAACATGGGACAGATGCTCCTTGGCGTTTGGAAAACCCATGTAAAGCCGTTATCTGTGAGATGCACATTCGTGATTTTACAAAATCACCGACATCTGGAGTTCCAGAAAACCTTCGAGGGACCTTCCTTGGGGCTACCCAGACTGGAACAGTTAACCAGTATGGTCAAGCAACTGCCTTTGACTATATCAAAGAACTCGGCTGTAATTATGTTCAGCTCCAACCAATCTTTGATCGCCATAAGGAATACGACGAGGACGGAAATGTAACCTATAACTGGGGTTATGACCCTCAAAACTACAATGCGCCAGAACCAAGTTTCTCCAGCAATCCAGATGATCCAGGACAAGTCGTTCGTGATCTGAAAACGATGGTTCAGGCCTATCATGATGCTGGAATCGGTGTCATCATGGACGTTGTTTATAATCACACCTTCTCAACGGTTGATGCACCTTTCCAGACAACAGTTCCAGATTATTACTACCGCATGAACCCAGATGGAACCTTCCAAAACGGAACAGGTGTTGGAAATGAAACCGCAAGCGAACACGAAATGTACCGCAAGTATATGATTGACTCACTCCTTTATTGGGTGAAAGAATACAATATTGACGGTTTCCGTTTCGACTTGATGGGAATTCACGATGTCAAAACCATGCAAGCGATTCGTTGGGCACTTGATGAAGTTGATCCACGTATTATCACCTATGGAGAAGGTTGGGATATGGGGACTGGTCTTGCACCTTATGACAAAGCCAAGAAGGATAATGCCTACCAGATGCCAAATATTGGATTCTTCAATGATGATCAGCGTGATGCCATCAAAGGAGGAGAAGTTTATGGCTCAATCAAGGCAGGATTTGTTAGCGGTGCAGCTACAGAACCGATTGTAGCCAAAGCTATTCTTGGTAGCCGAGAGTTGGGCTCATATCTTAGTCCAAACCAAGTTCTTAACTATGTAGAAGCCCATGATAATTACAACTTGCATGATTTGTTAGTGACCCTTCATCCAGATCACAGTTCAGATAAGATTATGCGTCAGGTTGAGACAGCAACAGCGATGAGCATTCTTATGCAAGGGATGTCCTTTATAGAGCTGGGTCAAGAATTTGGCCGCACCAAACTCCTTGCTACTGGAGAAAATGGCGAGCTCACTGCGGCAGATAGAGAACGTGCCATGAATAGTTACAATGCTCCAGATAGTGTCAACCAGGTCAACTGGGATTTAATCAATGAGAGACAAGAGAGCATTGACTTTATTCGCCAGATTATTCGCCTAAAAACACAAATGCGTGCTTTCTCTTATCCTACATACGAAGAAGTTTATCGTCATGTCTTCGTCCATACAGCTGCTGAAAATAGTGGGTGGATTGTTTACGAGATTCACGGTGGAGCAGAGCACTTATTGGTGGTATTCAATGCTAAAGGAACTTCCTTCTACTTTGAAAATGCAGGAAACCTTGAAATGCTGGTGTCCAATAGTCGTTCTAAAGAGTCTAATGTGATTGATGATATCAGCGTTGCAGTCTTGAAGGTACTTTCATAGTAAATGCCACAAAAAGGTTTAGTAAAACTAGACCTTTTTTTGATTATGTGACTATTAGTCCGTCTCGCTCCGTAAGGCCCTGGGACAAACCACCCGTTAGACGGGTGGTTATGATTTTTATTGAAAAACCAATATCTAATAGGAATAAATTTCAAATAATTTGAAGAATCAAGCTTGTGAAAAAAATATCAATATTTTCCAAAAAGGGGTTGTAATTTTCTGAAAATTTGATAAAATAAGGTTTAATCATTTTCAGGAGGAAGAGAATTTGACAAATTATCAGAATTTAGTGAATGGAAAATGGAAATCATCAGAGAATGAAATTGCCATCTATTCTCCCATCAATCAGGAAAAGCTGGGGACAGTTCCCGCTATGAGTCAGGCTGAAGTAGATGAGGCTATGAAAGCAGCGCGTGCAGCTCTCCCAGCATGGCGTGATTTAGCACCCGTTGAGCGTGCAGCCTATTTGCATAAGACAGCAGACATTTTGGAACGTGATAAAGAAAAAATTGGTACAATTCTTGCCAAGGAGGTTGCAAAAGGGATTAAAGCAGCCATTGGAGAAGTAGTACGTACAGCAGATTTGATTCGTTTTGCTGCTGAGGAAGGTCTCCGTATTACTGGACAAGCAATGGAAGGAGGCGGTTTTGAAGCTGCAAGTAAAAACAAGCTAGCCGTTGTCCGTCGTGAGCCAGTTGGTGTCGTTTTAGCTATCGCGCCATTTAACTACCCAGTCAACCTTTCTGGATCTAAGATTGCTCCGGCTTTGATTGCAGGAAATGTCGTTATGTTCAAACCACCAACACAAGGCTCTATTTCTGGTCTCTTGTTGGCTAAAGCATTTGACGAAGCAGGAATCCCAGCAGGTGTCTTTAACACCATCACTGGACGTGGTTCTGAAATCGGAGACTACATCATCGAACACAAGGAAGTGAATTTCATTAACTTTACAGGTTCAACACCGATTGGTGAGCGTATTGGTCGTTTAGCTGGTATGCGCCCGATTATGCTTGAGCTTGGTGGAAAAGATGCTGCAATTGTCTTAGAAGACGCAGATTTAGAAAATGCAGCTAAGCAAATCGTAGGTGGTGCCTTTAGCTACTCTGGTCAGCGTTGTACCGCTATCAAACGTGTTTTAGTTGTGGAAAGCGTAGCAGACAGATTGGCAGAATTGCTCCAAGCTGAAGTCGCTAAGCTAACAGTGGGTGATCCATTTGACAATGCAGATATCACACCTGTTATTGACAATGCTTCAGCTGATTTCATCTGGGGATTGATTCAAGATGCTCAGGAAAAAGGAGCCAAAGCGCTCAGCCTAATCAAACGTGAGAATAATCTCATTTGGCCAGGACTTTTTGATTATGTCACAAGAGATATGAAATTAGCCTGGGAAGAACCATTTGGACCTGTTCTTCCAATTATTCGAGTTGCAGATGCCAATGAAGCACTTGAAATTGCTAATGAATCAGAATTCGGTCTTCAATCTTCAGTCTTTACAAATGACTTTAAGAAGGCATTTGAAATTGCTGAGAAACTTGAAGTTGGTACCGTTCATATTAATAATAAAACACAACGTGGACCAGATAATTTCCCATTCCTTGGTGTAAAAGGTTCTGGTGCAGGAGTGCAAGGAATTAAATATAGTATCGAAGCGATGACAAATGTTAAATCCATTGTTTTTGATGTGAGATAATTTATAAAATCAGGAAAATAACTTTCTGGTTTTATTTTTTTCAAAAAAATACAGTAAAAAATTGATAAAAAGCGAATATTCTGGTATTATAATAAAAAAATATATGGAAATTGTTTCGTGTTCTATTTTCTGGATATCTTTTTTAAAATGCAAGGTAATTTTTTGAAGGCTTTCATAAAAAAATATGATTTCCTTCGTAAATTACTTGAAAGTTATCTTAAAAGAGTGTATAATAGAATTATAGAAAACGCTTACAAAAGAAAGGGGATTGAATGAATAATCAAGAAGCATTAAGAACCTTTACTACAGGTGAGAACTTTCACCTTCAGCATTATTTAGGAGCGCATAGAGAGGAGAAAAACGGAGAAATTGGCTATACCTTTAGGGTTTGGGCGCCAAATGCACAAGCAGTTCATCTAGTTGGTGATTTTACGAATTGGGTTGAGAATCAGATTCCCATGGTTCGTAATGAAGCAGGTGTTTGGGAAGTCTTTACAAGTCAAGCCCAGGAAGGTCAGATTTATAAATATCATATCACGCGTGCAAATGGTCACCAGATTATGAAGATCGATCCGTTGGCAGTTTTTTTTGAAGCTAGACCGGGTACAGGAGCTGTTTTGACCAATATCCGTGAAAAGAAATGGAAAGATGGCCTTTGGCTAGCACGTCGCAAACGTCTGGGATTTTTCGAGAGACCAGTTAATATATATGAAGCCCATGCAGGATCTTGGAAGAGAAATCCAGATGGAAGTCCCTATACTTTTTCGCAACTGAAAGACGAGTTGATTCCATACTTAGTTGAGATGAACTATACACATATTGAGTTCATGCCTTTAATGGCTCACCCACTTGGATTGAGCTGGGGCTATCAACTTATGGGTTACTTTGCTTTTGAACATTCCTATGGTACACCTGAGGAATTCCAAGATTTCGTTGAAGAGTGTCATATAAATAATATCGGTGTTATCGTCGACTGGGTTCCAGGTCATTTCACTATTAATGATGATGCATTGGCATATTATGACGGTACACCAACTTTTGAATACCAAGACCACAACAAGGCTCATAACTATGGTTGGGGTGCGCTGAATTTTGACCTCGGGAAAAATGAGGTCCAGTCTTTCCTGATTTCAAGTATTAAATTTTGGATTGATTTTTACCACTTAGATGGTATTCGGGTCGATGCAGTGAGCAATATGCTGTATCTAGATTATGATAATGCTCCTTGGACTCCAAACAAAGATGGTGGAAACCTTAACTACGAGGGTTATTATTTCCTTCAACGGTTGAACACAGTGATTAAGTTAGCTCATCCAGACATCATGATGATTGCAGAAGAAAGTTCATCAGCGACAAAGATTACTGGTATGAAAGAAATGGGTGGCCTTGGATTTGACTATAAATGGAATATGGGCTGGATGAACGACATTCTCCGTTTCTACGAGGAAGATCCGATTTATCGCAAGTATGACTTTAATCTTGTGACTTTCAGCTTTATGTATGTTTTCAATGAAAACTATCTCCTGCCTTTCTCACATGATGAAGTGGTTCATGGCAAAAAGAGTATGATGCATAAGATGTGGGGGGATCGCTACAATCAGTTCGCAGGTCTGCGCAATCTCTACACCTATCAAATTTGTCATCCAGGTAAGAAACTCTTGTTCATGGGTAGTGAGTACGGGCAATTCCTCGAGTGGAAGTCTGAGGAGCAGTTGGAATGGTCTAATCTAGAAGATCCGATGAATGCCAAGATGAAGCATTTCACTTCACAACTGAATCAATTCTATAAAGACCATCGCTGTCTGTGGGAAATTGATACTAGTTATGATGGTATCGAGATTATCGATGCTGATAATAGAGATCAGAGTGTCCTTTCCTTTATTCGTAAGGGCAAGAAAGACGAAATGTTAGTATGTGTCTTTAATATGGCACCAGTTGAACGTAAGGACTTTACGATTGGTTTACCTGTTGCAGGTATTTACGAAGAAGTTTGGAATACAGAATTAGAAGAATGGGGAGGTGTGTGGAAAGAGCACAATCAAACAGTTCAGACTCAAGAAGGCTTATGGAAAGATTATGAGCAGACTTTGACCTTTACCTTGCCTGCCATGGGAGCAAGCATCTGGAAGATCAAGCGTCGTTTGAAACCAGCTAAGAAATAAGAAAAAAGAATAATGAGCTATTGATTATAATTTTTTAGATTTTAAAAACGAATGTACTTGTATTGGACTTGAAACACAAGAGAAATGGATTTCCTATTATTTTTATAAAAAAGTTTGACTTCCGACCTTCTTTCGATTTTAACGTTCACATGTCTTTATAAAGGAGTAGAAAATGAAGAATGAAATGCTAGCTTTGATCCTTGCGGGTGGGCAAGGAACACGTCTCGGAAAACTCACTCAAAGCATTGCCAAACCGGCAGTGCAATTCGGTGGGCGCTACCGTATCATTGACTTTGCTCTTTCCAACTGTGCAAACTCTGGAATCCATAATGTTGGTGTGATTACGCAGTACCAACCTCTTGCTTTGAACAACCATATTGGAAATGGTTCGAGCTGGGGATTGGATGGTATCAATTCAGGTGTCTCTATTTTACAACCTTATTCAGCCAGCGAAGGAAACCGTTGGTTTGAAGGGACTAGTCACGCTATCTACCAAAACATTGACTACATCGACAGTGTTAATCCTGAGTATGTTTTGATTCTTTCTGGTGACCACATCTACAAGATGGACTACGATGATATGCTTCAGTCACATAAAGATAACAATGCCAGTTTGACAGTAGCTGTCCTAGACGTACCTCTCAAAGAAGCTAGCCGTTTTGGTATCATGAATACAGATGCCAATAACCGTATCGTTGAATTCGAAGAAAAACCTGCGCAACCTAAGTCTACAAAGGCTTCTATGGGGATTTATATTTTTGACTGGAAACGACTTCGCAATATGCTTGTTGCTGCTGAAAAGAGCAATGTGGATATGTCAGACTTTGGGAAGAACGTTATCCCTAACTATCTCGAGTCTGGTGAAAGTGTCTATGCTTATGAATTTAATGGCTACTGGAAAGATGTTGGTACGATTGAGTCACTTTGGGAAGCCAATATGGAGTACATTTCGCCAGAAAATGCCTTGGATAGCCGCAATCGTCAGTGGAAAATTTACTCAAGAAACTTGATCTCACCACCCAACTACTTTGGAGCACATGCACACGTTGAGGATTCATTGGTCGTGGATGGCTGTTTTGTAGATGGAACGGTTAAACGTTCGATTCTTTCAACAGAAGCACAGGTTCGTGAAGGAGCCGAGGTCGTTGATTCTGTCATCATGAGTGGGGCTATTATTGGCCATGGAGCAAAGATTACTCGTGCTATTATCGGTGAGGGTGCCATTATTGCTGACGGCGTAGAGATTGACGGAACGGACGAAGTACAAGTAGTAGGATACAATGAAGTAGTGGGGGTAGCAACAGATGAAGATTGATAAATATTCAGCCATTTTAGGAAACACAGTTGGTTTTCATGATATGTCAACGTTAACAGAACACCGTCCGGTGGCTAGCTTGCCTTTCGGTGGGAAATACCGTTTGATTGACTTCCCCCTTTCCAGTCTTGCAAATGCAGGTGTTCGTAGTATCTTTGGTATTTTCCAACAAGATAATATCAGCTCAGTATTCGACCATATTCGTTCAGGTCGTGAGTGGGGCTTGTCAACCCTTCTAAGTCACTACTATCTAGGAATTTACAATACTCGTGTTGAAAGCAGTACAGTTGGAAAAGAGTATTACCAACAGCTTCTTACCTACTTGAGACGTTCAGGTTCAAACCAAACCGTTTCGATTAACTGCGATGTGCTGGTGAATATTGACTTGAATCAAGTCTTCCACCTACACAATACAACGAATGGTCCGATCACAGTTGTATATAAGAAACTTCCAAAGAAAGACATTTCAGATGTGAATGCTATCTTGGAAATCGATGAAACTGACCATGTTCGTTCGCACAAACTCTTTGATAATAAATCTACAGATGAACTCTTCAACATGTCTACAGATATCTTTGTTGTGGATACTCCTTGGTTGATTGAACGACTTGAAGAAGAGGCTCAGAAAGAATATCCTGAAAAGTTGCGCTATGTTCTTCGCGATTTGGCTGTAAAAGAAGGTGCTTTTGCATACGAATACACAGGCTACTTAGCAAATATTCACTCTGTTCAATCCTACTATCAAGCAAATATTGATATGCTTGAATCTAAAAAATTCTACTCTCTTTTCTCACCAAATCAAAAGATTTATACCAAAGTTAAGAATGAAGAACCAACCTACTATGCGAATACTTCAAAAGTAAGTACTTCTCAGTTTGCTTCTGGTAGTATCATTGAGGGTCAAGTAGTTCAGTCAGTCCTATCTCGTAACATTTATGTTCACAAAGATAGTGTGGTGAAGGACAGCATTTTATTCCCTCGAGTTGTGATTGGTCAAGGTGCCCAGGTTGAATATGCCATTCTAGACAAGGGAGTTGAGGTTGCGGACGGTGTTGTCATTCGAGGCACAGCAGAACATCCAGTTGTAGTTAAGAAGGGTGAAACAGTAACAGAGGACATTTACTCATGAAAATTTTATTTGTAGCGGCAGAAGGAGCACCCTTTTCAAAAACAGGTGGTTTGGGCGATGTTATTGGCGCACTTCCCAAATCACTTGTAAAAGCGGGGCACGAAGTTGCAGTTTTCTTGCCTTATTATGATATGGTAGAAGCTAAGTTTGGAGACCAGATTGAGGATGTTCTCCACTTTGAAGTTAGTGTGGGATGGCGTAGACAGTACTGTGGCATTAAGAAAACGGTCTTGAATGGGGTTACTTTCTACTTCATTGATAATCAGTATTATTTCTTCCGTGGTCATGTGTACGGTGATTTTGACGATGGTGAGCGCTTTGCCTTTTTCCAACTGGCTGCTCTTGAAGCTATGGAACGCATCGGCTTTATCCCTGACCTTCTACATGTTCATGATTACCACACAGCCATGATTCCCTTCTTGTTAAAAGAAAAGTACCATTGGATTCAGGCATATCAAGGAATCAGAACCGTTTTAACTATTCATAATTTGGAATTCCAAGGTCAATTTTCTGAAGGAATGCTGTGGGATTTGTTCGGTGTGGGCTTTGAACGCTATGCTGATGGCACCCTTCGCTGGAATGATTGTCTCAACTGGATGAAATCAGGTATTCTCTACGCGGATCGTGTCTCAACCGTTTCCCCTAGCTATGCGCACGAGATTATGACCAGTCAGTTCGGCTGCGGTTTGGATCAGATTCTTCGCATGGAGTCAGGTAAGGTTTCAGGGATTGTTAATGGTATTGACGCAGATCTTTATAATCCTCAAACAGACCCACTTTTAGACTATCATTTTGATAAGGAAGATTTGTCTGGAAAGGCGCAAAATAAGGCAAAATTGCAAGAAAGAGTTGGGTTGCCTGTGAGAGCAGATGTTCCTCTAGTTGGGATTGTCTCTCGTTTGACCCGCCAAAAAGGTTTTGATGTCGTTGTAGAAAGCTTGCATCGTTTCTTACAGGAGGACGTTCAAATAGTCCTTTTAGGAACAGGTGACCCGGCTTTTGAACATTCCTTCTCATGGTTTGCTCAAGTCTATCCTGACAAGCTATCAGCAAATATCACTTTTGACGTCAAACTTGCTCAAGAAATCTACGCAGCTTGTGACCTCTTCCTCATGCCAAGTCGTTTTGAACCATGTGGCTTGTCTCAAATGATGGCGATGCGCTATGGAACTCTACCATTGGTTCATGAGGTTGGTGGACTAAGAGATACAGTTCAATCCTTCAATCCAATCGAAGGAACTGGAACTGGATTTAGCTTTGACAATTTAACACCATACTGGCTTAACTGGAGTTTCCAAACAGCCTTGGATGTTTATAAGTACCAGCCGGACGTTTGGAGAAATCTACAAAAACAAGCTATGGAATGCGATTTCTCATGGGATACAGCCTGCAAATCTTACATGGACTTGTACCATAGTTTAGTCAACTAATAGATAAAATCGTATGATTCTTTCATACGATTTTTGGGCTGTTTAGAAAGGAAAGCTTATGTCTCAAGAAAAAGGCTTGTGTGTCATGGACGTTGACGGCACCCTGATAGCAGAAGAGGTGATTGATCTTTTAGGAAAAGAAGCAGGTTGCGAAGAAGAAATATCGCAGATTACAAGCCAGGCAATGCGAGGCGAACTGGACTTTGAAACAAGCTTACGAGGGAGAGTGGCTTTGTTAGAAGGTCTTCCGATTTCAGTCTTTGATACTGTCTTCAAATCCATTCATCTGTCTAAGAATGCTCAAGAATTTATCTCCCTACTTCAAAAGAAGGGTATTCTAGTTGGTCTAGTGTCTGGTGGATTTGCACCAATAGTTGAGAGATTAGCAAAATCCCTTGGTATCTCCTATTTCTCTGCCAACCAGTTGGAAGTCAAAGACGGTTTTTTAACAGGAAAATCAGTTGGTGAAATTGTGACAGGTCAAGTAAAAAAAGCTACTCTTGAGAGATGGAGAAAGGAATTAGAACTGCCCAAAGAAAGAACGATTGCCATCGGTGATGGTGCTAACGACCTCTTGATGTTAAAGACAGCAGGATGTAGTATTGCATTTTGTGCCAAAGAGGTCGTAAAAACAGAGATAGCTTGTCATGTAGATACGAGGGATTTTTTGGAAGTTCTACCTTTGATTGATTTCTTAGAATGAGAGGGAACTATGAAAATTGTAATTGCACCCGATTCTTTTAAAGAAAGTTTGACGGCAGAAGAGGTCGCTCAAGCTATAAAAAGAGGATTCCAAAAATCGATAGCAGATGTAGAATGTCTGCTTTGCCCTGTAGGCGATGGTGGGGAAGGAACTGTAGATGCTATCCGACATTCTCTTGAACTAGAAGAAAAATGGCAAGAGGTTACGGGACCTTTTGGTCTAAATGAAGCAATGCGCTACTTTCAAAAAGATCAAATAGCGCTCTTCGAAGTTGCTGACTTGGTTGGTTTAGGAAAGATTCCGCAGGAGAAACGAAACCCTCTCCACATCCAAACCAGAGGTATCGGAGAGTTGATTCGCCATCTCGTTGATCAAGGGATGAAAGAAATCTATATCGGAGTTGGTGGTACGGCTAGTAATGACGGTGGTATAGGCATTGCTGCTGGTTTAGGTTATTGTTTTTATGATAAGAATGGAAAAGAATTGCCAGCTTGCGGTCAGACTTTGCTTGAGTTTGAATCAGTTTCCAATAGCAAGTTGTATAGGATTCCTAAAGATGTGAAAATCCGAATTTTAGCAGATGTCGTGAGCCCTCTATGTGGTCTTCAAGGAGCGACCTATACATTTGGAAAACAAAAGGGCTTGGATCCTGCTTTGTTTGAGACAGTAGATTTGGCTATACAGCGGTTCTATGAAAAATTTTCACCATCAACCCTCTCTCTTAAAGGAGCAGGAGCCGGCGGTGGGATTGCGGCTGGGCTCTGTGCCTTTGCTGAGGCCACTATCGTATCTGGGATTGACACTTGCTTAGATTTGATTGACTTTGACAAGAAGGTTGCAGGGGCCGACTTGGTTATCGTTGGAGAAGGTAGACTGGACAGTCAAAGCTTTGCTGGAAAAGCTCCTATTGGTGTAGCAAAAAGAACTCCTGAAGGAGTTCCAGTTATCGCTATTTGTGGTAGTCTTTCCGAGGATTTACCTTCCCTACCATTCGAAAATATACAAGCAGCCTTTTCCATTTTAGAGAAAAGTGAACCTTTGGAAGACAGTTTGAAAAATGCAAGACTCTATTTGGAGCACACAGCTACTAATATTGGTCGTTTATTAAATATGAGAAATCATTAACCAAACCATTTTTTCCAGATGGATTTTTTAGGTGGCTCTGCCTTTTTGTCCTCCCAAAGACTTGAAAATGCAAGTCTGAGGTCCTTTTCTTCTACTTGAACAGGTTCATTTGTATGAATGACAAGACCAAAAGGAGAGGTGATAAGATCGTCTGAAACAATAGTCGCCTGACAGTTACTTTCTTTTGCTTGTTTTAAGTAAAAGACCTGTTTGTCAAACTCGATACTTGGTGAGATTTTCACAAAAAGTATCTCTACCTTTTCTTGAAAACTTTCTAAAATAGAGAAAAATCCATGTTCTAATTCAGAACTATTGGCAGTACTGATATCCGCGTAGCCAAGAACTCTTTCCTCGAAAGTGCCGAGATAGCGGCGTTGTTCGTCTGGGTTTAATTTCGGCCCACCATGAGCTTTTTCTAATAGTTGTTTTGATAAATCTGTCATAAAAACAGTATATCACAAAAATCGCAAGAAAACAGACAAAAGAAAGCGATTACTTTATAAAGTTAAGGAAAATTTGCACAAAGATAACGTTTTTTCTTGAAAAACGCTTATTTTTAAGGTATCATAGAGGTGTAAAAAATTTAACTCAAAGGAGAGTAAAAAATGTCAATTATTACTGATGTTTACGCTCGCGAAGTCCTAGACTCACGCGGTAACCCAACACTTGAAGTAGAAGTTTATACTGAATCAGGTGCTTTCGGACGTGGTATGGTTCCATCAGGAGCTTCTACTGGTGAACACGAAGCAGTTGAACTTCGCGATGGTGACAAATCTCGTTACGGTGGTCTTGGTACACAAAAAGCTGTTGACAACGTAAACAACATCATTGCTGAAGCAATCATCGGCTACGATGTACGTGACCAACAAGCTATCGACCGTGCTATGATCGCACTTGACGGTACTCCTAACAAAGGTAAATTGGGTGCAAACGCAATTCTTGGTGTGTCTATCGCTGTAGCTCGTGCTGCTGCTGACTACCTTGAAATCCCACTTTACAGCTACCTTGGTGGATTCAACACTAAAGTTCTTCCAACTCCAATGATGAACATCATCAACGGTGGTTCTCACTCTGACGCTCCAATCGCTTTCCAAGAATTCATGATCGTACCTGCTGGTGCACCATCATTCAAAGAAGCTCTTCGTTGGGGTGCTGAAATCTTCCACGCTCTTAAGAAAATCCTTAAATCACGTGGTTTGGAAACTGCCGTAGGTGACGAAGGTGGATTCGCTCCTCGTTTCGAAGGAACTGAAGACGGTGTTGAAACTATCCTTGCTGCGATTGAAGCTGCTGGATATGTTCCTGGTAAAGACGTATTTATCGGATTTGACTGTGCTTCATCAGAATTCTACGATAAAGAACGTAAAGTTTACGACTACACTAAATTCGAAGGTGAAGGTGCCGCTGTACGTACTGCTGCAGAACAAATCGACTACCTTGAAGAATTGGTAAACAAATACCCAATCATCACTATCGAAGATGGTATGGACGAAAACGACTGGGACGGTTGGAAAGCTCTTACTGAACGTCTTGGTGGTAAAGTTCAATTGGTTGGTGACGATTTCTTCGTAACAAACACTTCTTACCTTGAAAAAGGTATTGCAGAAGGTGCTGCTAACTCAATCCTTATCAAAGTTAACCAAATCGGTACTCTTACTGAAACATTCGACGCTATCGAAATGGCGAAAGAAGCTGGTTACACTGCCGTTGTATCACACCGTTCAGGTGAAACTGAAGATTCAACAATCGCTGATATCGCAGTTGCAACAAACGCAGGACAAATCAAGACTGGTTCACTTTCACGTACAGACCGTATCGCTAAATACAACCAATTGCTTCGTATCGAAGACCAACTTGGTGAAGTAGCTGAATACCGTGGATTGAAATCATTCTACAACTTGAAAAAATAAAATAGTTCAGTGAACTATTTTATCCCGAACCTTGAAATTCAAAAGTTCGGCCGTTGATTTAACAACGTTTTAAGCCCCTCGGATTTTTTCCGAAGGGCTTTTTTTCTGTTCAGGGAGCAAAAAGGGGGCAGTGTTTATGGTATAATAGACAAAAACACTTGTATTAGGAAGAAATTATGTCTAAAGAGATTGATATTGAGTATTACCACCAACTAGCACTGCAAAAGCAGAAGGAGCACCGCAAAGTGTTAGCTAATCTAAAGAAAAAACCTCCTAAAAACTTAGATAAGATTGCGCAGCAGATTCACCAAGAAGTCTTTGCTGAGATTGATTGTACTGCCTGTGCTAACTGTTGCAAGACTTTGGGGCCCGACTTTAAAGAAGCAGATATTACCCGTATCGCTAAGTACTTTAAGATGAAATTACCAGCCTTTGAAGCAGAGTTTTTACAGGTAGATGAAGACGGGGATAAGGTTTTCAAATCCATGCCTTGCCCCTTTCTAGGAGGAGACAATCTCTGCTCCATCTATGATGTTCGTCCCAAGGCCTGTCGTGAATTCCCCCATACAGATCGGAAAAAGATCCATCAAATCAACCATTTGACGATTAAGAATACCTTGACCTGCCCAGCAGCCTATCTCTTTGTTGAGAAATTAAAAGATAAGTTATAGATTTTACACCTTTAAATCTTGTACAAAAATTCTGGGGCGGAAGTATCTTATATCTGTTAGACTATAGTTAGAATTGAACACGGCCTAAAAGCTGTGTGAAAAAGATGAAATTTTTTCGGAGCAGGAGCCCCTCCGTCAATTGTCCAATTTTCACTTTGCTTTTAACGGTCTTAGTATCTTTTGTGAGGTGAAAAAGAATATGATGCATCAATTCAATCGAACCATGGAATATCTGGAAAGTAAGTTGGACGCAGAAGTGGATTTGCAGAAATTCCAGCAGCTATCAGGCTATTCTTATGCTCTCTTTAGCAGGCTTTTTTCCATCCTAGCAGATATGACTTTAGCAGAATACTTGCGCAATCGCAGGCTGTCAGAAGCTGTGACGGACTTGCGGGAAGGCTCTGAGAAAGTCATTGACATAGCGATGAAATACGGCTATGAGTCTGCGGATGCCTTCAGCGCAGCCTTCAAGAAATTCCATGGGGCAACACCCTCAGAAGTTCGAAATGGAAAACCTTATCGGATCTTTCCTAGACTTCAATTATCCTTAAAAATCACAGGAGGAAAGAACATGGATATCAAGATTCAAAAGAAGCCTGCTTTTACCGTGGCAGGCGTCCTATTGGAGGCTATTGACAATAGCAAATGCCCGTCCGCTTGGGAGAATCTCTATAACAATCACAGCGTTGAAAACCTAGAAAGTTTGGGTAGTGGGCAATCCTTTGGTGTCTGCTCGGATGTCAAAGAAGGAGAAATCATCAACTATATGGCTGCTTATGATGTGACGGATAAAGCTAAAGCAGAAGAACTAGGTCTGTCCATCAAAGATGTCCCAGCCGCTGAATATGCTATCGTACCAGTCAAAGGCCCTATACCAGCTAGCATTCACAATGCTTGGAAATATGTCTTGGAGGTCTTTTTCCCTGAAACAGGCTATCGCCACTCAGGAGCCCCAGACTTTGAAGTTTATTTCAAAGGAGATATGTCGTCCCCAGACTACCAAATGGAACTCTGGATACCAGTCATCAGGGACTAGATCATTTTCTGATTTTTTATAAAGATGCAAACCTAACTCTGTAGAAGATAGCTTTTACAGAGTTTTTCTTCGTTTGATTGAACGAATTTATGAAAAAAACAGCAAATCTGATTTTACTTTAATTTAAGTATAAGGAATTTTTAAGCATTTTCCTGTATACTTTTCCAATCATCAAAGAAAGAGGTGTAAATATGAACTATCTAGTTATCCCAGCTTACGAACCTGACTACAATCTCATCAAATTGATTGAAAAGATTCACAACAAGAGCGATTTTTACATCATTGTCATTGATGATGGAAGTTCGGCAGAATGCCAAGACATTTTTGCTCAAGCGGAGGATTTTGCGACGGTCCTTCGCCACCAGGTCAATCAAGGAAAAGGGCAAGCTCTGAAAACAGCCTTTGAGTACATTCAGTCTCTCAATAAACCAGGGACTGTGGTTACAGCAGATGCAGACGGCCAGCATAGGATCTGGGACATCTTTCGTAGTTTGACCAAATCAAATGAAAATCCTAATACACTTGTCCTTGGTGTCCGTGCCTTTACTGGCAAGGTTCCCTTGCGTAGTCGCTTTGGAAATAGCTTGACTCGTATCTTGTTTAAACTGCAGACAGGTGTCGCTGTATCCGACACACAGACAGGATTACGTGCCTTTTCAACGGATCTGATTCCTTTTATGCTTAAGATAGAAGGACAACGGTATGAATACGAGATGAACATGCTCCTTGAAGCAAGCCAAGCCTACCCAATCTTAGAAGTTCCGATTGAAACGGTCTATATCAACGACAATGAGGCTTCTCACTTCCGACCTATTCGGGATGGCTTGATGATTTATAAAAATATTTTAAAGTTTGCGCTCTCGTCTTTTAGTAGTTTTATCGTAGATTATGTGGTCTACGCTCTCTCTATTCTATGCTTGAGCTTTATTCCGACAGGTTTGCGTGTCCTTCTCTCAAATGGTTTGGCACGTGTGACTAGTTCTGTATTTAACTTTTCTACCAACAAAAAATTGGTCTTCAAGAACAAGGCGAGCAGTTTTAAAACAGGATCAGGTTATTTTGGATTAGCAGTTGGTCTCTTTATCTTAGACACCATCCTGATTCGACTTTTCAATTCTAGTCTTGGAGTCAATTTGCTAATCGCGAAGATACTTGTTGGAATCATGCTCTTTATCCTCTCTTGGACAGTTCAAACTCGCTTTATTTTCAAAGAAAGGATCTGTAGCCCATTATGAAAGTTTTAAAGAAACCCTATCTATACGCCTCGGTCTTGGGCTTGCTCCTGACAAGTTCCTTTACCTATTCGATGTTGAAGACCTTTGTACTTGCTGAAACGATTTCTACTGTATCTAATGCCAGCTCAACGTCTAACACCACAGCAGCAAGTCAGGCAGCAAAAAATGCCCAGGTGACGGATACTAGCTATTCAGATGGAAATATCAGTGTCAACCTCACTGAAAAGACTGTGAATGAAACGCAGGTCTATGTGGCAGATATAAACCTTAGTTCATCGAATTATCTCAAAACAGCTCTAGCTCAAAACTCCTATGGAACCAACGTCACAGCTAAAACCTCTGTAACGGCTGCTGAAAACAATGCTATTCTAGCTGTCAACGGTGACTACTATGGAGCTAATAGCTCTGGTTATGTTATCCGTAATGGAGTTGTATATCGGGACAGTGTCCGTGAAGATGCTAGTAACGGTGACCTTGCTATTTACAAGGACGGCTCCTTTAAAATCATCTACGAGGACCAAGTTTCAGTTGATCAGTTGGTTCAGGACGGTGTCGTCAATCTACTGGCATTTGGTCCGTCTCTAGTTGAGAATGGAGAAATATCCGTTGATACCAATACAGAAGTCGGTCAAGCCATGTCATCCAATCCTCGTACAGCTATTGGGATTATCGATGAAAACCACTACATCATCGTCGTTTCGGATGGTCGTACCTCTGAAAGCAAGGGATTGTCTCTTTACCAGATGGCAGAAGTGATGAAATCTTACGGAGTGAAGACAGCCTATAACCTTGATGGTGGTGGATCCTCAACTCTCTACTTTAACGGTCAGGTAATCAATAAACCGACTACAGGTGGAAGCAAGATATCAGAAAGGGCGGTGAGTGATATTGTCTACATCGGTTACTAAAATCAAAAACAAACGTCTCAAAAAGACACTCGTTAGCTATAGTCTTCTCACTATTTTCTTCTTTGCATTTAGCCGTATCTACGAGTCCTTTAGTTTTGGGGAGACCTCGCTTCATATGCACTATCTCTTTGCAGTCCCTCTAGTAGGGGGCATCGTTCTAGCATTATTGTTGAAAATCATGCCAAACTTAGGGCGACTCAGCCTAAACTTGTGGAACTCAGCAGTTGCAGTCCTAACAGCTGGAATGCTCTTTCGAGGAATTGTCAATCTATCAGGTCGTTCAACGACCTTAGATCAACCTTACTGGTATGTTGGCCTAGCCTTTGTTATTTTGGCTATCGCCTCGCTTTTCTTTCATAAGAAAAACAGTTAAAAATTAGCTTAAGAATTGAAAACTGGTTGTTGAGAAAAACAGCCAGTTTTCTTGTAGAAATTCATGACCATAGATCACAAATACCCATATTTTTTGTTTGGATTTTATGGGGCATGAGAATAGTTTTCTCGGTATAATAGTCCCATAGAAGATAAGGAGGCAGGAATATGCAGATGTATTTTGGAGATGTGTCACTTTGCTATAGCTATTCATTGGCAATGGCACTGGATAGCTATGGTTATGACTTTAAAGCAGACTTTTTAGAGGCAATTATGGTGATGGGCAATGGCGCTAGTATCGTAAAGGAAGATGACCAGCACCCTCTAGTATTCTTTGATAACGGAATGCCAGATCTTTCCATCTCCCATTCCTTAAAAATACTAGGTTTTGACTATGAGGATTTCTATCTAAAAGATGGAACTGAAGTTGATTTGGAAGAGATTAAAGGAAAGTTGGAAACCTTTCTGTCCAATGGACCTGTCGTACTGGGACCTCTTGATATGGGGCATCTGACCTACAATCCCAATTACACAATTCTTTATGGTGTGGATCACTTCGTAACCGTGTATGGCATTGATCATCAGCACCTCTATTTGCATGATCCAGCTGGTTTTGCCTGCATGAAGGTTGCTTTTAATGACATATTAGAAGCCTGGAAGGCAGAGACTATTGACTATAAGCGTGGATCTTACTCCATGTGGGGAAATTTTAAGAAGGTCAAGAGTCCGAGTCAGACTGAAATCTATCAGGAAACGGCAAAGATTATAAAGTCCCGATATCAGAATGGTCAAAACGGTGTTTTGAAATGCTATGCAAAAGCAGTTACTGAAAACGGCTTAAATACTGAGCAAAAACAATTGCATCAGTATTTCAGCTTTAAACTTGCGGCTGTTCGAAATCTCTATCTCAGTAAATTCTTAAAGGCGTATGATCCAGAAGGGGCAAGATTAAAAGAGGAATTGGCATCTCTATTTGGCCAAGCTCATCTTTCATGTTTAAAAGAAGATTACCAAGAACTATCCCGCTTGCTCTGTCAGATAGCAGAAGTAGATGGTCTCTTTAAAGATTTATATATAAAGTAGTGACTATAAGCATAAAAAAATAGTTAGTAGAAGCAGTTTTTCTTAAAATGAAGAACTGCTTTTTGATTATGTGACTATTAGTCCGTCTCGCTCCGTAAGGCCCTGGGACAAACCACCCGTTAGACGGGTGGTTATGATTATGGTATAATGAAGTAAGAAAACACCTTAAACTACTAGAAAATGAAGGGAGAAATCCTGTGACTAGACCAAAAACCAAAGAGGAGCTAGTGTTAGCCTCTAAGGAAAACTATGAAAAACTTAATCTCCTAATTTCTCACCTAAGTGAAGAGGAGCTACAGACTCCTTTTGATTTTTCAAAAGACCAAAAGAAAAAAGAAGCTCACTGGAAAAGAGATAAAAATCTACGGGATGTCCTGATCCATCTCTATGAATGGCATCAGCTGCTTTTGATCTGGGTACATTCCAATCAAAAGGGTCTTGAAAGACCTTTTCTCCCTGAACCTTATAATTGGAAAACCTATGGAGAAATGAATGACGCATTTTGGAAGAAGCACCAGAAAACGACATTAGAAGAATCAACTAGACTCTTGGCGCAATCGCATAGAGAGGTTTTAGAGTTGATGGAAGGCTTTAGCAATGACCAACTCTTTACCAAAGGTATCTATAAGTGGACAGGAGGGACAAGTCTAGGTTCCTACTTTGTTAGTAGCACCTCCAGCCACTATGACTGGGCTATCAAAAAACTTAAAGCTCATCAGAAAAATTGTAAGACTAGCTAGTTGAAGTGCTATTGAAATTCACCAAAGGTTATTCTAAGCTTCGAATAACTTCATTCTCGTGATTTTTGAGTTATTCTAGCTTTAGGATCCTTCAAAAATTAAATTTTAAGGCTATCATAGACTTAGAATAGCTCTAAAACATTTATTTTATAGTAAATCTAAGTTTAGAATTGCATTGATATTAAAGTAATTGAGCTGTTCGATGCTTAGAATGCCTTTGTTCTGAGAAATGTTGACTATAAACTGCTTAGAATGGAGTTTTTCTGATATAGGATGATAGATAGATGGGGGAGATGATGAACGTACAAAAAGAGAAAGTTAGAAAAGAGTTGCTGTCCCTCTGTTTGGGAGAACTTACAGCCGTCCTATCCTTTTGGTTTTGTTTTTTCCTTTTGAAAAATCGGCTTAGTGACGTGAATAGTCTAGTAACCATTCTCTATCCCTTGTATTTACTGACATTTATTTTGCTTCAAGGTTCAATCTATTGGGCGATTTTGATTAGAAGACTCTCGAAACCTCAGTTCGGAAGCGCTAGTGTCCCCAAACTATATGGTTGTTTCAGAATACTAGACCTTGTTTTACTTATTTCAGGCTTTCCTTTTATAGTCTGGAATACACAGAGTTTCCAAGTGGGTATTATAGCCATGCTAATACAGCTTTTTGCCCTTATCGAATGGGTAAATTATTTCCTCCTACGTTTATCCTATAGTCTAAATCCACTTGTTTTATGGAAACGAATTACTAAGGGAAAACTTGAAAAGAGCAGAATAGCCAAGGAGTTGGGGTAGGGGATAATGAATGTATGTTTTAGATACTATCAATATAAAACTTTATTTGACGTTAAATAATATTAAAAATGAATAGGAGAATATCTATGTCTGTAGGGTTAATGGTTGGTTATAATTGGTGGACTATAGGAGAAGGGAGTCTTTTTAATTCATTCTTTTCGACTATTTTCATTCGATTAGAGAATAATGAGTGGGGAAGTAGATACCCAGTAATAATGAATAAGCTTTACTGGGGAGATGTTCCTTTTGAATCTGTTGAAAGAGGAATAGCTGAGTTGGTATCTATCCAAGAGGAGTTGAAAAAATTTCTCCCTCAGGATGTTATATGGGATTTTGAAGACTTGTCACTCACTCCTCCTTGGGGAAATAATATCGCAGAGCATATAACAAATTTATCACATTATTTCATAACGAGTTCCGGAAAAGATTTAATCGAAGTTTTGCTGACTAGTTTTAGATTTGCACTTGAGCACGGTCAAAATGTGAGTGTAAAAAGTATTTGAAACTCAATAAATCAAAGATTCATTTATGCTATAATATTCATAATGAATTTTCAGAAAGGAAACTCAATGCCCTACAAATTTCTACTTTTTGATCTAGATCACACCTTGCTTGATTTTGATGCTGCTGAGGATGTAGCTTTGACACAACTTCTAAAAGAAGAAGGAGTTGCGGATATCCAAGCCTATAAAGACTATTACGTTCCTATGAACAAGGCTCTATGGAAGGACTTGGAGCAAAAGAAAATCAGTAAACAAGAACTGGTTAACACGCGCTTTTCACGTTTGTTTGCTCATTTTGGACTGGAGAAAGACGGTAGGTTGCTTGCTCAGCGTTACCAATTTTACTTAGCCCAACAGGGACAAACTCTGTCGGGTGCTCATGAACTCTTGGATAGCCTCATCGAACGTGATTATGATCTGTACGCTGCGACAAATGGCATTACTGTCATTCAGACGGGTCGTCTGGCTCAATCAGGTCTGGCTCCCTATTTCAACCAAGTCTTTATCTCCGAGCAATTGCAAACGCAAAAGCCTGATGCATTATTCTATGAAAAAATCGGTCAGCAGATTGTAGGATTTAGTAAAGAAAAGACGCTGATGATCGGAGATTCCTTAACGGCTGATATTCAAGGAGGCAATAATGCAGGGATTGATACTATCTGGTACAATCCTCATCACCTCGAAAATCATACACAAGCCCAGCCAACTTATGAAGTTCATTCTTACCAAGACTTGCTGAATTTTTTAGATGCTTTGTAGTGATTTCCCTAAGAGGTGTTGATATGGAAACTAAAGTCATTGAAGAGATTGATAACTTACTAAATCTCATCGAGCAGTATCAGTTAAAAGGTGTGGTTGCCCAAGTAAATTCGTTAAAAGAGTTAAAGTATATCATAAGCAATCATATAGAGTTAAGTACTCGAGAGAAGATGAATATCCACCATTCACTCTTTCTTCCTAGGGGTGGCTTATCTGAACTCTACTATATGGATGCTAATTTTGAACGGATGAAGTCTGTAAATAATCAACTTTCCTATGCTATTGATACAATCGAAAAGTTTTTAATGGCTGATTGATACTGTGAATACTAATGTCAAATAACAGGGTCAATAACAGTATATATAAGAACTGTAAAAAGTGGTTTAGATAGCCACTTTTTGCTATAATAGAGGCAGTAAAAATAAAGGAATGGTAAACGATGTCAAGACCAGAACTTTCTCTTTATGAACCATTGTATACACTAAAGGAAGTTGATCAAAATATCTGGATAGCAGATGGTGACTTGATACAAATGGACTTGAAGGTCTTCAAACTTCCTTTTCAGACACGTATGACAGTGATAAAGTTAAACGATGGAAAACTCTGGATTCATTCTCCTATTGCGCCAAATGAGGAGCTCTTTACTGAACTGGACGCTTTGGGCAAAGTCGCTTACCTAATTTCACCCAATAAGATTCACTACGCCTATATTGCAGATTGGAAAAAAAGATATCCTTATGCACAAGCATGGTCTAGTCCAGGAGTTGAAGAGAGAGCAAAAAGTCAGAATGTCATGGTGGAATTTGATGCTCCTTTAACTGATAAGGCACCTGACTTATGGTCTGATGAGATTGATCAACTTATTTTTAAGGGAAGTTCTGTCATCGAAGAGGTCGTATTTTTTCATAAATCGACTAAAACACTCATTGTAACGGACCTTATAGAGAATTTTGAACCAGAAAAGATAGCTAGTCCAATCCGAAGAAAAATTTATCGTTTAGCCCGTGTAACAGCCCCTGATGGGCAAACTCCTATCGATTATAGGATGACTTTTTTTAGAAGACAAATAGAGGCAAAGGTTTCCTTTTCCCGTATGTTAAACTGGAAACCGGATAAGATCATTCTTGCACATGGTTTATGCTTTTTTAAAAATGGTACGGATGAATTAAGACGTGCTTTTAGATGGATACGATAAAGGAGAGAAAGATGCAACATTCGTCTTGGCATGCTTTGATTAAGGAGCAATTACCTGAGGGCTATTTTGGGAAAATCAATCAATTTATGGAACAGGTCTATGCTCAGGGAACTGTTTATCCACCTAAGGAAAAAGTTTTTCAGGCTCTCTTGACTACACCACTTGAAGAAGTGAAGGTGGTGATTCTAGGGCAAGACCCCTATCACGGGCCAGGTCAAGCGCAGGGTTTGAGTTTTTCTGTACCTGACTCAATCCCAGCTCCGCCGTCCTTGCAAAACATTTTAAAAGAATTGTCAGATGATATCGGCGTTAAGAAATCACATGATTTGACGTCTTGGGCTGAGCAGGGAGTCTTACTTCTCAATGCTTGCTTGACGGTTCCTGCTGGGCAGGCCAATGGTCATGCTGGGCAGATATGGGAGCCATTTACAGATGCTGTGATTCAGGTGGTCAATAATCTAGATAGACCAGTAGTCTTTGTGCTCTGGGGCGCTTATGCACGCAAGAAGAAGGTCTTGGTTACCAATCCTCACCACTTAATTATCGAATCAGCCCATCCTAGTCCTTTATCGGTTTATAGAGGATTTTGGGGTTCCAAGCCTTTTTCCAAGGCCAATGCATTCTTAACAGAGATAGGACAAGAGCCAATCGATTGGCTTAGATAAGGAGAGAATATGCCTCAGTTAGCGACGATTTGCTACATTGATAACGGAAAAGAACTGCTCATGCTCCATCGCAATAAGAAGCCCAATGATGTCCACGAAGGTAAATGGATTGGTGTTGGTGGGAAGCTAGAGCGAGGTGAGACTCCTCAAGAATGCGCTGCGCGTGAAATCCTCGAAGAGACAGGTCTCAAAGCCAAGCCAGTACTTAAAGGTGTTATCACTTTTCCTGAATTTACGCCAGATTTAGACTGGTACACCTATGTTTTTAAGGTGACAGAGTTTGAGGGTGACTTGATTGACTGCAATGAGGGGACGCTGGAATGGGTTCCCTATGACGAGGTTTTGAGCAAGCCAACTTGGGAAGGTGACCACACCTTTGTTGAGTGGCTTTTAGAGGACAAACCCTTCTTTTCAGCCAAGTTTGTTTATGATGGGGATAAATTATTGGATACCCAAGTCGATTTCTATGAATAAAGGAGAAAGCAGATGCTACTTATCAAAAATGGTCGTGTAATGGATCCCAAGTCTGGTTTGGATCAAGTGTGTGATGTTTTAGTGCAAGATGGGAAAATTGTCAAGATTGCTCCCGAAATCAAGGAAGAAGGAGCAGAGCTAATTGATGCTACTGGTCTTGTAGTTGCGCCTGGACTAGTGGATATTCATGTTCATTTCCGTGAACCTGGTCAAACCCACAAGGAGGACATCCATACTGGGGCACTAGCGGCTGCTGCAGGTGGTTTTACAACGGTTGTCATGATGGCTAATACTAGTCCAACCATTTCGGACGTAGAGACTTTGAAAGAAGTTCTCCAGTCTGCTGCCAAGGAAAAGATTAACGTCAAGACAGTTGCGACTATTACCAAGAACTTTAATGGCCAAGACTTGACAGACTTTAAGGCTCTTTTAGAAGCTGGAGCCGTTGGTTTTTCAGATGATGGAATTCCGCTTGAAAGTAGTAAAGTGGTTAAGGAAGCAATGGTAGAAGCCAAAAAACTCAATACCTTTATCTGCCTTCATGAGGAAGATCCAGGTTTGAATGGAATTCTTGGCTTTAACGAAAACATCGCTAAAGAACATTTCCATATCTGTGGAGCGACAGGAGTGGCTGAGTACGCTATGATTGCGCGCGATGTTATGATTGCCTATGCAACCAAGGCCCATGTTCACATTCAGCATTTGTCTAAGGAAGAAAGTGTCAAGGTGGTGGAGTTTGCTCAAGGACTAGGTGCGCAGGTCACAGCAGAAGTAGCGCCACAGCATTTCTCTAAGACAGAAGCTCTTCTTTTAACTCAAGGAAGCAATGCCAAAATGAATCCTCCACTTCGTTTGGAGTCAGACCGTCGTGCCGTTATCGAAGGTCTCAAGTCAGGTGTTATCACAGTTATCGCAACGGACCACGCGCCTCACCATGCAGATGAGAAAAATGTTGAAGATATCACCAAAGCACCATCTGGTATGACAGGTTTGGAAACCTCTCTTTCTCTTGGTTTGACTTATTTGGTGGAAGCTGGTGAGTTGAGCTTGATGGAATTGCTAGAAAAAATGACTGTCAATCCAGCCAAGCTTTACAACTTTGAAGCAGGTTACTTGGCTGAGAATGGTCCAGCGGATATCACTATCTTTGACGCTAAGGCTGACCGCCTTGTGGACTCCCATTTTGCGTCAAAAGCAGCTAATTCCCCATTTATCGGTGAAACTTTAAAAGGGCAGGTTAAATATACCATCTGCAAGGGACAAATTGTCTACCAAAACTAGATGGGATTCTGCTCTAGAAACTATAAGAATAGAGAGCGTATATGTATCCAACCCATCAATTTAAAGACAAGTTTGTCTTATTTCTTAAGATATTTTTCCCTATTCTGATCTATCAATTTGCCAATTATTCTGCCTCTTTTGTTGATACAACCATGACTGGGCAGTACAATACCATGGACTTGGCGGGGGTGTCAACCGCAACGAGTCTATGGAATCCTTTCTTTACTTTTTTAACAGGGATTGTTTCGGCCATGGTTCCCATCATAGGCCATCATCTGGGACGGGGCAAAAAGGAAGAAGTAGCATCTGATTTTTACCAATTTATCTACTTGGCTTTCGGACTGTCTTTGGTCTTGCTTGGAATGGTAGTATTCTTAGCGCCACCTGTCTTAACCAACATCGGACTAGAAGCTCAAGTGGCGGCAGTTGCAGTTTCCTATCTTTGGTACCTGTCTATTGGAATTATTCCCTTGTTGCTGTTCAGTGTCATTCGCTCTTTGTTGGATTCTCTTGGATTGACCAAGCTATCTATGTACCTCATGCTCCTATTACTTCCGCTCAATAGTGGTTTTAACTATCTCTTGATATATGGAGCTTTCGGTTTCCCTGAGCTTGGTGGCGCAGGAGCAGGACTAGGAACTTCACTAGCCTATTGGGTTTTATTGGGGATTTCTATTCTTGTTTTATTCAAACAAGAAAGGTTAAAAGCGTTACATCTTGAAAAACGCATTCCACTAAATATAGATAAAATCAAGGAAGGTGTTCGATTAGGTCTACCAATCGGGGGAACCGTATTTGCTGAAGTAGCCATTTTCTCCGTGGTTGGACTAATCATGGCTAAGTTTTCATCGCTCATCATTGCCAGTCACCAGTCAGCTATGAATTTTTCGAGTCTCATGTATGCTTTTCCTATGAGTATTTCCTCTGCTATGGCGATTGTTGTGTCTTACGAGGTGGGGGCCAAACGTTTTGAGGATGCAAAAATCTATGCTCGTCTGGGGAGAGTAACCGCCCTTATTTTTGCAGGTCTTACCCTATCTTTTCTCTACATTTTTAGAGATCGTGTAGCAAGTCTATATGGGAATGACTCTCAGTTCATTGAAACAACTGCTGTATTTCTAACCTACAGTCTCTTTTTCCAGCTAGCTGATACCTTTGCGGCTCCGCTCCAAGGAATTTTAAGAGGGTATAAGGACACTATCGTTCCTTTCTATCTTGGCTTAATCGGATATTGGGGAGTAGCGATACCACTAGGATATCTACTAGATCAAGTAACTGACTTAGGGGCATTTGCCTACTGGATTGGGTTAATTGCCAGCTTGATTGTTTCTGGTTGTTTGTATCAATGGCGTTTGAAAACCGTAATGAAAAGATTGAGCTAATTTTAAGAAATTATCCTGAAAAAACAACTTTGTGAAAAAAAGCTCTAACTAGAGAGAATCCCTGTTTTAACAGGGATTTATTTTTTTATATTGTGAAATTTTATTAGCCATATACTTTGACAGTGTATACTAAAAAAGGTAAAATAGTAAGGTAAGAACAAAGTTAGAAAGGCAAGATTATGTCAACTTTAGATAAGAATCTTTTGCTAGAGATGTTCCGTAAGATGGAAGAAATCCGTCGCATGGACTTAAAAATTGCTCAGTTAGTGAAAAAGGGAAAAGTTCCCGGTATGACTCACTTTTCTGTCGGAGAGGAAGCTGCTAACGTCGGAGCAATGCTGGCTCTTAATCCAGATGATCTGATTACCTCAAATCACCGTGGACATGGACAGGCCATTGCTAAGGGGATTGACCTCAATGGAATGATGGCTGAAATCCTCGGGAAATACACTGGAACCTGTAAAGGAAAAGGTGGTTCTATGCATATCGCTGACCTGGATGCTGGTAACCTTGGTGCCAATGGTATCGTAGGTGGTGGTATGGGAATCGCTGTTGGTGCAGCCCTCAGTCAGCAAATGCAAAACACTGGAAAAATCGTCGTTTGCTTCTTTGGAGATGGTGCGACCAACGAAGGTGTCTTCCACGAAGCAGTCAACATGGCTTCTATTTGGAACTTGCCAGTTGTTTTCTACTGCATTAACAACGGTTATGGGATCTCTGCGGATATCAAGAAAATGACCAATGTAGAGCATATCCATCAACGTAGTGCGGCATATGGAATTCCTGGAATGTTTATCGAAGATGGGAACAACGTCATCGATGTCTATGAAGGATTTAAGAAAGCTGTAGATCATGTTCGTGGTGGCAATGGCCCAGTCTTGATCGAAAGTGTAACCTATCGCTGGCTTGGCCACTCATCATCTGACCCTGGTAAATATCGTACTCGTGAAGAAGTGGAATTGTGGAAACAAAAAGACCCAATCGAAAACCTTCGCAAATACCTCATTGAAAACAATATTGCAAGTGCAGAAGAATTGGAAGAAATTCAAGCACAAGTCAAGGAAGCAGTAGAAGCTTCTGTTAAATTTGCAGAAGAAAGCCCATTCCCACCACTAGAATCAGCATTTGAAGATATTTACGCAGACTAAGGAGAAAGAGATAAAAATGGAAACAAAAACAATGTCGTTCCGTGACACCATTATCCTTGCTATGTCTGAGGAAATGCGTCGCGATGAAAATGTATTCTTGATGGGAGAAGACGTCGGTGTCTTTGGAGGAGACTTCGGAACTTCTGTTGGAATGCTCGAAGAATTTGGTCCAGAACGTGTTCGTGACTGTCCGATTTCTGAAGCTGCTATCTCAGGTGCAGCAGCAGGAGCAGCCATGACAGGACTTCGTCCAATCGTCGATATGACCTTCATGGACTTCTCGGTCATTGCCATGGACAATATCGTCAACCAAGCTGCTAAAACACGTTACATGTTTGGTGGGAAAGGTCAGGTTCCAATGACTGTCCGATGTGCAGCTGGTAACGGAGTTGGTTCTGCAGCTCAGCACTCTCAGTCTCTAGAGTCTTGGTTCACACACATCCCAGGTCTTAAGGTTGTAGCTCCAGGTACACCTGCTGACATGAAAGGACTTCTCAAGTCTTCTATCCGTGATAACAACCCTGTTATCATCCTTGAATACAAGTCAGAATTTAACCAAAAAGGGGAAGTGCCAGTTGATCCAGACTATACAATCCCACTTGGGGTTGGGGAAATCAAACGCGAAGGTACAGATGTAACAGTCGTTACTTATGGAAAAATGCTTCGCCGTGTGGTTCAAGCTGCTGAAGAATTAGCAGAAGAGGGAATTTCAGTTGAAATTGTGGACCCACGTACCCTCGTTCCACTTGATAAGGATATCATCATTAACTCAGTGAAGAAGACTGGTAAGGTCGTTCTGGTCAACGACGCCCACAAAACAAGTGGCTATATCGGAGAGATTTCAGCTATTATTTCAGAATCAGAAGCATTTGATTATCTAGACGCACCAATCCGCCGTTGCGCCGGAGAAGATGTGCCAATGCCTTACGCACAAAATCTAGAAAATGCAATGATTCCAACAGTTGAAAGCATCAAAGATGCCATCCGTAAAACCTATAACAAAGAATAATCTTACATAAATTAAATTATGTAAGATTATAGAGATTTTTAACTTTAACAACTTGAGATACATTTCGTATCCAACTTATTTGTAAAGTTGTGACAGTTTTTTGACAAATTGATAATATTCGACAAAAAACTTAGTAAGTCTACAAGGTTGACCGCCTGATAGCGGCAACCGTAGTAATTTGAGACACGTTCCGTGTCCAAGTTACTTGTAGAGTTGAACACGGGCTAAAAGCTCGGAAAAAAGATAAATCTCCTTGGCTTCATCGAAGCCAGCGTCGATTTCCTATTTTTCAGTCGCTTTTGACGCCCTTAGTATCATGTAATTGAATTCGGACTGAGGTCTGTGAAAAAAAGATAGATTTCCTTGTGTTCATCGAACACATCGTCAATCTCCTATTTTTTCATTGCCCTCTTCGTCCTAAATATCTTAGTATAGAATTGGAGAGGTCATGGCTGATGACAAGCTAAGAGCGACTCCTGCGGCTAGAAAGTTAGCGAATGATCTAGGGATCAACCTCTACGACGTTTCTGGCTCAGGTGCAAACGGTCGTGTCCACAAAGAAGACGTGGAAACTTATAAAGACACAAATGTGGTTCGCATTTCGCCACTTGCAAAACGAATTGCCCTCGAACATAACATTGCTTGGCAGGAAATCCAAGGAACAGGTCATCGTGGTAAAATCATGAAGAAGGACGTTTTGGCCTTACTTCCTGAAAATATCGAAAACGATACTATCAAGTCTCCTGCTCAGATTGAAAAAGTGGAAGAAGTCCCAGACACTATCACTCCTTATGGTGAGATTGAGCGTATTCCAATGACACCAATGCGTAAGGTTATCGCGCAACGTATGGTTGAATCTTACCTAACTGCGCCAACTTTCACACTCAACTATGAAGTTGATATGACTGAAATGCTGGCCCTTCGTAAGAAGGTTCTTGATCCGATTATGGAAGCGACTGGTAAGAAGACTACTGTAACAGACCTTCTTTCACTCGCTGTTGTGAAAACATTGATGAAACACCCATACATCAACGCTTCATTGACAGAAGACGGCAAGACCATTATCACTCATAACTATGTCAACCTTGCGATGGCAGTTGGTATGGATAATGGATTGATGACACCTGTTGTCTATAATGCTGAAAAAATGAGTTTGTCAGAGTTGGTTGTTGCCTTTAAGGATGTAATTGGTCGTACCTTGGATGGTAAATTGGCTCCAAGCGAACTGCAAAATTCAACCTTCACAATTAGTAACTTGGGAATGTTTGGCGTTCAGTCCTTTGGTCCGATTATTAACCAACCAAACTCAGCTATCCTCGGGGTTAGCTCAACAGTTGAAAAACCTGTAGTTGTCAATGGTGAGATTGTCATTCGCCCTATCATGAGCCTTGGATTAACCATTGACCACCGTGTTGTAGATGGTATGGCTGGTGCTAAGTTTATGAAAGACTTGAAAACCTTAATTGAGAACCCAATCTCAATGTTGGTTTAAAAATACAGTATTTATTTTTAGAGATATAGATAAAGGAAGTAAGACATGGCCTTAGAAGTAATTATGCCAAAAGCCGGCGTGGATATGACAGAAGGACAAATCGTCCAATGGAATAAAAAAGTCGGAGAATTTGTAAAAGAAGGAGAAATCCTTTTGGAAATCATGACTGACAAAGTCAGCATGGAATTGGAAGCCGAAGAAGATGGATACTTGATTGCCATCCTCAAAGGAGATGGTGAAACTGTCCCTGTAACGGAAGTTATCGGTTACCTTGGTGAAGAAGGGGAAAACATCTCAACAGCTGGAGCGGCTGCTCCAGAAGCTAGCCCAGCGCCTGCAGTTAGTGCCTCAAACGACGATGGCAAGAGCGATGATGCCTTTGATATCGTTGTGATTGGTGGAGGTCCTGCTGGATATGTAGCAGCCATTAAAGCTGCCCAACTTGGTGGTAAGGTTGCCCTTGTTGAAAAATCTGAACTCGGTGGAACCTGCTTGAACCGTGGCTGTATTCCAACCAAGACCTACCTTCACAATGCTGAAATCATCGAAAACATCGGTCATGCAGCAAACCGTGGTATCGTCATCGAAAATCCAAACTTCACTGTTGATATGGACAAACTTTTAGAAACTAAATCTAAAGTTGTCAATACCTTGGTAGGTGGTGTTGCGGGCCTTCTTCGTAGCTACGGAGTTACTGTTCATAAGGGTGTTGGTACAATCACTAAAGACAAGAATGTCTTGGTAGATGATTCTGAATTGCTTGAAACCAAGAAAATCATCCTTGCTGGTGGTTCAAAAGTCAGCAAGATCAACGTTCCTGGTATGGAATCATCACTCGTGATGACAAGTGACGATATCCTTGAAATGAATGAAGTTCCAGAAAGCCTCGTAATCATCGGTGGTGGGGTTGTCGGTATCGAACTCGGTCAGGCCTTCATGACATTTGGTTCAAAAGTAACTGTTATCGAAATGATGGACCGTATCGTTCCAGCTATGGATGCGGAAGTTTCTAAGAATCTTCGCTTGATTTTGGAACGTAAAGGTATGACTATCTTGACAGGTACAAAATTGCAAGAAATCATCGAGGAAAATGGTCAACTTCGTATCAAGGTTGAAGGAAAAGATGATATCATCGCAAGCAAAGCTCTTCTTTCAATCGGTCGTGTACCAGACCTTGAAGGAATTGGCGATGTTGAGTTTGAATTGGACCGTGGACGCATCAAGGTCAATGAATACATGGAAACTTCTGTTCCAGGAATCTACGCACCAGGTGATATCAATGGTACTAAGATGTTGGCGCACGCAGCTTTCCGCATGGGTGAAGTTGCCGCTGAAAATGCCCTCAAAGGAAATCATGCTGTTGCCAAATTGAACTTGACTCCTGCAGCCATCTATACTCTTCCTGAAGTAGCAGCAGTAGGTCTAACTGAAGAACAAGCTCGTGAGAAATACGATGTTGCTATCGGTAAATTCAACTTTGCTGCGAACGGCCGTGCTATTGCATCAGATGCGGCTCAAGGTTTCGTAAAAGTCATTGCAGATAAGAAATACGGAGAAATCCTTGGTGTGCACATCATTGGTCCTGCAGCCGCAGAATTAATCAACGAGGCATCAAGCATTATCGAAATGGAAATCACTGTTGAGGAAATGCTGAAGACCATCCACGGACACCCAACCTACTCTGAAGTGATGTACGAAGCATTTGCGGATGTTCTAGGAATGGCTATCCATTCACCTAAGAAAAAATAAATAAGATTTTCAACTAAATTTTCTTAAAGTAGTACGGACGGCAGCGACCTCTATTAGAGTTCCATGCCTAAAAATTGAGCCTCTTGTCTCAATTTTTCCGAGAAATGTAACGATAACACGTTACATTTCTTTTTACCACTTTAGAAAATTTGATTGCTATGAACAGAATTTAAAAACTAAATTTTTGGAAATACTATGAAATACATTATCAATCATTCAAACGACACTGCTTTTAATATCGCCTTGGAAGAATATGCCTTTAAACACTTACTAGATGAGGATCAAATCTTCCTTCTTTGGATTAACAAACCTTCTATCATTGTTGGTCGTCACCAGAACACTATCGAAGAAATCAATCGTGATTATGTTCGCGAAAATGGTATTGAGGTAGTCCGCCGTATCAGTGGTGGTGGAGCTGTTTATCACGATTTAAATAACCTCAACTACACCATCATTTCAAAAGAAGATGAAAACAAGGCCTTTGACTTCAAGAGCTTTTCAACTCCAGTTATCAATACCTTAGCTCAACTAGGCGTTAAAGCTGAGTTCACAGGCCGTAACGACCTTGAAATTGATGGCAAGAAATTCTGTGGAAATGCCCAAGCCTATATCAATGGCCGTATCATGCACCACGGTTGCTTGCTCTTTGACGTTGATTTGTCAGTCCTTGCTAACGCCCTCAAGGTTTCAAAAGATAAATTTGAATCAAAAGGTGTGAAATCCGTCCGTGCCCGTGTAACCAATATTGTCAATGAATTGCCAGAAAAAATCACAGTTGAAGAATTCCGAGATTTGCTATTGGAATACATGAAAAAAGAGTACCCAGAGATGACTGAATACGTCTTTTCAGAAGAAGAAATGGCGGAAATCAATCGCATCAAGGATACCAAGTTCGCTACTTGGGACTGGAACTATGGTAAATCACCTGAATTTAACGTCCGTCGTGGAACAAAATTCACCAGTGGTAAGGTTGAAGTTTTTGCCAACGTCATTGAATCAAAAATCCAAGATATCAAGATTTATGGAGACTTCTTTGGTATCGAAGACGTTGTAGCTGTAGAAGATGTCCTTCGTGGTGTGAAATACGAACGCGAAGATGTTCTTAAAGCTCTAGAAACTATTGACATCACACGCTACTTTGCTGGAATTAGCCGTGAAGAAATCGCTGAAGCAGTAGTGGGGTAAAAAGAAAAGAAGCTGGTTATATAACCAGCTTCTTTTTTGAATATAAATTTACATAATTTATAATATGTAACAATCATAAACTATCTAAAGCATTCTTTTGTTCATCATTGACGATATGGGTATAGAGGTCAGTGACTTGTGTACTAGCGTGACCTAGCTGATGGCTAACCAAAACTTGCGATTTAGTAGCATCATAGAGCCTAGTCGCCAGGGTATGGCGTAGTTTGTGGGGAGTTACACGCACTTTGAAGTCCTCAGAGTACTTAGCAACCATTTTTTCAACACTGGAAGCATCGATACGATTGGGAACACCACGATATAAGGTCAGAAAGAGTGCTGTATCCGTCTTTTCCGTCTTATAACGTTGATTTCGAATGGCTAGATAATTCTCTAGGTAAGGCTTAGCAAAAGCAGCGACATTGACAGAATCACGTTTCCCCCCTTTTCGAGTGACATCAATGACCATCATTTTGAGATTAAGGTCTCTTAGGTCCAGGTTAACAGCTTCAGATAAGCGAACACCAGATGCCAAGAGAAGGGAAATAATGGCCAAATCACGTTCTTTATTCTTATTAAATGACGAGAGAGCGCGATTTGAGAGTTGTTGTGGGTACTCTTGGTCGATATAAGTCAGAAAACCTTCTGTTTCATCACCTAGAAAGAGTTTTTGCTTGATGTTTTCAGCTCTGGCAGCAAGTGTTTCTTTCTTTTTCTTGGTTGAAACTTTCTTCATTACATTACGATAGAAATAAGGCTCCCCTTGGTCGTTTTCAACTTCCTCTGTTAGATACTTATAAAGACTGGAAAGTGCTGACAAGGTGCGATTGATGGTTGTCTGAGAGACACCTTGCTTGGTTGTATTGGCATTCAGCAAAGGTCGTTCACGTAGATACAGGATAAAGGATTCCATATCTTTCTTAGACATATTTTCCAAGACTGATAAAGGAATGTCAGACATTTTATCAACATTTGAAATACCAGACTCCAAAAGCCAGCTGAAAAATCGATCGTATTCCTTGAGATATTCGTACAAGGTTGTAAAACTGTAGGGAACAGCAAGCTTGGATTGGTAGTATTCCAGAACATACCATGGCATGATTTGTTTTAGTTTGTCGATTCGTTCCAGTAAAATCTCACGTTTCATGTATTTTCTCCATAATTAAGTCTACTAGTAGTATAGCATAGACTCATATATTTTTCAAGAAAATTATAGTTTTTCGGAAAGATGATATAAGAAACTTTTAAAATATCTAACTTTATCCCATTCACTCTGAACCATTTTATTAAATTTCATCATACTTGAGTAACATATTAGGAATCTTTTCTTCAAGACTCTTGCGAACTTTTCCTCGTATTGCAGTGTCCATTTGGCTGTTTATGCTTGTGATAGTTGATTTGGTTTCTGTAGCAATTTTCTTAGCTGTCTTACTAAAGTTTTCTTTTAATTTATTTTTTGCTGTTATTGCTATCTTTGCTTCCGCAATGATTCGGTTTCTTTCCATCATTCGATACATTTGTTTCAGTGCATATTGATATTCTTCATCTGTGTAGTATTCATTCATTGGTGCTTGCATAATCTCTCCTTAGTTTGTGAAATTCTTCCTCTAATTCATTTCTTTTTTTGCGAAACTCGTTATCGTTTTTTTCTCTCTCATTTTCGAGTTTAATTCTATGTTCTCGGTATACTTGTTCCGAAAAGTGTCTCAGATTTTCTATTTCTGTAAAGTAGTCTCTAACATCATCAGCAGTTGATGAAAATTTTCTCAAGACTTGATACATTTTATCAACTTCATCAGACATCAGTTTTTCTAAATTTGCATTTCGTTCGTTTAAATCGAGTGCTTTATCATCGAGTTCTTTCTTTTGTTGATAATATTGTTCTTCTAGATTAAACAGTTCTCTCTCTTTCTCTCTAATTTCCTCCCATTTCACATCTTTTCTTTCCATTGTCTGAACTCCTTGGCAAATTGTGTGTCTGTTGCTACTGTTTTTTCAATGACATTCTGTAATTGTTTGTCTAACTGTTCAAATGCTTGGGCGGAAGCATTCATCTTAGTAGCTGTTTGATTTGTCTCTGTCTGAAACGTATCGATAAACTGTGCTTGAGTAATACCTTGACTAGCAAAAATGGCATCAACCTCATAGGGAGCTAATGCTGTGTAGCTTGTAAAATCGATTTTTGACCAAATTTCTTGTAATTCTTGATTGGCTTTTTTGGCTAAGGCGCTCACTTCATCAGCTCCAGTTCTTGCTGCTGTAGCCATAGATGATGATAGGATAGAACCTTGAGCTGCATCTAAGTATATTTCCTCAGAACTACTAATACCACCTGATGACCATTTTGATTTCAAGTCCTTGTAATGAGCCATTCCTCGGAGACTGTTGGCATAGGCTCGATAAACGCCACTGATTAAGGGTTTCCCTCCTTTGCCATCTACAAGTTGACCAGTTGCAGGATCAAACTCCCAGTCACCAATTTTATGACTCGAACCATCAAGCCAGTGAATCGTACTAGGCATAGAGTCAGTTATACCAGAATACCATTCAGGGTGATTGAAATCATTCCAACGTACTACGTCATCATGTTTTCTACGGTAATCAATAAACATAGCTGGATTATTTTCAATAAATGCTTTTTCTTCCAGTGTGAGCGCACCGTATTTAAACCAAGCATTAAATGTAGTTGTAGGTATGTGGTATTTAGCTCCCACCTTCAGCATGTAAGATCCTTGTGAATAGCCAGATAGTTGGCTAACTTCATATCTGGGATCATCCATAATTTCTTTAACAAATTGATCTGCAACCTTATATTGTGGTGATAAATACATTTTTTTTGCAATTATCGCACTATTGACATCACGTGAAACAAACATACTTTTATTCACAGGACTATCAGGGTCCGTTCCAGCAGCAATCACAGCTACATTTTTATAATCTGGTTTGCCGTTAACAATAGGTGCAACTGCCAGCCCATCAAAACCTGTTTCAATGTCAGACTTAGTGGCAACAACACGGAATTCTTGACCATCGGAGGTGGTTATAGTGTTGGTTTCATTTTCATTTTTTGGAATAGCTGTCACAAATTTCTTTTTATTTCTATCTGAAAATTCTTTATTAACACTATAAACAGCAAAATCTTGATTTAAATTATTCAATTGATTATCAGTATAATTAAATGTCATTATTGTTCTCCTGTTTCACCATTTGAATATTGCACTAATACAGTAGATTCTGTTTTACCAATGTGTTTTTTTAGTTTTAACCATTGTTGATTAATTTCTTCATCAGTATTTCCTTTCATAAGGCCATCGTGGTTTTCTTTATAAGTTAATCTGTGATTAATTCCATAAGTTATCATTTGATTATCACTGAACTTTATTTCAATATCACAAGACCATGATCCTGGTTTCTCACTATAATAAGGTTCCGTAATCTTAATCTCCTCAATCCCTTGGTAAGAATTTTTTAAAGCATTCACCAAACTAACTTCATACTCTCTATTCCGACGTTCCTCTTGAGACTTCCCTAACATGCTAAACATAAATATACCTCCTGCTGTGATAATTGCGAGTGACAAAACGATTAGTAATCTTTTGTGATTTTTTTTAGTGCTGGAATTGTTCATTTAAGCTTTTCTCCTTTTCTCTATTCTACTATAATTTAAAGATAAATAACAGTAGAATAGAGAAAATCAAGCCAAAACTATGAATAATGGTTTATAGCTTTTTCTTAATCTGTTTTTACTCATTATCATTTCCTCTTTTTCTCAGCATATTCAGCATTGACACTGTATACATTCTTCCCATGGTTTAATTCATTAAGTTGTTTTTCTGTATAATTAAATACCATTACTGTTCCCCTCTTTCTTTGTTAGAGTATGTAACCGTAACTGTATTAGTTGTTATTCCTTTTCTTCGGTTAAGAAAATCTCGCTGTCCATAAGTCATACGACCATTGTAATTTTCTATCTCATCTAAGTTATGTGGAATTCCATAGAATATTTTTTCCCCATCTTCAAACAAAATATCAACCTTACAAGACCAGTCACCAGGAGGGTTCGTATATGTTGGATTGGAAATTTTGATTTCTTCTATCCCTTCATATGAATTCTTTAAGGCATTAACCAGACTTACTTCATATTCTCTATTTCGACGTTCTTCTTGAGACTTCCCTAACAACCTAAACATAAAAATAGCTCCTGCTGTGATGGCTATGAGTAACAAAACGATTAGTAGTCTTATATATCTTTTTTTATTGCTGGAAATATTCATTTAAGCTTTTCTCCTTTTTCTCCTTGAAGACTTTTCGTTCACACTATAAACAGCATAATCTTGGTTTAAATTATTCATCAGTATAATGGAAATTCATCATAGTTCTCCTTGCTCGCTATCAGAATAAGTAATTCTCACTGACTTTAAAGTTTTCCCTCTATGAGTTTCTAAATACTGCCAATCTTCGTTTGTTTCTTGACGGCCACCATAATTGGTTTTATAGTTTAAATGATGATTAATTCCATATGAAAGAGTTCTTTCATCTTTAAATTTAATTTCGACATCACAAGACCACGAACCAGGAGGGCTTGTGTATTCTGGATTAGAAATTTTAATCTCTTCAATCCCTTCATAGGAATTCTTTAAGGCATTCACCAAACTAACTTCATACTCTCTATTACGATGTTCTTCTTGCGATTTTCCTAACAAACTAAACATAAAAATAGCTCCTGCTGTGATGGTTGCGAGTAACAAAATGATTAGTATTCTTGTATGACTTTTTTTAATTCCAGAATTATTCATTTATGCTTTTCTCCTTTTTCTTATTATACAATATTCTAATCATTCTTTACAAAGTAGGGGTAAAAATCATACTATATACTGAAAATTAGATTTCTAATTCTTAAAAAACCAAATCTTTTTTGATTTGGTTTTGAAGGTTTATATTTAATTTTATTTATACCGATTATACTCATCTTTTTTATGTATTACCATATAGCAGGATACCAAGATGATGAAGATTTTAAGCAGGTAGGTTTCAGATCGATCAGTGTCTATGGTTAGCTGAGACAAGACATTAATGATCGAATGTGTCATAACGCAAATCCAGAGATTCTTTGTTTTGTTATAAAGAGCTGAGAGTATGAAAGAATTCGTCAGCAATCCAAATAAAAACGGTAGAATTTGCAGTGTTGCAAGGGAACCATCTATGTAAAAGAACAACAAATGCCAAATTGCCCAGCTGAAAAAGGTTAGGATTGTTGAGTAAAAATATGGCAACTTTTCTTGTAAAATTGGTTGAAAGACATATCGCCATCCAATCTCTTCTATACCACCAAAGAAAATAAATTTGAAGAACATCAAAAATGGGAGATACCAGCTAAATTCTACTATTTTCCCACCAAACATTAGAAAAGAAAAATCAAGGACAATAAGGAAAAAAGATAATAAATAATGTTTGTAACTGGTATGAATGTTAAAAAAATCGTTTACAATCTTCTTAAAATGAATATGAAAATAGTGATTTGCAACAATTATTCCCCAAAGCGCTGAAGAAATCCCACCTAGAATGATTCCTAAAATAGTTAATAGATTGGAATGAATAGAAAAATGATTCAAGAGAAAGAAAAGGAGACAAACTGATATCATTTGGCTAAATGTGCCTAGCAAATATACCGCAATTGCCTTATTTCTTTTCATAGAGAATCCTTTCGATAATGTTTTGCGTAAAATAAATTATGTAAACAAAACTTACAACAACAAATCTTTGACTTTTCCAATTTCACTTTTTGGAATCACTAGGTGAATCATATCACCAAGATACATTCTAGTTGATCCGTTAACTGTTTGGCTTTTGCCATTATGGACTTGGGTGGTGATGAGTACGTTATGTGGCAAGTTGAGTTCGTGAACCTGTTTTCCTGCTATTTTATCTGATACAGGGATTTCAATGAGGGTGACTTCTCCTTCATCTGTCGCTTCTTCTGGCAGCATTTTTTCGAGCATGGCCTCATAGACTGGAGCACCCTTGAGTAGATCCATGACGATGTATGCCACCAATGTCACTAAGCCAAGTGGCATGAGGTTTCGAATGTCCCCTACCATCTCAGTTACGAGGATCATGGCAGTTAAGGGAGCCTTGGAAATTGCCCCAAAGTAGCCACTCATTCCTAAAATAACAAATATAGGAAATTGCTCCTGACTGACAAGTCCAATATTCACACAAATGACACCAACTAGGGCACCAAGTAAGGAACCAAGCGCCAAAATGGGTAGGAAAATTCCTCCTGGGAGGCCACTTCCATAACTAATCATACTCCAAACAAAGCGGATCAAAAAGTAAGCTAATAGAACTTGGAAACTAAAATTTTGCTCAGTTAAGGAAAGAACCAGCTGATTTCCACCACCAAGAATTTGTGGCAAGAAAATCCCGACTGGTATGATAAGGATAAAGGCTAGGATTGGATAATAAGCTCTATCCAAATGAATTTTTTGACCAATCCAGTCATAAATTCGACCAACATTGAGTACAGCTTTCTCATAGAGAAAACCAGAAAGCCCGAGAAAAACTCCCATAAGGAGGTAAATCCAATACTGGTCTAGGGTCATGAGAGGAATGTTGTCTGGCATATCCAGTACGGGTGTTAGGCCAAATATGAGTAGTGAGACAAAGTTTGCTACGAGACTGGCTGCTAGAGTTGAGACCCAAAAAAAGCGGGAAAAATGGTGATAGACTTCTTCTACAACAAAGAGGAGACCTGCAATTGGTGCATTAAAGGCAGCGGCTAAACCTGCAGCAGCTCCACTGGCAATCAGGGAACGTTCCTCTACTGGGCTAGATTTGAGCCACTTGGCAATACCTTTACCACCAACTGCTCCAAGTTGAATACTTGGCCCTTCTCGACCTAGCATGAGCCCACTGGCAATAGCAAGAATTCCTAATACATATTTCTTCCAGAGAACACTCCACCAGTTAAGAGTCATGAGTCCCTTTAGTTCGGCTTCGACTTGAGGAATTCCTGAACCCTTGATATCTTTTTCTGACCGAGTTAGTTTCGCACTAAGCCAGCAAACTATTACATAAAATAGACCAATGATAAAAAGATTGCGCACTAAGTGCGCTTGATCTTGATAGAGTCCTTGTATCAGATGGAAACCCTTTTCGATTAAGAAACGAAAGGATCCGACGATTAGCCCGACGACGAGTCCAACAATGATTCCTCGCCCAACTTGGGATAATATGGTGCTTGAGGCAAAGGCAAATTCTTTCTTGGAACTGAATGTTTCTGACTGTTCCTCCATAATCATTTCCTCTTACTTGTCTTTCTTAGTTGAAACCAGTGTTTTGACTGGTTCAAAACTGGTTCGGTGAATTGGGGTGACACCTAGTTTTTCTAGTCCTTTTAGGTGTTTAGCTGTTCCATAACCTGCATTAGCTGTAAAATCATATCCAGGATATTGCTGATCATATTCCTTCATCAATTCATCCCGTGTCACCTTGGCTACTATAGATGCAGCTGCGATTGAGAGAGAGTTGGCATCTCCTTTGATGATTGCTGTTTGGGGAATCGACAACTCCAGTTTCATGGCGTCTATCAAGAGGTGCTCAGGTTTCGGACTGACCTGGGAAATTGCTTCCTTCATGGCCAGCTTGGTTGCTTCATAGATATTGACTTGGTCAATGACCTGATTATCCATGATACCAATACCGATTGCCAAGGCTTGATCTTGAACAGCATGATAAATTTCCAAATGTTTCTTTTTGGGGATCTTCTTGCTATCGTTGAGGCCTCTAATCTTACAATTTTTCGGCAAGATAACGGCTGCAGCGACTACAGGTCCAGCAAGAGGACCACGGCCAACCTCGTCAACACCTGCAATTAGAGTCAATCCTTGCTTATAAAGTTCTTTTTCATAAGAAAGCATAGTTTCCAGGCGAAGGTCTTCATCCAGTTCAGCCTGAATGGCTTTTTTACGTTTGCTGATTTCCTTTTGAACCCCAGAACGAGGATCCTTTTCCAGTTCAAGAAAAAGGGGATTGTCTAATTCTTTGACAGTGGCAAGAAGTTCTTTGATTTCTTTAATCGTCGTCATCGATGTCGTCCAATGTATCTAAGGTGTAGTTACCGAGCTTTCCATCACGGACTTCCTTGACGAAGAGGCTGTAAAAGCGGTCGTAATCATCTCGGAAACCGAGAGCACGGGTCATATCCATGATGATAACAGGTGCTTCTTCTTCTATCTTCATTTGTTTGAAGCGTTCAGCTAGCTTTTCTGGATAATGTTTTTTGAAATAATTGAGACCAAAAATGGTCACTTCATCCATTGGGAGTAGTTGATCTTTAATTGCTCCAGTCAAGGCTAGTTTCAAAGCAACGGTTTCGTCTTCGAACTTAGGCCAGAGAATCCCTGGTGTGTCTAAAATTTCAAGGTCTTTGTTGGTTTTGAGCCACTGTTGCCCCTTAGTAACACCTGGTTTATTGCCGACAACTGCAATCTTTTTCCCAGCCAAACGGTTCATGAGAGTTGACTTACCAGCATTTGGAATTCCGATAATCATGGTCCGCAAGGTTTCGATCTTGATACCTCGTTCTTTCTGGCGTGCAATCTTATCAGCCATGAGCTTTTTAGCGGCATCCGTCACAACTTTTACAGTCACTTGCTCTTTGGAGTTGATAGCCAGAGTTTGGATTCCCTGTGATTCAAAATACTGACGCCATTCTTTGGTCATTGCTGGGTCTGCTAGGTCAGCCTTGTTCAAAATCAAGAGTTTAGGTTTATCACCTACAATCTTGGTTAACATAGGATTTTGACTAGATAAAGGTAGCCGAGCATCCACCAAAATCGTCACAAAATCAACAAATTTTAAATTCTCCTGAACTTGCCGCCGAGCCTTAGACATGTGGCCCGGAAACCATTGAATAGTAGCCATAATATTTTCCCCTTCCGACTAAAAAAAACGTAGTAAAAACGTTTTCTTTCTTACTACCTATTCTATCATAAATGAGGAACTTTTGCACAGGCTTTGACCACAATAAACGACAAATAGTATTGGTCCGAAACATCCTTGATGCCAGTCAGGATTTACTTGACTTTTTTTGCTAACAGGTATATACTTAGTGTATACTAATTCGTGGAGGTAGAGCAATGAATACAGTAAAGACTCGGAAGGTGGGGAATTCGCTCACTGTGACCATTCCTAAAAATTTGGGGATGACAGAAGGTCAAGAAATGGTCGTCTACAAAGGGATTGACGGAGTCATTGTCTTAGCTCCAAAACTGAAAGATCCTTTTGATGGGATTACTGATTTGAGAATGACAAATGATTTTGAAGGAGTAAGGTCACTTGATAGCGAAATCTGAGTATATTCCTGAAAAGCAGGATATCATTTGGCTGGACTTTGATCCATCAGTCGGTCGAGAAATCCAGAAACGGCGACCTGCCTTGGTAGTTTCTAGGAGAGAATATGCCTTGCAAACTGGTTTTGTGGCTGTCTGTCCTATCACTCACGGCCAACGTCGTTTGGCAGAAAAAGGCTTGCTCGTTCCTGTCTCGTCGGACAAGGTAGATGGCGCTGTCAATCCATTTCAACTGTATACCTTTGATTTTCGGATGCGTAATGCTCAAAAAATAACAAGAATGGACACGCAGTGTTTTCAGAAAGTCGTCCAACTTTACCAGTACATATTTGGTGATACTTAAATCCTACCATGCATAGACAAGGTAGGATTTTTTCTATATGAGTAACCTATCTAAAAACGGATGAAGACAATTGAGGAGAATCCCTCTAGTCCAACTTTCTTGTGCAGATGATAGATGTTCTGCCTGAAGGCATTCTTTTAGAAAATCGCGGACTTGTTCTGGTGCAATTTCAAACTCAAAGGCTTTCATCTTGTAGAAAAAATCGATGAGATGCTCAGATAAGTATTCATCTGAAAAGAGTACTTCTCCACTTTTTCGATATTCTAATAGAAGCCGAGAAAATCTGGCTTTTTCATCTGGTAAATTACGAAAATAGGAATTAAGAAGCCAAGTCTGCTTCTGCTTTCGTTCAATAGGATCTTGATTTGCAATCCGCTGATCTTTTTCCAGCTCTTTCTGGTTTTGTTTAGCCTTGATAGCCCGTTCTTCTCTATTCTTACCAAAGAGGATTTTTTCCCATTTTCGTTCTTCTTGGGTCAAGGTTTCTGTAAAGCCAAAGTAATCTTGATAGGCTCGTTCTGCAGGTCCCATGGCAAGAATGAGGTTGTCAGCGTATTGCTTGGCGATTTTATCTCTCTTCTTGCGTTCTTTCTCTGCTTGAATCCGTAGATGCTGCTCGTAGTCGATTTTCTCCTTGCCTAGTTTGACAAGGTAGAGTTGGTCATCGGTCTTACCAAGTAGAAAAGGTTTGATACACTTTTCCAGCACTTCTTCCATACGAGCCTTCTTATTTGGATCTGCCTTGGTCCAACTTCCACCTTGAAAGACTTCTAGGAAAAGCTGGTAATCTTTCTCAGGTGCGAATTGATTGCCACGATTGGCTTTGAAAACACCTTTCTCCCAAAACCATTTTAGAAGTCGTTCGTCAAAATCGCTTTTATTAACCTTGATTTTTTCCTTTTTCTGAGCCTTTCTGGTTAGATTTTCAACTTTTCTGAGTAGTTTTTCTTCCTCTTCTAGTTGCCGATCGAGGCTAATACGATGAAAATGGCGAACACAGTCGCTTCCGATAGGAAAAAGACGTTGGCCTGTGACTCCGTTAAAGAGTTCGTAGGCGTATTTTATGGCATTCCCGCAGACACAATTACTACGGCCAATGCCATTAAAGATCAAGGAAACTTCATTCCATTCCTTGGTAGCTTGATCCCAAGTATCGGCTTTTGAAGCCTGTAAAACCGCATCGTGCAGGGATTTTCTAACTGGAAGTGTCACGAGGTCTCCTTTCTAATACTCAATGAAAATTAAAGAGCAAACTAGGAAGCTAGCCGTAGGCTGTACTTGAGTACGGCAAGGTGAAGCTGACGTGGTTTGAATTTGATTTTCGAAGAGTATAAATTATACTTTTACAACTTGAACCTCATCTTTACCGAGCAAAATCAAGTATTTTTCAATGTTTTCAATCGAATAGGCTCGTGATAAAGCCTCTCCGTATAGGGCTAACTGACCACGATAGCGGTCTATGAGTTGACTTGGTTGATCGTAACGGTCTGTCTTATAGTCGAAAAGAATAATTCTGTCCTCATAAAGTAGATAGCCGTCCAAGATCCCACGAACAACAAAATCTTCCTGACTCTTTTGATCTTTTTTGAGCATAGAGAAAGGTTGCTCGCGATAAAGATGGTCTGTATTAGCAAGAATTTCCTGACCAAGTGCTGTGTCAAAGAATGCAAGGATTTTAGCAAGATTGATCTTGTCTCTTACAGCTGGACTAGTCTGAACTTGTTTGAGAGTTTCTGTCAAGCTAGCAAGTGTTGGTTGCTGACTGAGGTCAATTCTCTGCATGAGTTCGTGAGTGGCACTACCAATCTCAGATCCAGTTACCTTTTCTTTAGTTGAAAAATCTGGTAAATCAAAGCTGATTTGCTTTTCCGGTGATGGAGTTTGGTTAGTAATTTCTACCCCTTCCATATCCATAACGGGTTCGTAGAATTTCTTGATTTGGCTTGGGGTTTGAACACTTGGTAGTTCAATGGCTGCGCGGTGAAGAGTATTATAAATTTCCACATCTTTCAGCATTTCCAAAGCTTCTTTGATGGTTTCTGACTGGCGGTTGTCTGCTTGAGAACTATCTTGGAGAGGACTCTTGTTTTCCAACTGACCAATAGCTTCCCTAGTCAACTGGTCTTCACCAATAAAACGATAGCTAAAGTTGAGATTGTCCTTGGCAAATACTTTACTGATAGCCCAGACCCAATCTTGGAAATTTCTTACTTGCAGTCTGGTATTGCTATCTAATTTTCCGTTATTTGCTGCTGGGTATTCCTTGGCTTCTAGCTTTTCACGAGAACCCTTGCCGACAAGATAGAGCTTTTTCTCAGCTCTCGTCATGGCAACATACAGCAGACGCATCTGCTCTGAATAGCTAGCCAGTTGCAGTTCTTTCTCATTCTGCGTATAAGTTAAGCTAGGAATAGAGAGTTTAATGGTTTTAGGATAGTGTGCTTCCACTGCTCCTGTTTCCACGTTGGCAATGTATTTGACACCAAGCCCATTTTGACGACTGAGAATAACGTCTGACATCGAGTCTTGCTTGTTGAAGTCCTGATCCATATTGAGGATAAAGACGTAAGGAAATTCCAATCCTTTGCTCTTGTGAATGGTCATAAGTTCCACGGCATCTTTAGGCGGTGCGACGGCTACGCTTGCGAGATCGTGCTGGGCTTCTAGGACTTGGTCAATCATACGAACAAAACGAGACAAGCCTTTGAAATTGCTCTTTTCAAACTGGTCAGCACGTAGCGCTAGGGCATAGAGATTGGCCTGTCTAGCAGGTCCGTTTGGCAAGGCTCCAACATAGTCATAGTAAAAACGGTCGTTGTAAATCTTCCAAATCAAGTCATAGAGAGAGTGGGTTTTGGCATACAAGCGCCAAGAATCCAAAATATCCATGAACTGATTTAATTTTTCCGCTAGAGATTTATGAATCAAGTTTTTCTGACTTGTTGCGAGTTTTTGAGCATTAACAAGTTTCTCATAGAAATTTTCTTGGACCTTATCTTCTACTTTCTGAAGGGATAAGCGTGCCAACTCGTCCTCATCAAAACCAAACATAGGAGACTTCATAAGGGCTACCAAGGCATAGTCTTGCAGAGGATTGTGAATGACTCGCAGGGTGTCCAACATGACTTGCACTTCTAGGGATTGGAGATAATTGTTTTGCTCCCCGTCTGTTTTGACAGGAATTCCGTACTCTGACAGAGCGAGGAGGATCTGGTCATTACGACTGCGACTGGAAGTCAAAAGGGCAATTTCTTTGAAGGCTACACCTTTTTCTTGATGGAGCTTCAAGATTTCCTTGATAACTAGGCGCATTTCTCCTGTGAGTTTCGTTTCTGCTTGGCTCTCTTCCTCCTCTTGCCCACTATCGTCCTTGTCGTAGAGGAGAAACTCTGCCTTGTTCTCAGGATTGGGAGTTAGTTTGATGTTGGCAAAAACAAGCTGGTGCATGCTATCATAGTTGATTTCGCCGACCTCTTGGTCCATGAGACGTTCAAATACATCGTTGGTTGCTGATAGCACTTCTGAACTACTACGGAAATTTTCCTTGAGCAAAATCAGCTTTCCTTCTTGAGGATTTTGCGCATAGCGTTGAAATTTTTCATTGAAAATCTGGGGATCTGCCTGACGGAAACGGTAGATGGACTGCTTGATATCTCCCACCATAAAGCGATTGTGACCATTCGACAGCAATTCCAGCATTCGTTCTTGAATGTGGTTGGTATCCTGGTACTCATCGACCATAACTTCGTGGAAGCGCTCCTGATAAGCCTCACGAACTTGCGGTGAATTCTCTAAAATCTCAATGGTGTAATGACTGATATCAGCAAATTCAAAGGCATTTTCTTGGCGTTTACGTTCACGATAAGCCTCCACAAAATCACTCATAAAGGTTTGGAAGGTTTTAGCTAGATCCCAGGTATCTTCATGATAACGCTCTTGATAGTCGAGAATGGTTATCTGGTCTGACAGTTGTCCTAGTTTAGCAAACTGGACCTTTCTCTCATCGTTATAGGCATCAGCCAGTGGTTTCAAATCGGCCTTACGACTGGAGTTAGCCAGAGCTCGACCATTTTTTTCCTTAGAGATGGCGACAATACGCGCAAGCACAGCTTGATAAGCCTGGCTATCGGACTCTTGATTTAAGGAGCTAATTTCATCCAAAACCTGTTGAACAGCTTCTAAATAGGCAGCTTTTGGAAACTCCTTGGCATCGTTATCCAGATGATAACGGAAGTAACTTTCCAAGTCCCAAAGCACCTGCTTAATTTGCTCGGTTTGTTTGTCTTTCTCTTTTGCAAAGTCAGCTTCTTCAAACCCTTTGAGAAAAGACTCGTTCAGCCATTTTTGGGGACTGCTGGTGGATTGTAAAAAGTCATAGATTTTGTAGACTTGTTGGCGCAGACCTCGTTCATCCTTGCCACGCCCTGCAAAGTTCTTCACCAAACTACTAAATTTCTCTTTATTCTCACCTTGATAATGCTCTTCAAAAACTTGATGAAAAACTTCGTTCTTTAAGAGTAACTGTTCACTTTCATTTTGCAGAATACGGAAGTTCGGTGCGATATCAATCAGATAGCCATGTTTGCCAAGGAATTTTTGTGTGAAAGAGTCCATGGTTCCAATGGCAGCGTTTGGTAGATCTGCCAATTGACGTCCCAAGTGTTGTTTGAGATCAACATCATCGGTTTCTTGGATTTGTTGGCTGATTTTTTTCTCCAAGCGCTCTTTGAGTTCAGTAGCAGCCTTGACGGTAAAGGTCGAGATAAAGAGTTGGCTGATTTCCACGCCACGTGCTAATTGGTCCAGAATACGCTCTGCCATAACAAAGGTCTTCCCTGAACCAGCAGACGCTGAAACAAGGATATTTTGCCCTGCGGTATAAATGGCTTCGATTTGCTCGGCTGTTTTCTTTTGTTCCTTGTTCGAACTCGCTTCTGCTTCTTGCAATTTTTGAATCTCTTCCTCAGTTAAAAAGGAAATGGGCTTCATCGATTCAACTCCTCTCTCATTTTCTCAAACCAAGCTTGCTTGAGCTTTTCTCCAACCAGACGCTTGCCATCAGCTAAGTCCAACTTCTCTAGGAAACGTGCTTGTCCTAAGTGATAATTGGCTTCAAATCCAGTGATGGCTTGGTGTTGCTGAACGTACGGGGCAATACTTCTGCCATTCTCTGTGTATGGATTGATGGCAAACTGGCCTTGTAAAATCTTCTCAGCTGCCTTTTTGTACAGATGGGCATTGTAATCCAGTAAGAGCTGGAATTCCTCGTCTGTCAGCTGATTAGCCTTGTTTTTGTTATAAAACTCTCCCAAATGACTACTTTCTTTTTCTAAAAAGAGACCTTGGTATTTCATAGACTTGCTAACTTCTGCTACTGCTCCTGCCAGACTTTTAACAGCTAATAAAGATTGGACAGGTTCAGCCATTTCCAAGTACATAGCGCCAAAAAAGTTCTGCTCCCCTTCTCTTTTTAAGGCAGCAAGATAGGTTGGCAACTGGGAATTAAGCCCATTAAAGAAATGAGGAAACTGGAACTGAGTTAAACTAGACTTGTAGTCTACCACTCCTAACGCTCCATCAGCTTTCAGGCGGTCAATGCGGTCAACCTTGCCTCGCACATGGACACTCCGACCATTATCCAATTGAATAAAGGCTTGATCTTTACCACCAAATGCTGCTTCCTCTTGGATGGTTTCAATGGCTGGATTATGACGTAGGATGTGGCCAGTGGTCCTAGCGACATCAAGAAGAACTTCCTTGGTAAACTGGGCTTCCAAACTTTCTTGATAAATGGCTTCAAATTCCCGTTCTTGACTGGTTTCCTTGATAGCTTGCTCCAAACGTTGGTCAAATGGTTTTTCAGCAGGGAGTTTCAAGGCACGTTCAAAAATACGATGCAAGAAATTCCCGTGACTGCGAGCATCAGGACGTAGGCGCAATTCTTCCTGCAAACCTAAGACATAACGGAGGAAATAACTGTATTCATTGCGGTAAAACTCCGTCAAACCAGACGTAGACAGGTAAAACTCCTTGTCAGCTGGATAGAGAGCCTTCAAGGTCTCTTTCTCTAATGGTTTGCTGCTTGGGCTAGTTGGGAGTGCAGGATTTGTAAGACCTTTTTGATCAAGTTTTTTCCCCATCACACGCGCTAGAACCTTGACAAAGGTCACATCTTCTTCATTTTCACTAGAACCCGCCTGCTGATGATAGGAAACGAGACTAGACAAGAGACTGTGATAAGAACCCATATCATCCTTAGACAGACTTTTTTGATGAATCTTCTTCTCTAACCGGCTAAATCCAAAACCCACCAGTTCCTGAAGATAGGCTGATTCCTTGCTCTCATTTTCATTGAGGAGACTTGGAGCTGACAAAATCAACTGCTTACGAGCAGCATTGACTAAAGAAAGCATGGTATAGCGATTTTTCTTGAGGTTTTCACTACTTGCAATCAGTAATTGCGCTCCCTCCTCAGTTGCTTGGTTTAGACTTTGTCTTTCTTCGTCTGTTAACAGGCTGGTGTTTTGCGCAATTTTTGGCAAATGATCCTGAGTCAGCCCAATGGCATAGACAAAGTCAGCGGTCATAGGTGCAATCAAATCGTAACTCTGCACCAGAACAGTGTCAACAGTTGCTGGAATGGTACGATACTGGGATAAGCTCATTCCAGAATGGAGCAAGGCTAGGAAATCCTCTAGACTAACCTGTGTACCAGCGAAAACGGTCGCAAATTGTTCTAAAACATGGCAGAAAGCCTTCCAAACTTCGGCTTGTCTTTCCTGTTCTAGAGTTTCCATAGTAGCTGTCAATTCTTGCATCTGCTTGCTTAAAGCAGCATTTTTTAGAAAAGTATTCCACTTTTGCAAGAGATTTTCAGTCTTTTGCTTCCGACTGGCAAATAAGGTTTCAAGTGGCGCCAAAACTCGCAGACGAAGAGAATTTAAACGCTCTAAATCAAATTTTCCATGGTGGGATTTGGTAAAGGTCTGCTGAAAAGCTGGCAAGCCATTGATGCCAAGATAGCGGAGATATTGCTCAAAAGCATCAATATCCGCTTGGCCAAGGTCAGTATACAAACCTGTTCTGAGGAGATTAATCAAATCCTCCTGACGGAAACGGTAACGTTTTAAACGTAAAATAGACTCCACATACTGAGTCAGAGGATGATGGGCCATGGATTCACTTCTACCAAGATAGAAAGGAATCTGGTACTGGTCAAAAATAGTTTTCAGTGATAGCTGGTAAGATGCCACATCACCCAGCAAAATACGGAAATTCTTGTAACTCAGTTCTGGATGGTCATGTAATTTCTGACGAATGCTACGGGCTACTAATTCCAACTCCTCTTTTTGCGTCAAGCAGGACCAGATTTGCAGATTTTCACGGTCCTTCTCATCGACATCTAAAGCGAGTTCTGAGAAGTCATAAGAAGACTCCAGCAAACGAGAAGCCTTGTCAAAACTATCAATTTTCTCATGAGTCTGAGAACGATCCTGAGCAAGCGATTGGTATTTTGCCCCCAAATGATGAAGAAATTCCACACTGGCTTGATAGAGATTCCCTTCAGTGAACGGACTGATATAGGCTTTCTTGCTTGCATAGGCCCCAATGACAATCTCGGCACCTTTTCGGTGGAGTAGATCCACTACACGCTCTTCCTCGGCAGAAAAACGGGTAAATCCGTCAATGACTAAGGCAAGTTGACTGAAATCACTACTTACCTTGTCATTCTCAATAGCCTCAATCAAATGAGATAACTGACTTCCCTGAGCCAACTGACCTTGATTGAGATAGGCTGTTACTTTCTCAAAAATCAAGAGTAAATCTGCTCGCTTATCCTCATCTGTCAGACTTTCCAAGTCCAAAAAGCTCATCTGAGCAGTCGTCATCTCATGATAAAGTTCAATCAACTGCTGGATAAATTGAGGATCCTGCTTAATTGCACCATAAACACGTAAGTCCTTGGGATCGAGTTCGGCAAGACATTTATAAAAAGCCATCCCAAGCCCGATGTCATCTAAACTCGTCTTAGTTGGCAAATCATTCAAGACTAAGTAACGAGCCATCTGAGCAAAACGCGTGACGGTAATCGCAAAAGAAGCCTGCTGGGACAAGCATTCCAGCACGGCGCGTTCCTTTTCAAATGAAAGAGAGTTGGGGGCGATGTAGAAAACCCGCTTGCCAGCAGCAACTAGCTCTTCTGCCTCTCTGGTTAAAATATCTGTCAAAGAAGTCCGAATATCAGTATAAAGTAATTTCATCTCTGCCTCGTTTGGTTTATCAAAGTTTCTTACTCTATTATAGCAAAGTTCGCTTCACAGTCCAAATCCAAAATTTTAGTTGACAATCATTTAACTAGGAAATCAATCATACTCCATCATCCACTTTCATATGCTGAAAAATATAGAGGAAAAAGTCTTTGGAAACTTCAAAATGCCCATAACGAAGTCGAGAAGTATAGTCTTTCCATTCAGGATGTTGTCTGGCTATTTCTATGAAGCAATCTTTGACTGGTTGATAATACTCGACATTTCGTCTAAATGGAAAGAATCCTTCAAACTGCTCTACTTGATAGGCTTTGTCATCTGTAATTTTACCTACGGCCACAAAAGCCTGTAACTTATCTTGACCATTCATATCGTATTTTGGGCTATAATATAAAAGATAGTCTCCTTTTTTCATACGGTTTAAGGGGCCGCCCTTTCCATGACAGACCTGACAAAAATTCCCTTCAACTCCTCTTAAAACATGGTTCTTCGAAACAACTCCGACCCAATATCTAGGCATTTTTATCCTCCAACTCTACTAACAAACGATTAAAAACTTCTCTATCGTTAGATAGTTTTTTAAAAAATTCTTCATCAACACCTTCTACTAAAGGTAAAGCTTGATTGACCTTCTCCGCGCCAGACTTCGTCACTGAGACCAGTTTTGCCCGACTATCCTTTGGGTGTTGATCGCGTCTAATGTAGTCTTTCTTCTCCAGTAGCCTAACAATCTGGGAAACCGTCATGACATCCATACCAGTGAACCGAGCGATATCAACTTGCGTTACATATTCCTCTCTATTGCTCAGAAACAAGAGCGAAGTCAAAACGATAAATTGAGGCAGAGTGAGACCAACTAATTTCAAGACTCTTTTTAAGTTGCTTTCCCACTTGTTGTAGACTTTGATGAACAGAAGACCTGTGGACTCTGTTTCATCATTTTTGTAAATTGAATTAAAGTGATACTTTGACATTTTTTCTCCTTTAATATTAAGTATACATATTATATAAGATTTTATTTTCTTTTTCAAGAAAAGGAAAGTCAAATGTTACTATTCTGTCAGACATTTCATAGTCTATATGCTATAATAAAAGCAAAACACCTAGAAAAGGAAGTCTTATGATTAAACTACTAGCCTTGGATATGGACGGAACCCTCCTTAACGAAGCCAAGGAAATTCCACAAGCCCACATTACTGCCATTCACCAGGCCATTGAAAAAGGTGTCAAATTGGTTCTCTGTACAGGTCGCCCGCTTTTCGGTGTCCTTCCCTACTATAAAAAACTAGGACTGGACCTCCAGAATGAGTATGTCATTGTTAATAACGGTTGTTCAACTCACCAGACCAGTGACTGGAGTCTAGTTGACTGGCAAGAACTCAGTCCAGCCGACATTGAATACCTTTATGATCTAGCAGAAAAAAGCGACGTCCAGTTAACTCTTTTTGATGAGAAACATTATTTTGTCCTCGGTGGCAAGCCTAATGAAATTGTTCAAAATGATGCCAAGCTAGTCTTTTCAGACCTGACTGAAATCTCCCTTGAGGACGCGACTAGTGGCAAGTATCGGATGTTCCAAGGCATGTTTTTAGGAACAAAAGAGCAAACAGACGATTTTGAGCAGCGGTTTGCTGAGGAACTCTGCCAACGATTTAGCGGAGTTCGTTCACAGCCTGTCATTTATGAAGCCATGCCACTTGGGACTACTAAGGCTACTGCTCTTTCTCGACTAGCAGAGATTTTGAAGATCGAGCCCTCAGAAATTATGGCCATGGGCGATGCCAATAACGATATCGAAATGCTTCAGTTTGCAGGGCTTGGCATTGCTATGGGAAATGCCAGCGACCATGTCAAATCCCTTGCTAATGACGTTACAGATAGCAATGAAGAAGAAGGCGTTGCGCGTGCCATTGAGAAGTATATTTTATAATTGAGAAGCCCAGTTCATGTCAACTGGGTTTTGTTTTTTTAAGAATCACAAAACTTTAGAAACTCTTTAGAATTACTTGATATTTCTTTGATTTCTATACCTTATACTAAAGTTAGAAAAATAAATCAAAAGGAGAAAATCATGAAAACAGTACTCGAAATTCATGGACTGACCAAACAATTCGGACAACAAGCTATTCTTCAAGATCTTAGTCTAACCATAAAAGAGGGAGATATTTATGGTCTAATCGGAAAAAATGGAGCAGGTAAAACTACTCTTATCAAAATCATTACACAACTACTGTTTGCGGATAAAGGAACTGTTTCCCTCTTTTCTAGTCAATCGGAAAATGAGTGGACCAAGGGCTTATCTCGAGTAGGTTCAGTTATCGAATCACCTGTAGCTCATAATCACTTAACAGCCTATCAAAATCTGAAATATTATTGTATGATCCGCCATATTCCAAATGCTGATAAAGTTATTCAAGAAACACTAGATTATGTAGGTTTGTCTGATACAGGTAAGAAAGTCTTTCGTGATTTCTCGCTAGGAATGAAACAAAGACTTGGTATCGCTATTGCTCTTCTGTCCAAACCCGACTTCCTTATTCTTGATGAACCTATTAATGGTCTCGACCCAATTGGAATCAAAGAATTTCGTCTCATGATCCAGCGGCTAAATCAAGAAAAAGGCATAACCATCCTCATCTCTAGCCATATCTTGTCAGAACTCTATCTCTTAGCTAATCGCTTTGGTATTCTGGATCAAGGTAAGATTATCCGTGAAATCAGTAAAGCTGAGTTTGAAACACTAAGTGAGGATTATATCGTGCTTAGAACAAGCGATAAAGAAAGAGCTTGTCAGGTATTGAAAGAACAAATCCAGCTCCAGTTTAAGGTTGTAAACCCTGAAAAGGAAATCCATATCTTTGGTAATGAACAAGATGTCAAACAGATTCTTAAGCAACTAACTTTGTCCGATGTTGCTATTGATGAGATTTACTTTGCCCGTCAAAACCTAGAAGAATACTTCACCCAATTGGTAGAATAGGAGAAAAATCATGATACATACCATTCAAGCAGATTTTTACCGTCTTTTCCGCTCAAAAGGATTCTGGATTACAGAATTCATTCTCTTTGTACTTATGTTACTGGGTGCTACTATTGGAGCTACAGGGCATCTAATGTCAGTTCAGGCAGCACCACCTGAGCTTCCTACCCATGGTTGGAATGGGATAGAAGCTCTAATCAACGCGTCAAATAACGGCTCAAACCTCGTTTTCCTCTGTATTATTCTAGTGTGTTTAGTTCTTGGGGTCGATTTAATCGGCAAGCTTTATAAAAATAGTTTGACAGTTGGCGTTTCTCGTACCGAGTTTTTCCTTGCTAAATTCTTTGTACTAGCAAGTATCGCTCTCTTACAACTCATCACCAGTCTTGTGATTGCCTTTATTCCCGCGACTCTACTAAACGGACTTGGTACAATGCCTGATGGTTTTGTTACTAATCTCCTCTTGACGATTTCCCTTCAATTTCTATGCCTACTCGCTTGGCTTTCGATTGTCTCCTTTATTCTCTACCTAACTCATTCTTATCTTGCCGTATTTATCGGCTATCTAGTTACCTCTATCATCCTTTCTATGCCAATGCTTATCTTTCCAAATATCGCAATTTTACGATATCTGAGCTTAAATTTTGCCTATGCCATGACTGCTGATAGTCAAGCTATTCTCTATACCATCACGGTTTGCGTAACAGTCATACTTTTCTTCTCTTTCAGTGGACTGACTATTTTCAAGAAGAAAAGCTTATAAAAAGGACCTCCTCTAGGATATAGAGGAGGTTTCTTTTGTTAAAAATAAATAAAGACCGAAAACCATTCTCCATCAGTGGCTAGCTTCATTTCCGCTCCAAGAAGATGAACCAATTCCTCAGTAATATAGAGACCTAAACCAGAGGATTCTTCGGTATCTGACATATTTTCAGAATAAAAACGATTGCTGAGATTGTCTATATTCTTGATAGATTTTTTGACTAGATTATCAATTTCCAAAGCAAGCCTATTGTCTTCCTTTTTCAAAGAAAGCCGAGCCTTCTCCTTACCGTGCTTGAGAACATTTCCAAGAAGGTTTTGTATAATTCGATCAAGCAAGTCCTCATCAGTCGCCGTTTTCAATCCTGGTTCAACATTAAAATCAAGAACAATCTGTGAAGATTGAAAAACGTCGTAATAAGCTAAAGTCTTTTTCGTTATAAAAGTTGATAAATCAAGTTCTTCCAGTTTCGGTTTGACTGCTCCTTCCATCAAATGACGGTATTCTAGGAGGGCCTCCAAACGTTTGGAAACCAGTTCCTGATGATGGGCTATTTTGCTTAAAGTTTCCTGACTATTATCGGGGTGTTTTATTAGTTGCTGGGTATATCCTGAAGCGATTGTCAAAGGTGTCCGAATATCATGAGCAATGTTACTGATTGCCATATCTAGGGTGCGTTTTTCACGCTTCATGATTAGTTGGTTTTGCTCCACTTCTTGAAATAGATTCTCAATTTGGTTATGTAGACGCAAAATGGTCTTTGAAAAGAAATTTACACCGATCCTCTTCATGCTACCAGAGCGAATCTTTTCTTCAATTTGTCTGCTTAAATCTCTAATTGCTATATGATAGCGAATCAAAAAAATCGCCAAAATAATATTAGTAAGGAGCAATATAGATATCAAAATGTAAATCATTACTTATCTCCTTTTAATCGAACACCAACTCCCCAAATGGTTTCGATGTACTCGTGATTTGGATCCAGTTGATGCAGTTTTTTACGGAGATTGCTTAGATGGGTGTTGAGCGTATTGTCTCCAGGCAGGTAACTTTCTTCCCAAATCAATTCATAGAGTTCTTCTTTGGTGAAGATCTTTTTAGGATGCTGGTGCAACATTTGGAGAATCTGGCACTCTTTCTTTGCAAGGCGAATGGTTTCAGTTGCGTTACTTATTTCAAAACTATCCGCATCAAACTGGATATTTTTAAAATTTTGTACGAGGTTATCAATTTCTCTTCGATCTTCTGACTGATGTTCACCACTTTGGCGTAATTGAACAGTGACTCTGGCAAAGACTTCGTCCAAATCAAAAGGTTTTACTACATAATCATTGGCACCATCTAAGAGATATTGGCTGATGAGCTTTTTATCACCCAAAGCAGTAAGCATGATGACCGGAGTCTGACTCGTTTGTCGAATAGCTTGCAAGACTTGGTCACCATTTTTCCCAGGGAGCATGATATCTAGCAAAACGAGATCAATGCCACCTTTGTCAAATTGCATTATACCTTCTGTACCAGAAAATGCTTGAATCACCTCATGTTCCTCTGCAAGAAGGGTTCTTAAGATTTCCTGGATTTCATTATTATCTTCAATTATAAGTATGCTCGCCATAAACCTCGTCCTTTCTAAAACTATTATAACATGTTTTGTTAGGAATTCCAGATACAGAAAAGCTCCTCTCACATTTTAAGCAAGAAGGAGCTAATGGATATTGAATCTACTTAACCAAATAAGCAATCAAAGTTATAATCCATAGATGAGCTGGGTAGAAAATATAAAAGAAATATTTACTCCAACTAGTTTCTTTTCCTCGCTGTCCATTATACAAAGCCATAAAAGGAAATACGGTGATAAAGAGCCAGTCAGAATTGTAAAGCATCATTTCCAGTGTTTGGTGCCAAGTGTCGTAAATTTGGATGGAAGTCACTAACAAGAAGGCCCACAGAAAGGCATAGAGGAGATTTCGCAAGCCCTTGCGATTTCGACAAGAGTAACTAATCAAGAGAAATGGTAGCATGGTGATGCCACCCTCGGTAAAAAGACACCCGAAAATCAAGAGCCCAGCAAGCCCAATACGACGCCACAACTTCTCCTTTTTATCCAACTCTTTTCTGGGAAAACCAATCCAAAGCATGGTGACACCGATGGCCAAAGTCAAGAAAATATTATTAGTAACCATTACACCCTTAGAGGCAAACAGAGTATTGAGAAGGCTATTTCCAGCAAACATGATCAGCGCCCAACTCCAAAGACGGATGAGGTAGTTTTTCAAATTTCGAGTATGGATGAAGCCTTCCATAGCCATATAGGCAAACCAAACTCCGACACAACGGGTCAAGGCGTGAAAGATACCTTCCCACAAAGGAGAAACGATTCCGGTGATATGAGGGATATGGTCCAGAACCATTACTGCCGCCATCAGATACTTCAACTGCGTTGCATTCCATTTTTTCATAATAAACCTCTTTCTTTTTGATCTACATAGAGTATAGCATACATTTCCACGTATAATCGTACACCCATCTTACATTTAAAAAGCCTATCTTACATTTTTGTAAGACAGGCGTGAATATTAAATGTTTATTATGAAATTTACCTTCTAGTCCGTAATTCGTTGGTACATTTCGGGTCTTCTATCACGAAACAGTCCCCAATTTAGGCGCTCGCTTGCTCCCTTATCAAGGTCATAAGTTGCTAACAGAACAGCTTCTCCTTGTCTTTCAGCTCTCTCTAGAATAGCTCCTGTTTCATCCGTCATAAAGGAGGAACCGTAGAAGTCAAGACTGGAACTCTGTCCACCATTTTCCTCACTAGGAGTGACTTCTTCCAAGCCATAGCGATTGGCTGCAATAACTGGGACAATATTTGCTGCTGCGTGCCCTTGCATGGTACGTTGCCAGTGACCACAACTGTCTGTATCCAAAATTGGCTCTGAACCAATAGCTGTTGGGTAAAAGAGCAATTCTGCCCCATTCAACGCAAGACAGCGCGCCGTTTCAGGAAACCATTGATCCCAACAGATGCCAATCCCAATCTTAGCATAGCGAGTATCCCAGACCTTGAAACCAGTGTTACCAGGCGTAAAGTAAAATTTTTCTTGATAATAATGATCATCTGGTATGTGGGTCTTCCGATAGACGCCCAGCACTTCTCCATCAGCATCAATGACGGCGATTGAGTTATACAAGACATTGCCATCTTTTTCATAGAAACTGATCGGTAGAACAACCTGTAGTTCCTTAGCAATTACTTTAAAATGCTGAATGGCTGTATTTTCTGTCACCGACTGGGCATACTGGTAGTAGTCATACTGGCGTTCCTGACAGAAATAGGGACGTTCAAACAACTCGGGTAAGAGAATGATTTGTGCGCCTTGTTCTGTAGCTTGACGTACTAAACGCTCTGCTGTTTGGATATTTGTTGCCACATCCTTGGCACATTGCATCTGGATCGCTGCAACTCTAACATTTCTCATCTTTTTCTCCTATTCTGGGATTTGTTGGGTGATACAGTGAATATTGCCACCACCTAAAAGAATGTCTCTTGCTGGTATTCCTACGACCTTACGGTCTGGAAAACACTTGCTGAGGATATCTAGGGCCACTTGGTCGTTTACATCCTCAAACTGGGGCACTAAGACAGACTTGTTGGCAATATAAAAATTGACATAGGAAGCTGCAAGACGTTCACCTGCATAACGCTCTTCTTCCCCTTCTTCGTAGATGTAGCCTGGCAAATCTTCTTCGGTTACAACTTGATGAAGCGCTGGGATTGGCAATTTATGAATAGTGAAGGGACGCCCTTTTGCATCCGTTTCCTTCTCTAAAAGGGCAAGGTCAGCTGCAGACATGGCATACTGGGGATCGTTTTGATCATCTGTCCAAGCCAAGACAAGTTCTGCAGGACCAACGAAAGCGGCAACATTGTCAACGTGTTCATTGGTTTCGTCCTGATAAATACCATAAGGTAGCCAAATAACTTTTTCAGCGCCAAGGCACTCTAATAAGGTGTTTTCAATTTGCTCTTTAGACAGGTGGGGATTGCGTCCAGGACTGAGTAAGCAACTTTCAGTCACAAGAATAGTCCCTTGACCATCGCTATGGATTGCCCCGCCTTCCAGTACAAAAGGTTTGGCATCGTAAACAGGCATTTGCAATGCCTCAGCAAAACGACTGGCTACTTGGTCATCATCTTCATAATCTTGATAAAGACCATCGACAGCGCCACCCCATGCATTAAAAGACCAATCGACTGCCAACTTTTCTTTTTTATCATTGATGAGAATGGTCGGCCCCGTATCACGCGCCCAGGCATCATTAGTAGGAATATCTAGATAAACAACCTTTTCTCCAAGATAGGATTGCGCTTCAGATAGATAATCCTGCTCCACCAAAAGATAGACTCTTTCCCCTTCTGCTATGGTCTTGATAATCTGGCTAAATGCTCTTTTGGCAGCCTTTCCTTGGAAGGGCCATGAACCTGGTCGAGTCGGCCATATCATGAGGGTACCATGATGGGGTTCGTACTCTGCTGGCATACGATAGCCTGCTTTTTTCGGAGTTTCTATCATGATAATCTCCCTTTAAAGTCTTGATAGCCAAAGGCTTTGACTAAGCTGCAGTCTCCCTGCTCGTCCATAAGATAGAGACTTGGCAAGCCAATACCGTTAAAAGTATTATTTTTGACAAAGGAATAAATAGCCATGTCTTCGAAATAGAGTCTGTCACCAATTTCAACTGGATTTTCAAAACTATAATCACCAATCACATCACCCGTCAGGCAGGTATTAGAAGAAAGTCTATAGGTATGGGCTTTTTCTCGCGCCTCAAAGCCGTTTCTCAAAGGTGGTCGATAGGGCATCTCAAGTACATCTGGCATATGGCAGGTTGCAGAGGCATCTAAAACCAAAATATCCATACCGTTTTCTACAATATCCAATACTTCAGTAGCTAGATAACCCGCATTGAGCGCAATAGCTTCACCCGGCTCGATATAGACTTCAAGGTTGTAAGTTTCTCGGATACGCTTGATTTCTGAAATCAGTAAATCCACATCGTAGTCTTCTCTGGTGATGTGGTGTCCGCCCCCCATATTGAGCCATTTAACTTGATGCAAATAGGGTCCAAACTGTTCTTCTACAGCTTTCAAAGTTGTCTCTAAATCATCTGCTCCCTGCTCACAAAGTGTGTGAAAATGAAGCCCATCCACCAAGTCCAGCAAATCACTCGGTATCTTGTTTAAAGTAACTCCAAACCGAGATCCCGGAGCACAAGGGTCATAGAGCGCGTGATCTCCTTGAGTTGAACACTGAGGGTTGAGGCGCAAACCGACACTGATACCAGCCTCTCGGCAACGAGCACCATGTTTACGCAACTGTCTCTCCGAGTTGAAGACGATATGGTCCGTTATCTCCAGCAATTCCTCCAAGTCTGCATCCTTGAAAGCAGGTGCAAAGACATGGACTTCCCCCGGAAACTCTTCTCTAGCTAACTTAACTTCATAGAGACCACTTGCAGTTGTACCAGAAAGATACTGGCTAATCAAGGGATAGGTTTTGTAGAGAGAATAAGCCTTCTGGGCAAGCAAAACCTTGCAAGCAGATTCTTCTTGTACATATTGTAAAACGCGACAGTTGGCTTCCAACTTTGCCAAGTCAATGACGTAAGCTGGTGTTGGTACTTGTTCTAGCTTCATTAGTCCACCATTTGTGGATTTTCAACCACAACCCAAGGCAAACCGTACTCATTCAAAGCTTCCATGAATGGATCTGGATCCAATTCTTCAAGGTTGTAAACTCCAGGTTGTTTCCAAGTACCATTCATAACTAATTTTGTTCCAATCATAGCTGGAACTCCAGTCGTGTAAGAAATAGCTTGGGAGCCAACCTCAGCGTAACATTCCTGATGGTCGCAAACATTGTAGATGTAGATGGTTTTTTCAACACCATCTTTGACACCTGTAAAGATACATCCAATATTTGTTTTTCCAACTGTGCGTGGGCCAAGGCTGGCAGGATCTGGAAGCAAGGCTTTTAAGAATTGAATCGGTACAATGTCTTGTCCATTAAAGTTAATAGCATCCGTACGAAGGAGACCAACGTTTTCCAAGCATTTCATATGCGTTAGATAAGATTGACCAAAAGTCATAAAGAAACGAATACGTTTAACTCCTGGAATGTTCTTAGCCAAAGATTCGATTTCTTCATGGTGAAGGAGATACATGTCTTTTTGCCCAACTTGAGGAAAATCATACTCACGCTTGATAGACATAGCTTCGACTTCAACCCATTTTCCATATTCCCAGTAAGAACCTGGTGCAGAAACCTCACGTAGATTGATTTCCGGGTTAAAGTTTGTCGCAAATGGATAACCGTGGTCACCACCATTACAGTCTAAAATATCGATATAGTGGATTTCATCAAAATAATGTTTGAGAGCATAGGCTGAAAAGACACTAGTCACACCTGGATCAAAACCAGAACCAAGAAGAGCGGTCAAGCCTGCTTCTTTGAATTTATCTTGGTAAGCCCATTGCCATGAGTAATCAAAGTAGGCTGTAAAACCAAGTTCCTTACAACGTTTCTCATAAATAGCACGCCACTCAGGATCTTCTGTATCCTCTGCCTCGTAGTTGGCAGTATCGATATAGTGCACACCTGTCGCCAAACAAGCATCCATGATGGTCAAGTCTTGGTATGGTAAAGCTACGTTCAAAACAGCTTCTGGCTTGTAGCTTTCGATCAGGGCAATCACTTCTTCTACCTTGTCAGCATCAAGAGCAGCAGTTTCAATCTTTGTATTCGTTTTGCCTTCTAATTTAGCCTTCAAGTCATCACATTTTGACTTGGTACGGCTAGCAATCATAATATCTGTAAAGGTTTCGCTATCTTGACAAATCTTTGAAATAGCAACTTGGGCAACGCCCCCACATCCAATAACTAATAAACGACTCATTTTTTTCCTTCCTCTTCTTCTAAAATGTCCTCAACATACTTGGGCAACATGAAGGCTCCCACATGTAAGTTTGCAGTGTAATATTCCGTGAAAAGCTGGCGTTTTTTCCAGCCTTCCTTGTCAAAATCTTTGATAGGGTGGTATTTTTTCGATGCAAATCCAAACAACCAATAGCCAGCTGGGCTGGTCGGGATGTGCGCCTGATAGACCCGACTGATTGGAAAGGCTTGATTGACCTTGCGGTGCATGCTTCGGCAAGCTGACTCATCTTCGTCAAAAAAAGGACTCCCATGCTGATAAATCATGATACCGTCTTCTTTGAGAGCACGGTAACTATTGCCATAAAATTCCTTGGTAAATAGTCCTTCCGTATGTCCAAATGGATCTGTCGCATCGTTAATGATAATATCATAGTCATCTTCGCAGTTTCGCAAAAAGCGTAGGCCGTTTTGATAGTAAATGGTAACACGAGGATCATCTAGCCCTGCAGCAAAGTCTGGGAAATACTCACGACAGACCTCAACCAACATCTCATCCGGTTCCACAATATCGATTTGCTCCAGTTCAGGATAGAGGGTTAATACTTGAGCAACACCACCGTCACCACCCCCAATAACCAATACTTTCTTTGGATTGGGATGCACAGCCATGGGTACGTGGACCGTCATTTCATTGTAGACAAAGTCATCTGCATCTGAAAACAAGACATGCCCATTTAAGACCAGTATTTTCCCAAAAGCTGGCGTATCCAAGACTTCGATATCCTGCCATTCACTTTTACCAGCGTAGAGTTGCTTGGCTGTTCTCAGGGACAATTTCACATCTGGAGTATGAACTTCAGAAAACCATAAATCCATCTAGTTCTCCTTTCTCTTAATGACATTGATGTGATTGACCTCTGGATCTTCCGTCCCTTGGAGGGAGCAACCACGTTCTTTGGCAAATAGTATATAATCCACAATCTCTCGTGTAATCCGTTCACCTGGTGCTAGGATTGGGATGCCTGGAGGATAGCACATGACAAATTCCCCACAGACATGTCCAACAGATTCATCCAAGGTGAAACTTCTTCTCTCTGAATAAAAGGCTTCCTGAGGAGACAGCACTAACTCGGGCTGGATATATTCTCCAGCAATCAAATCTTTTCCATCTCTTGAGTAGAGTCTCTTGATATCCGCCAAAGCACCGACCAAACGTTCGATGTCTTGGATGCGGTCACCAATCGAAATATAAGCTAAGATATTCCCAATATCACCAAATTCGATCTGAATGTCGTATTCGTCTCGCAGGAGGTCATAAACTTCGATACCTGTTAAGCCAATACCCTGAGTGTAAACGGACAGCTTGGTCACGTCAAAATCACAAACAGACACACCGTCTATGAGCTCTTTTGAGTAGGCATAATAACCACCGATAGCATTGATTTCACGACGAGCATACTCAGATAGTTCAATGACTTTCTCAAAAGACTCTTTGCCACGAAGGGCTAAGTTGCGACGAGAAATATCCAAACTAGACATAAGTAGGTAAGAGGCAGATGTAGACTGGGTCAGGTTAATGATCTGACGAACGTACTCAGGATTCATCTGCTCCCCGATAAGAAGGATGGAGCTCTGGGTCAAACTCCCACCAGACTTATGCATAGAGACCGCCGCCATATCAGCGCCAGCATCCATAGCAGACAGCGGCAATTTATCTGTAAAATGCAAATGCGCTCCATGGGCTTCATCCACTAAAACCATCATGCCAGCTTCGTGAGCCATTTCCGTTAAACCCTTGAGGTCTGAACAAATCCCATAGTAAGTAGGATTGTTGATTAGGATAGCTTTAGCATCTGGATGATCCTTTATAGCTTGAGCCACACGGTCATTTTCAAGTCCTAATGCGATGCCGATTTTGGGATCTACACTCATCTCGATATAGATGGGAATGGCTCCACATAGAACCAACGCATTGATAGCAGATTTATGGACATTTCGTGGCAGAATAATCTTATCTCCTGCCTTACAAGTCGAAAGAATCATAGTTTGAACTGATGAGGTTGTTCCCCCAATCATGAGAAAGGCATGGGCTGCTCCAAAAGCATTCGCAGCCAGCTCCTCTGCATCCCGAATAATCGAAATGGGATGACCAAGATTATCTAAGGGCTTCATCGAATTAACATCGATACCAACGCATTTTTCTCCTAACAGTTCGACAAGTTCCGGATTTCCTCGCCCACGCTTGTGACCTGGCACATCAAAGGGAACAATCCTTTTCTTGCGTAGTTTGACCAAGGCCTCGTAAATTGGGGCTTGGTTTTGATCTAACTTCTTCAAGACATACTCCTTCACCGTATTTTTAGCACCTCAAGAAGATAAAGGCGACTAAAGGTTGACTTATGAAAAAAGAGCAGGTTTTCACCTGCTCTGCAATCTTCTGACGTGTTTATTTTGGTTTCTGTTGAGTATGTCTGTTCCTGATGTTTCCTAACTCTCTAGTAGCAAATATTACGTACTTTATTGATCGTTTCACAAGATGACGTGTGCTTTCACCACACTAAAAATTTATGAATTAGGACAAGCGTCCTAACATCAACTTATAAAAGTAGGCTTTTAACCCTATCAATAATGTGGCTTTTCAACCACGCTTCGGCATTCAACCCTGCCTGTCCGTAGGCATTTTTTTCTCGGGTTTATATTTGCTAGAAAACATCTTCTCATTTTCTAAGCCTTATAACTATATCATGTTTATAAGAGCTTGTAAAGTGTTTTGTGAAACTTTTTTAAAGAATTCCATTTTTTGTTCGTGAAATATTATTCAATGACAAAAAGAAATCGCTTTAAAACGTCAAAGAAGTAAGAAAAAAAGAAACTACAACCATTAGATATTTTAATAATCTTAAAGTATGACTTGATATTGAAAATCAATTCTTTTCATCAGATTTTATACATATTTCCAGCTAGGAAGTGGGAATCAACTGCTCCAATTCTACTTTTGAAAGCTGTCCTTGATTGTAAAGTTTTCTAAGTAAGTCCTCATCTACGGTAATTGAATAGTAATCCGTCACAAACTCATGAAATTTCTCAAAACTGACAAAGATATAGGATAACAACCATTCGCCACCATCCTGATCTTGGTAGGTATTTTGATGTTCTTGACCGTCATACCAGATAAAAAAGGTTGTTTCATCTTTTTGCTCTTCTGAGTAAAGGTTTTGATACTTTTCATCCAGTCCTTTATAAAAACCATCAATGACGTCTTGATTCCACTCGTCAGCAGCAAATTGGCTCAAACTACTTTCATGATCAAAGCCTTTTATAAGGATTATTTTATCAGTAAAGAGCACATCTAGAGAATCACCAGAACCGTTGTCGATAAGGTAACGAACCCCATAGCTTTCCTCAGCTTTAACAATCAATCGAAGCCAGGTCTCATTTGGATCTGTTCGATACTCATCAATGACAAGTAAGGCATCTAAACGTGTCTTGGCATTTTCCCATTCAATTCTTCCCATCTCTTTAGTCCTCCATCTTAAAGCTTAAAATCTATTATGCTTACAAATTCTATAACGAATTTCTATCTATTTCGTCCGGCTATACTGTGGAATATTTTCTTCACTAGATAAATCATCAGGTGTTTGATTTTCTAGATGTACATTCATCACGCACCTGACTAGCAGTTTGTAAAAGTAGTTAACAAATAGTCACTAAGACATTCCCCTTGAGAGTTAAGATTTTCTTATAAAAGTCCTTCATTTTTACAAAGCAGGTTCGAATGTCATCCTTGATTTCTTCCTCTTCATCAAGATAATCCCAAATATCGGGATACAAATCTGCCTTCTTGCATGCTTCCATGCTAAAGTTAGCTAGAGCCCTATCCATGTCAAAATTCTCTAATGCTTGAACAATCTCAGCTATCTTTGAGTGTTCAGTATAGGCTATATACTCCGATACATTTTCTAAAGGAGTCACTCCCAAGACAGCTTCTCTCAAGGGGTCGTCATCCATAAATTCTGAACTACTAAAGCCTGTCATAACAAAGAGTAAGGCATCCCACATTTTGTCAATATCTATCAACGTATCATTTCCCTCAGGATAATCCTCTACCAAGTCAAGCAAATCCTCTTCCTGACAAGAATACCGCTTTATTTGGCTTAATTTATTGTCAGATAGATATTGATAATTAGCAATCATTCCCATAATGTTTCCTCCTATAGGTTCCTTAGGATAGTACTGATGTTACCAGTTCCCTTTCTTGAAAAGGCAAGAAATCTACTGTTTTTGGATACTCCTCCTTATTTCTCATTCTCATTTTCTGTCACTTCCCAGACTTCTGACTGATAACCCTCACCATCTATATCATAGCGCTGAGTATAACCTAAAAATCGCTCTTTATTATTTGCCTTACGAGGCTTGAGAATGTTTACAGCCCAGACTCCGATAAGAATGAGAACTAAAAGCGCTATTACTTTCTCCATATTACTTCTCCTTTGCCTATCTTAATAACCTTCAACCCACTTTTCATTATCCATGATAAAAGGCTTAGCTAATCCGTCACCAGTGTAATCCGCATACTTTGTAGCTAAATACTTGTAACAATCTTCCTTGCTCTCAAACTTAATAGCTTGATAAGGCTCTTCAAAAGTCAGTTTCTCTACAAATAAGAAACCCTCCTCAGCTGGCACTAAAACACCAACGTGCCCTACAAAAAGATACTCCCCATCCAAATTATCATGCAACACAACAGACAACATTCGAGCTTTATCATTGAATTGAAACTGGGAAAAGAATTTCTCCATCTTCTGCGCGTGAACTTTTACATCCGTCGTTGCTTCCGTCTCCACCCTAGAAAATAGAATATCAAACTCTTCCTTATCTTTCGAATCAAATACTTTTCCCTTATCGATAGCATCGTTATCCACAAAAAGCAGCTGATCATTCTTTTCAAGTTTTGGAATTGTGACCGAATTTTTCAAGAGCGCATAGCTATTGATGCGGCAGTTGGTCCCGACAAAGTCACCCTTTTTTTGATTCCAGAGGTTGCTGATTTTCTCTACGTCGTATTCTGTCTTCGTAAAGGAGGCAAAATCCCCACTTAAGCCAGTAGAACCGACAGTCGCATTATAGTCTGTGACAAGATTGAAAAATGCATCAACACTATTTGGGTCCAAGTGAGCTGATAAGAGAGATTTGACCTCTTCGGTACTGACCTGATTATTCAGATTTGTATATGAAGCCGTCCAAGGAACTTTATCCGAACTGGTCTGTGTCTGGTTTGCAGCTTCAGTGCTCGTATTATTTTGCTGACAAGCAGCCAATCCAAGAAATAAGGGCAAACACAATCCCAAGGCTACTACTTTTCTCGTTCGTTTCATGAAACGCTCCTTCTAGAGTACAAGTCTCTTTTTCATTTTAAACAGTATTCATTAATCATGCAGCTAGTAATCGTTGACTTAGCTATATTATACTACATAAGTCAAAAAAAGACTGCACGAATCACCCATTCATTACAGTCTTTTTAATCATATTATTTATTGAACGACAAAACCTTTAGGCAAAATTTCCAGTTGCAGTCCCAATTCTTGGCAATGACTTGCTAGCGCTACAGTGTCACTATCGACAAGATAATTTTCAGATGATTGGTTAAAAATAGCTTGGACCTTTTGTCCATCATAATTCCATTCTAGAGCTAGAACATCCGGTTTGATTTCTTGCAGACTATAGGTTCCATGTTGGATAATGCCTGAAGCATCCTTTCGAAGTTGAATCAATTTCTTCATAAAATTCAACATCTCATTGCTATCGAAAACACGTTCCCAAGGCATGACACGACGACAATCTGGATCTGGTCCTCCATCTAACTCCAACTCTGTTCCATAGTAGAAACACGGTGTCCCTCTTTGTAAAAAGAGGCAGGCAAGGGCTGACTTAACCAGTTGTACATCTCCCTTGGCAGTAGTCAAAATGCGCTCCGTATCGTGCGAATCCAGAAGATTGAACATCACTTCCGAAATCTGCTGTCTATAGTACATAGATTGGCTATTGATTTCATTGATAAATTGAGGTGACTTCTTAACCCCTCGCAAGAAATAATCCTTGATAGTATCAGAGAGAGGGTAATTCATGACTGCGTGGAATTCATCGCCATTTAACCAGGGCTGGGAAGTGTGCCAGACCTCTCCAAGAATATAAAGGTCAGGCTTTTTAGCCAGGACAGCCTTACGGAAATCTCGCCAAAATTGGTGGTCGACTTCATTTGCCACATCCAAGCGCCAAGCATCGATATCAAACTCTTCAATCCAGTAGGTCGCAACGCTCAACAAATAGTCCCTCACTTGAGGATTGGCCGTATTGAGCTTGGGCATATAGCTGGCAAAGGCAAAGGTATGGTAAGGGAGTTTTCTTGGGTTTCCCAGCTTATCCTTGGTCACGGGGAATTCTTGAACATGGAACCAGTCTTTATATTCCGACTTTTCACCATGCTTGAGAACATCCTGCCATTGTGGAGACTGGTCCCCGATATGATTGAAAACAGCATCCAGCATGATTTTCATGCCCCTCTGATGGGCTCCCTCCACCAGTTTACGGAAGATTTTCTTGTCTCCAAAATGACGGTCAATTTCGAAATAATCCGTCGTATTATACTTGTGATTGCTTGGGGATTCAAAAATCGGACAGAGATAAAGTCCTGTAATCCCCAAGTCCTGCAAGTAATCCAGATAGTCAATAATACCTTGTAAATCACCACCAAAGAAATCGCTCGTCTTTGGCTTGATAGAGGAATCCCAAGCTAGGGCTCCTTCTGGAGAAATCTCAGGATTCCCATTAGCAAAGCGTTCTGGGAAAATCTGGTACCATACCGTCTTTGCTACCCAGTCAGGAACATGACAAGCATCAATCTCATGGATATACGGAATTTTGAAGCCGTTTCCTTCATAATGAAGGTTTTCTAGCGTGTTTGCAACACATCCCTTATCGCCATACAAAATACTCTGACCTAGCTTATCTTTGAGTTCAAAAAGATACTGTAGTCGAGCATAGCCCACTGAAACTTCTGCTTGCCAGTAATCAAATAAGGCATCAGAAGTTACTTTGATCATCGCCTTACTTGCTTCATAATGGTCCTCTAAAAAGATAAAAGTATCTCCATAATGCAAATGGATGCTTTCAATATCATCTTTCTTAGTCCGGATACGAATGTGCATTATCTTGTCTTTATAGAGATAAGCATACTCCGACTCTGATCTATGGTAAATAGCTGTTAATTCCACTGTTTTGTCTCCTAATTAACTTGAGTTCATTTGCGACGCAAACGTTTTCACAATTGTGATTCTAGTATACTACTTTAAAATTTTATTTTCAATACTTGTCCGTAGTTTTGAGTGGATTGTTTTTGAGAATATAAAAAAGCAGTAAGACTTAATACCTACTACTTTCTGATTGATGATTTACAAATGCCTTTCCAGCCAATCTATCTTTTTAAAATCTTTATTGTTATTGTGGTCATTTCGATAGGAATCTTGGGAAGAAGCTTTATATATACTGAAATACTGTTCTAAACTTGGAACACGAAACGTGATGTCCTCGAGATGAATCAACTCTATATCTGATTCAGATACTCCTGCAAAATCAGGTAAGGAATCGATACTCCCAAATTCAACGCTCACGCCATCTTTTTGGAATTCGTGCTCGTGAATATCTACCAAGGTATAGCCTAAGTGGTTCATCACTTTCATTATCTTGTCCCAGTCATAAATCCTGAGATGATCAGGCGCATCCCATCCTCTAGGATCTCCAGAAACATGAATGTCAATGTCAGACGGCTGCCATTCTTCATTTGAACGGTATTCAAACCCCAAAGACCCCATGAGTGTCGGTGTGATTCCGACTGGGTTTAAATGTGAACAAATTGTTCGAAATTCATCAAATAGAGAATTCATTTCTCCTCCAATCGTTGATATGAATTCAGTTTTAGCAGTGAAAGACAAACTTGTTTCTACCTTCTACTCTTTCGGTTGTGAAAAGACTTCAATATGCTGGCCCAGTACCTTAATCTCTACAGGTAGATTATCCGACTTATCGCCGTCAACATCTGACTCCAATTCACTATCTGAAGAGATCTTAATATTGCACGCTCTGATATATTCAATATTATCATTTCCGACAACATCTCCTTTTAGTAAATCAGGAATAACGGATAATTTAGAGAATATAGAAGCATCTTTTAGAATCAAAATATTGGCATAGCCATCTTTGTCTTCTTCAAAGATTTTCTTGTCAGCGAAGTAATTTGTCAAGAGAACCAAAACATGGCTAGCTTCACCAACATAATTTCCGTTTTCTGTCTCAACCTTAATGTTAAAGACCTGATCCGTCATCACAGACTTCATGGTATTTACAGCATAGGCTAAAATACCGAATTTTGTCTTGTCCTCGATCTCCACATTGTGAATCGCCTCAGGCAGAGAACCGATACTAAAAATATAACCAAAATAGTTGTCATTCGCTTTACCGATATCAATCTTATTGGTTAAGTTAAAATCGAGTTCATCAATCGCGCCATCGATGTCTTGATTGATTTCCAACAGTTTTGTAATGAGGTTACCCGTACCGCCTGGGATAATACCCAACTTAGGAACGTATTCTCTCTCAGCAATACCTGAAATAACTTCATTGACCGTCCCGTCTCCACCAAAAACAACCACTGCATCGTACTGCTCACGAGACGCTTCCTCAGCAAAGAGTGTTGCATCCAGTGCTTTTTCGGTAATTTTGGTTTCCACCTGCTCAAAATAATCTTTTGCTTTATTCTCCAGCTTGACCTTATAATCCAAAGCCTTTTCCCCACCAGAGGTAGGGTTGATAATTAACATTGCTTTTTTCATTGATAATACTCCTTTAATCGTTACAAAAATTCTAGTAACTAATTATATCACTTGAGTTATGGAAACGCCATCCAAATGCTTGAAAAATCGAATCCACTAACTAGAATAGATACGTTAATGTATCAAGCACTAACCTCAACTTAAACAAGAATAAATACTTATTGTTAACAATCCACTACTTTACTTTTTCGACAATTTTATATAATCCATTAAGTATAAAATGGCTGAAACAAATGCGAACACACTGGAAAATCCAGCTAATATCGGAATAAAACCAATAATAGATGCAATCAAAAGAAACTGATAAGTCTTCTTATTGACTTTTGATTCTTCATCATGAAGAAGGAATGCTACAAAACCAAAAAACAGCAATATTAAACAAGTTGAAAAGTAGATTCCATCCCAACTAGAAAGTCTAACAAGCTTAGGTATCACCCAGTAAATGATTTCAAATTTCCACATTTTAGAAGAAAGGTAAGTAATCGTTAAAGCTCCAATTAAAGAAATAACTCCGTTTATTAGCAATAATTTATTTGATTTCACACTTAATCCTTTTTATCCTTTTCTGTACTTATTCATCGCTAATTAATAGATTCACTATTTAAAAATTCTTTAGACTTCCGTACGATATAGAGCTGTTCATCTTCTTGAGCGAGTTTTCTAAACAATTCATTCGCCCTAGTCATATCTCCTTTTAATTTAGAGTTCAAAGCTTGATAATAAGTGATTTCCAATTGTTGATATTTAAATTCGTTTTCCAATTCTTCAAAATAATCATTGAATTGATGAGCAATTGTTAAATCGTAAAGTGCAATACTTACGCTTTTTGTTTTCTCGGCTAGAGAGGAATCTGAGATGGACATTTTGTTTAGTATAAGATCAAGCTCATCTCTGGTTAGGTTTGGATTTGCAAGAACTGTCGAGCGAACGAGGTAACTCTCAAAGAAATCCCTGTATTTCGGCTTCAGTTTTTGATCAGTCATTGCTTCAGAAGCCTCCTTAATGGCAGCATCGAAATCACCAATCATATAGGAATACCCAACAGATGTTAGTGTCACATCCATTTTTATAATAGCTCTTTTTGCATCTTTCTTCAATTCAATGTATTGCTTCCAAGATGGTAAATCTAAGTCCATATGCAGTAACTTAGTAGCACTCCTTACATACCCTCTTCTGATTAGTGCAATGAAAAGAAATAAAAGTGCACTTATGAATAAAATACAAAGGGTTTGAGTAGTCCTATCTTTCACCATCCAAGCTACAAAAAGACTGAGAAGAACAGCCAAAACAATCACGACTTTTCTATAAAATGCATATTTCTTACGTATTTCTAAATAATTCATTTTTACTCCTTTTCTAAATTACAATGTGGCATTACGAGAGAAGTTCTGAACCTTAAATGAGTCATTGACTAACAAAATGCTTCACGAATAAGTTTAATACTTGAATCAATATCATTTATTCTATATTTTCTCAATCTTTTCAACCTCAATTTGACCATGCTTGTATGGATGAGCGATTGGGAAACTTCCTAGAGTAAACATGAAAAAGAATAACGATACGATTCCATTGATTACCAAGAAAGCTCCTTCCGTTCCATTATTCAAGCAAAGGAAAAAAAGCAAACAGAGTAAAATTAATCCAATGAACGGATAAACTCCTCCGTTGCTTTTTTTAATAGTTGTAAAGGTCACTGTGTATTTATTGCTATTTTTAGGAATCCATTTTTCTGCTTTTTTATGAGCCAACCTAAGTGAAATAACAGCAGCAAAATATGAAATCAACATGGAAATAGAAAACAGGAGTAACTTTAGTAATATTTGCTCACTAATATTATTATGAATAAAAAGTTCTTTCAGTGCATCATAACTAACCTTGACGATTGGTTGAACGATAATGGCTATCATTGTCGCATTTACAGGTCTTCTAGGTTTAATTGCAAACTGGTTATTATTTTTTTCAATCTCTACCATGTTCACTGTAATTGTATCTGTTTTTATTCCCCAATAATAGCTCTTTGGGCTTATAGTACTTGTATCCATGACATACTTCTTCGATTCGTGATTTATCTGAACAATTTGAAAGCACATCATGCTTGAATTTTTAAATTTTAATTCCACGTCTATTCCTCAAATACTTTCTAATTAATTCCCTAATTTTCTGATAAAATAGCCCAATGTGACCTGCAAAAGAGGATCATAAAACGGCTTTTAGCTTAATTTATAACTTCTCTATTCTATCAAAAATAATCTCTTGCTTTTCGACACGTTCTCGGAGTGGTGACATGCCTAAAATCACTGTAAAAAATCCCAACAATAGAATACTATTAACAACAAGTAAGGCTCCCTCTGTTCCATTAACAGTATATAGATAAAATGCAAAACATCCAAGAGTCGGAACAAGGATAAAAGGAAGAAGTTTGTAATGTTTTAATTGACGTTTATTTCCAACTGGTTTAAAGGTTATTTGATAGTTTGAAACTTTATTCTCAAGTCTTTTTTGGACGCTATGACGAGCTCTTATGGCAATGAACCAGAAAGCAAGATAAGCTAGGAATATGAACAGACCATATAAACCTATCTTTAAAGGAAGATTGTGACTAATCCCATTGTTTCTAAAAAAACTCGTCACTAGCCGATAGCCAGATCCCCCTATTGCTACACCAATTGCAGCACCAATTGATTTACTCATAGTTGGAGCCACACTTTCAAAACGAGTATCTCTTTTATCTAACTTTTGCATTTTTGCAGTGATCTCATCAGGAAGAGAACCCCAGAAATAGGATTTTGGTCTAACAGTCGTCAAATCTAGAATATACTTTTCTCCCTCTACTTCTACTATTTTGAAAAATACTTTATTCGTTTCTTTAAATTTTACCTTCATAGTCACCTTTAAATCCTTCTCAGAGTTAAAAAACTCTTTTCAATAACATTCCTAAATCGTTAGCCCCGTTTTTTAATAATAGTTAAACCAATTTTGACAGACATCTCTTTCGATGTTAACTGTATTGTAATCCCATAATTTGTTTTATCTGAGTAATCTATTCTAATTTGGCACGTTGTTTCCTCTGGTAGATCATATTTGTTTTTCAGTTTCTGAAAGAGGTCAGAGTTATTTTCTGGCTGGTAGATAATTTCACTAAGCTCTGTTGTTCCGGTTCTTAACGTCCTTTTTACATTCAAGGAGTCAAAAACATCTCTTTTGACAACTAAATTAAGAATCTCTTCATCAAATAAAGGATCTATCTCTGAATCGTAATGCAACTTGCCATTAGAATAACTAACGGGAACCGTTTTTTTGTTTTCTCCGATTTGTATTCTATAGTCACCCTTACCATCTGCCTTGGTAATACCTAGGTCAATTTCATATCTTTTGACTTCGTCACCATTTTTTATATAGACTCTACTTTTATAAGCTTCCAGCCCATTAAAATCTTTCTGCTCTTGTTCCAAAAATTTAAACATAGGTTCAAACGTTTTTTCAAACTCGAACTGTTCCTTTGTTCTATTTTGGGGAATAGTTTCACCACCCAAACTACAAGCATTCAATGATAATAGCGAAATCAATACAATTACCAAGCCAGACAGCCATAATAAATGTTTATATTTTTTCATTTACCTCTCCAAAATCACGAAGTCTAAGTCTATTATAGCATGAACATATTGGAAATGGCTCTCTATAACCATTTAGATTCATTCATAAAATGCATTTAAAGACAATTGACCTATTGATAGGAAAACTTGATAGTTTAAAAGCTTTGACCTTACTCTTGTACAAAAAAAGACATTCAAGAAAATCTTAAATGCCTGTATAAATAGTATATCAAGGATATTGCTTGTTAAACTTCTCCTAACCAGGATCGACATCAAGAAATCTTACTGTATAGCCATTGTCGGTATATAGAAACTCTACTTGCAATCTCATATCTACTAATTCAGAATTTGAAGTCAAATCATAATCAACAGCAAACCCAGTCTGGTCGTCATAATCATAAATTTCCAATTGAGAGTACTCATAAGGCGGATTGAAATGACACTCCACACCATACTCATCAATCGTGTCAAAATCATTCAATTCTAATGTCTTTTCAACATAACTAAAGAACTCGTTTAAATCGTCAATCTCTGATTCATCGACATAATTCATAATGTCTTCATATTTTTTCAGGTGAATAGCCTTTAAAATATTTGTGATAACCTCTATAACTTTTTCTTTTTTATACATATCAAGTAATTCCATCGTTGCCACCTTTCTTCTTAACTAAACAATCATTTTCCTGCTATGAAAAGCTCCCATCGTTCAATGACTTCCTTTAACGGGTTGTCTAGATAGGAATAGGTCTGTTCCTTGATCCAGTCCGGAATGCCATATGCCGCCTCAGCTATACTCCCCGTTATTGCAGCAAGAGTATCACTATCGCCACCAAGGGAGATGGCATTTCTGATAGCATCCTCAAAGTCTGTACTTTCAAGAAAGGCAATGATAGCTTGAGGTACCGTATTCTGGCAAGTTTCATTGAAACGATAAGTAGGACGAATTTCATCTAGTGTTTGAGAAAGATTATATCCATACTCTTGTTCTATATGCTCCTTGATAAGTCTCTTACACTCTGTAGGATTATCGTTGATCGGTTTTCCATAGTCACCACTGTAACCTCCAAAGTAATAACGACACATAAATATAGTATCAGACGTCGCCATAGCTCCTTTGACACCCTCTGGATGGTTATGAGTCACCTCTGCAGAAAGTCGTGCAACTGCTCTTCTGGACGGCCAGACTCCCGTTCGTGCACAGAAACTACAATCCATGGTCCAGGCACATGGAGAAACACGCATTGCTGAGCCATTTCCAAAGCTATTATAAGGTTCTCGATCGTCGCCATCAACCCAATTCCCAAATCTTGCACCGTAACCTGCATCGGGATACATTCTACCATATTTTTTCATGGCGTCAATAAAGTCATCCTTCTGACCGCCATTCATAATGGCTTCTGCAACAGCACAGGTCATAACCGTATCATCAGTGAAAAAACAATTCTCACGAAATAATGGAAAGTCTTTCGTTTTGATATTGTTCCATTCGTAAACTGAACCTACAATATCTCCAACTATTGCTCCTAGCATGGTATTCCTCCTTACAAACTATTAGTTTAGACTGACATTTCTACTTGTCATACTCATCTATTTTATCAGCATATTCAGTCAAAAGTTTTTTTGAATAAATTTTTTCATTACTTGAATTTCTAACTTCTTTCCAAAGAATAGAAGCTACTTTTAGTTTATTCGAGTAGTTGGCACTATTTTCGTCTGCACAGAAATCCTTTAAAAACTGATTCCATTGACAAACCGAATGGTCATACTTGGCATAATCTGAATTTCCATAATAAACTTTTAGCATATCTTGAATGGTAAAACTTAAATCATGTTCTCTTTTTACTTTTCTCCAAGCAGTGGCCATATTAGCAGTAAATTTAAAGGGCGAAACACCTGTTAAAGTTGAGAAATATTCTCTAAAGTTTGCATTAAAGGAGAATCCACATTCAAGTAAGGGCGTATCTAAAGTAACGACTTCTACTCGTTTCTTTTTCCTTTTTACTGATGATTTTTTAATCAAATTCCCCTTGAAGTACTGCTCAATAATATCATTGAGTTCTTGTTTTGTACCTCTATTTTCAAGTCCTAATGACTTGCATATCTGTGAGAGTTCATCACGATACCAATAGTATTTATTAAATTCATCAAAGGATGTGATTTTATCAAACCCAGGTCTACTCTCTATCAATATAACACCTCCTTAAAAACAGTTTAGGTTTTCATCTCAAAATAATGGGGGTTTAGTTTCTTTAGTTTGAGGATTAACTATGTTTCACTAACAAACTCACACACTCAGCGGTTTGGACTTACTGTATCATCCGTGAAAAAACAATCCTCACAAAATAAAGAAAAATCCTTCGTTTTGATATTGTTCCATTCGTAAACTGAACCTACAATGTCTCCAACTATTGCTCCTAGCATAAGATTCCTCCTTGTAAGATATCGGGAATTTGACCATCAACTATAGTTTTAAAATTATCTATTAACGAATTTTGTATAATTTATAGGTATTCATCTAATCAAATTATAATTAAAAAACTTTTTTGATTCCACTATGTACTACATCTTCATATTATACCTAAAACGGAAGTACACCAGCCATCAGCCCTTGAGCAATAAAACATCTATTATTTTGAAAATCTGAAAAATAGGTTTCGCTTATAAAACTGTACAAGTTATCAACGGGTCTATTGTACCAATCCTTGTAAACATAGTCCATATTATATATCAATAAAGCTTGTCCATCTTGACTATAGCCCTTGAAAGTTATCGAAAATGCATCTCTATAACCAATAACTTTATCATTCTTATTTGAATTGTTCCCCTTTCTATATTTCTCAAAATCAATAAGTCGCGTATATTTCATGAGTTTAGATAAGGATTTTTCGGATAGTTTCTGACTATGTTCAAAAACGATCATTCCAGTATTCCCACACTCTTGGTAGGACAGTTCAGAGTTCATCAGATTACACTCAAAATAACCAAAAATTTCACAACCACAATGAATAATAAATTCAATTTTAGAAAAATATTCCTTAGTCCATGTCATCTTATCTCTCCATTCCTAAGTATGCTAGGAAAAATTGTTCAAAACTCACAAATCTACTCTTAGCCTATTTTAATTTCAGGCATAATACTAAAATATCTCTTACGGCAAAAGCCTTTGTTTCAATACTTTCTTAAGTTCTTTTGTTATAAGATTTTTACGCTTTTACCAGCAAAGCTACACACTCAGTGGTTCGAACTTACCGTATCATCCGTGAAAAAACAATCATCACAAAATAAAGGAAAATCCTTCGTTTTGATATTGTTCCATTCGTAAACTGAACCTACAATGACTCCAACAATTGCTCCTAGCATCCGTTTCCTCCTTATGGCATATCAGATTCGTTACACATTTCTAATGAGTCACTCTTTAAAAATGGCACCACCAAATCAATCCATTCATAAGGCAGATAAGCTGATAAATAGCCGTGGTTATAGCCCTTTGCTTCATACAAAATTGTATTTGAATGTAGCTGATGAAATAATTTCGCTGATTCTTTCACACAGTTCAATTCTTTTTCACCATAGATATACAGAACCTGAGCCTTGCTAGCAGAAATCATATCTTTCAGCTTGTAACATCCCATATAGTTTTTGTAAATGGTCACCAATGTTTTGATAGGCGTCCTTGGCAAATCCTCCAAATAATAAGCTTTTATTTCCTCTGGATAAGCCAGTTTAGGATAGAGTTTGTTCATCATGCTTAACTGAATTTTGCAAGAGAATTTATTGAACATCAGTTTACCAAATAGAGACACTAGAAAGATGCTGATTTTAGCTAACCTTGGTTGAGGAATGCAGAGGCTTCCATCTATGATGGCCTTCTCAGCAATTTCACTGTCTAAAGACAAAAGCTCCATGGCAATTTGACCACCAAGTGAAACACCACCGATTGCAAACAATTTCCCACCACAGTTTGCTTTGATATAGTCTAGAATCTCCAAAGCAGAATCTTCAGTAGAAACATAATCAAGTTGATATTCCTCGCCGTGGCCATTCAAAGTGGGTAGAATAATACGGTATTCTTCTGACAAGATTCGTGCTTGACGAAGATAATTCCACCAAGAACTTCCACCACCATGTATCAGTAAAATAGGAGGCAAATTCTTATCACCAAATTCATGGAATTTCATGTTTAAACTCCTTACTGTAGAACTTTCACTAGCTACACCCATGTTTAATCAGCTCGTACAAGCAGTGATGTCTCATCAAATAGAAAAGTCTCTAACATTGATTATCTAGAATGACCACACGTTACTTTCAATAATGGATATCCTGATCTAAATTTTAAAATGTTGTTTCCTTACTAATTCTATTACTCGCCAATATAGTATAAATCAAATAACCAATAAAAATGATAATAAAAATAAGATTAATTTTTAACACAAAATAGAGATTTAACAAATTTGCGAATGCATGAAATAATACACAGTATCCCACAGATTTCGTTTGACGGTAAAGAAGCCCTAAAACAAAACTTAAAAATAATGTATATATAAAAAATAAAATAAAAGGAAATCCTTGATGACTTTCTCCAACTATAAACCATAAAGGCAGATGCCATATTCCCCAAATTGATCCTACAATCAAATTAGATTGCCAATAAGTATATTTTTTATCAAGTAATGGTTGTAATATTCCTCTCCATCCTAATTCTTCATGTCCACCACCAAAAAAAATTAGTTGTATAAAGAATAATGGCATCAGATAAATTGATACTCCGTTTAATTCTAAGGAAGATACAGAAAATAGTATCAAAATTGCTAACATATGATAAATGAAATAAATACTGCTATTTTCTATCTTATTAAACAAAAAATGTTTAAATTTTATATTATTACTTTTTAAATAAAAGCCACTTGCAATAGCTGGTCCAAGTGCACCAACTATATGTAATATTCTTCCTATAAATGTCTCTAATCCCAAAATATAAGATTGTGTAAATATAGCAAGAAGCCCCCAAGATATATAAGTAATTCCAAATGTACAATAAAGATAATTTTTTAAATTCTTTTTGTCAATTTCTGTCATTTTATCGCCCTTATCTTGATTATTTTATGAATAATATTTTTACTGCTTCTTAGTTGCTCTCGATTATAACTACCTATATTCTATCATAAAAACACAAAAAAGCCTTACAATCAAGGCTTTTCATTATTCATTTCGTCAATACCTTAGTTTCGTAAATTCAGATTCGCATGATTAAAACTAGTCAATTTTCTCAATAATGTTTCCAAGTCTATCCAATACAAGACAGGAATGATCATTTAGTGGAATTATGGGAACACTGACGAGTTCTTCTGCTCTATCCTTATTAGCTTTATCATTCCAGGAATCATAATGGACACTAATTAAAAACTGACTAAAGAGTCCTAATCCATTTTTTATCTTTATCTGATGATCTGAATTATCATTAGGTGAGACATAGACTTTTTCTCCTAATAATAGGGCTCCTGCAGAAAATCCTATAACTTTTGCCCCTTTATTAAGCATATAATCAATATAATTTTTGAACTCCTGATTGACATAAGTAGCTATATATTTTTCCGTATTTCCTCCACCAATGATGATTAGATCAGCATCTAAATAGCTATCAAAATCAATCTGCTCAGTGTCCAAAAGTAAGTAATCAGTGTTTAGATTAGGAAATTGACTTTGGAAAACTTCCGTGTACTTTTTCATATAGGGTTGCCAATTTTCTCGATAAACTGTAAAAATAACAATTCTTTCAAACTTGCTTGATAATACAATTTTATCAACAATGCTATATTTCGTTATTGGGGGATTCCCACCCATCAAAAAAATTTGTTCTTTCAAGTTAACACACTTTCTAAAGATACATAAAGTTTAACAAGTTTATTCACGTTTCTAAATTATAATTTTTTCTTAAAATGAATAATTCTACTTGCCTCCTGAAATCCAATATTGAGATGAAATCTTATAGAATCCGTATTCGTTAAAGTACAGTCACTTGCAAATTCCTTACATCCTTTATTTTTCGCCCATTCCTCACATTTTGTACAGAGATTTTTAGCAATATCCTTTAAACGATATTCCTCATCGACAATAATCCCTTCTAAGAATCCAACAGGACTATATTTACAACCTTCAACATAATCAAATCTGAGGGAACATAATGCTAGACCTACAATTGTGTTACCTTCAACTTCAGTAAAGATTGCAGTATTTTTGCCATTCGTATATTTTTTTACTTCATCAAAAGCTTCTTTATCGGTCAATTGGGGCCATAATTGTTTTATTAGTTTAGCCGTTTTTATAGAATCTTTTGTTATTCCATCCATATTGATGTTCCTCCGGAAATTACAAGCAAATGTTTCGAATCACGCTGTTACTTTGTTACTCATTGATTGATACCAATACCATCCCCTTCTACTTTTCGACTGTCTCAGATCGGAAGAGCAGAGCCATGCACTCAGCGGTTCGGACTTACCGTATCATTTCGTCGGTTTCCCTCCTCATTCTACGAGTCCTATCCCATGGGCGGAGCATCTACTCCTACTTCGCTGATGCTTCAGCTCGTACAAGCAGTGATACCGCCTCAACATGATGCGTTTGTGGGACTCAAAAGGTTTGGGTGAACCTTTTGAGGTTTAACTACGTTTCACTAACAAACTCACACACTCCACGTGATGCGTCTGTGGAAACAGATCCACCGGCTGGACTTTCTTCAATTCATAACCCAATTCTTGGTAGAGTTTGATATCACGCGCCATGGTTGCGACATTACAAGAGATATAAGCAATGCGGTCTGCTCCTGTTTGAGCGCTTGCTTTGATAAAGCTCTCAGTCAATCCCTTACGTGGAGGATCAACCAAGATAACGGTTGGTTGGATACCTTCCTTGAGCCAATTCTTCATGGCATTCTCAGCTGTGTCGCAGACATAGTGTGCATTTGTAATATTGTTTAATGTAGCATTCTTCTGACTATTCTCAACTGCTTCTGGGATGACCTCAACTCCATAGACTTCCTTAACATGTTTCGCAACAGAAAGGCCAATCGTTCCAATACCAGAATAAGCATCGATCACCACATCATCTACTTTTAATCCTGCAAAATCAATAGCTGTCTGATAAAGCTTCTCTGCCATTTCAGTATTGACCTGGTAAAAGGCTGGGCCAGCGATTTGGAAGTCATTTCCCAACATCTGGTCCGTAATATAGTCTTGACCATAAAGAGTCTTCCACTTCTTGCCAAAAATCGCATTGGTGCTCTGATCGTTGATATTTTGCATGACAGACACAATCTCTGGGAACTGCTTGATAACTTGTTCAATCAACTGCTCCACTCGGAAAACTTTAGGACGTGTAGTCACTAAGATAACCATGATTTGTCCTGAATAGTGACCACGACGCACCACAAGATTTCGAATCAAGCCAGACTGCTCCTTTTCGTCATAAGGTTTTAAATCAAAACGACGAAGCAAATCGCGTAGAACTACTATGACTTGGTCAATGACAGGATCCTGGATAAAGAAATCTTCAAGGGGCATGAGGTCATGCGAATTTTTACGGAAAAAGCCAGTTTCCAAGATACCATTCACTCGACGAACGGGCACCTGAGCCTTATTTCGGTATTTGACAGGATTTCCCATACCAAGCGTTTCAGCAACTTCTACATCGGTAATGCCAGCTATCTTGTAGAGACTGTCTTTGACTTGCTTGGTTTTGAACTTAAGCTGCTCTGGATAGGCAAGATGCCCCAAATCAGCGATACCTGAGCGTAGATAAGCTAGATCAAGGTCTTGGTTACGATGCGGAGAATGTGTAAGGTATTCTTCAACCTTCCCATAGCCAATCTTTTTATTGACTTTAAGGACTCGCATGAGGATTTTCTCAGTTGGTAGAGCATTTTCTACAAAGAAAACCAAACCATCTACCTTAGCAACCCCAGCACCTTCATGGGTCAAATCAACAATCTCAACTTCTACAATATCATTTTTCTTTAACATATTTTTCACTTTCTATCGGCCGATAAAAAAAGACGGCAACATTTCTGTTACCATCTATTATATCATGAAATGACCTAAGCACCAAAACTCTTGAAGAAGTTGACAATGGCTTGCCAAAGGGAGCTAAAGAAGTTGCCCCCGTCTTCTAGCGCTTTATTGGCATCAAAGTTGAGGTTGATATTTTTGAAGCTATCTCCAGCTTGGGATACAATGCTTTCCTTGAGGTCGTTTAGGGTTTTAGTGAAATCAGCATTGTTCAAAATGTCACTCTTTGAGAGGTTAAGGGCAAAATTGATGATGATATTGACCTGGTTTCCTGTTATAACCTGATCGAGTTTGTAGTTTTTTAGCGTGTCTTCAACGATTTTGCGGACATCTTCTTCTGTCAGATTGCCTTTGGCTTCTTTTGCTTTTGCGATTCCTGCCTTGATATCTGCCAAAGCGACATTGAGTTTATTGGCATCGTAGCCTGACTTGTCCTTGTTTTCAGCATTAATATCTGATAAGGCTTTTAGCTCCTCTTGAGCCAAGTCTTTATTGGCTTGCGGTACTTTGGCACCATTGGCTTCTAACGAGTAGTAAATCCCTGCAAGAGCGCTCTCTCCTGTAACTGGAATAGGTGCTGCAACTGTGATTTTTGCATGCTCCACTCCCAGCGTCACCGCTGCGTTACGGTACATATCCTGAGTCACCTTGGTGATATTTTCAGGCGTTTCAATCTTGACCTCTAGAGGCGACTTATCACCTAGCTTTTGAATCTTAGCTGATGAATAGAGTTGTAGACTAGCATCATTAGCCACATTCATAATTTTCGAATAGATATCAGGTGTCATAGTTTTGATATCTTTGGTGTCTTTTGATGCGTCATAGCCAAGTTTGCTAAGAGTTTGATTTTTCTGGTCTTCAGATAGAGAAGAACCTAGGACATATTCGGGTTGTACATAGGTTTCATCAATTACTTTTTGAACATCGGTTGCTGCGTGGACACTCGTCATAGCTGTTGCGGCCCACAAAATTGCAGCACTTGTTAGAAAGAATTTCTTTCTCATGGGATATTCCCTCCTTTACCTTTCTAGGGTAATAAAACAATCTTAAAGAAAACTTATAGTGAAAAACACCTGGTCAAACCAGATGCTTAGAAGAAATTAAAGAATTTCATGATATAGAGATTGAAGCGAACCTGTCTCGAGTAGTAATAATTTCCACCATTTTCATAGAGTTCGGCTCCGTGAAAGATAGAAATAGGGTTGATATAGGTGTAGGTCTTCCCAGTAGTATTTCCAAGGATTGGAGCGACCGTTTCTCGGGAGTAACGCTTGGCTAATGCCAGAGTATTTTCCTTGCCATTTTGAGCGATAAAGTCGATATAGGCAGGTCCAAAATTATAGGCTTGAACGGCGGTCCAGACATCTACTCCTTTGCTCTGTGCCAAATAGAGGTTATCTGTTAGAGTCTGTACCCCTTGACGAATACTAGAGGCATCGTCTTTGATGGTATTGGTAGCGCCACTAGCAGACTCACTAGACTGCATGACATCCCGCTCTTTTCCCTTCGTTTCGGTATAAATCATGGCGAGCACCAACTCTTCATTGGCTGGGGTATCTCTTTCACTCAAGATTTCTCGAACCATGGGTTGGTAGGTCATGACTTGTTTAACATCCTGATGGATATGATAAGCTTTGTATCCTGCGAAAAGGAAGACTGCTAGCACAAGCACTCTTCTTATAAATTTAAACATTATTTACTTTGAATATCCTCGATATTTTTGATTAAGATAGAATAGGTTCCATTGTCATTTTGGATAAACTCGACCGATTCTGCGTCTTGATAGACGTTATTGGGAACGATGAGCTCGATTCCATTTGACAAGGAGAGTTTTTGGTTTTCAAATTTCTTGAGCTGGCGACTAGCATCAATTTCATCGAACTGGACTGGTTCTGGTACGGCTTCCTTGACTTGGTCGATAAAGCTCAAGCGAGCTGTCAGATTATTATCAAAAAGGTCGTTAGCCAATTTCTCAGGAGACAACTCATTGTTTTCTTCAAGATTGTTGAAAATCGCTGATTTGACCTTGGATTGAAATTGAAAATCATCCGTGTTAAAGGACTCTGCAATTCTCTGGGCCGTTTTTTCCAGTTCCTTGATGGATTTCTTTGGTGAAATCTTAGGAGCAACAGCTAGGAGATTTTCTGAAAAATAATTTAAGAAAGTCCCATTATACTTGATGCGTTTTTCGATGAGATGGTACTTGCGACTTTGAAGATTAACCACCAAGGCCTCATCAGCCCCTGTTCCAAATCCAGGAAGGTTATTCTGAGTTAGCTTGATTGGGTTATCAACTTCTCCTCCAAGGTGAATCAAGGTTTCCCGCAGGGCAATTCGCAAGAAAGCGAAATGCTCAACGCCTTCTTTAGAAAACTGAACAAAAATCAAGTCATTGGTCTTGAGATTTTCAGAAATGCTAAACTCCTCTTTCCAGAGATTAGCCAGTGTTACTGATGTCTCCAACAAATCATCCGTGATATGATTGAAGAAGGGATTTTCTTCTTCGAAAATCCCAGTCTTAGCTTCATCTGAATACACACGTTCGATTTTTTTGCGCAGGTATTCTTCGATTTTTGGAGTGATATTGAGAAATTTATCCGCTAGAAACAGCTCGGTATCATCTGGGCTGAACTGATGGATAATGGCTTTCTTAATATAAATGTCCATAAAAGTATTAGTCCTCGTATAGCGGGAAGGCATCTGTCAACGCTTTGACTTCACTTCTCACTTCTTCTAAGACAGCCTTATTTTCTGCATTTTTAAGAGTTTTAATGATGAGTTCAGCCACTTTACGGCTTTCTTCTTCACCAAATCCACGTGCAGTGATGGCTGCTGCTCCGATACGAATTCCACTTGTCTTGAATGGTGACAAAGTTTCGTAAGGGATTGAATTTTTATTTAGGGTAATATTAACCTCATCCAGCAAGTTTTGAGCAACTTTTCCGTTTTCTACAACCTTAGTCACATCCACTAGGAAGAGGTGATTTTCAGTACCACCTGAGATGATACGGAAATCAGGGTCTTGCAAGAAGACTTCAACCATAGCCTTGCTGTTTTTGATAACATTGGCAGCATATTCCTTGAAGGCTGGGTCCAAAACTTCTTTGAAGGAAACCGCCTTAGCCGCCACAACATGCTCCAAAGGACCACCCTGAATACCAGGGAAAATAGCTGAGTTGATTTTCTTAGCTAGGTCCTCATCATTTGTCAAAATCAAGCCACCACGTGGTCCACGAAGAGTTTTGTGGGTCGTTGTTGTAGTGATATGAGCGTATGGTACTGGGCTTGGATGAAGTCCAGCTGCCACCAAACCAGCGATATGGGCCATATCGACCATAAGCTTAGCCCCAACAGCATCTGCGATTTCACGGAATTTTGAGAAGTCAATAATTTGAGAGTAGGCTGAAGCACCTGCTACGATTAGTTTAGGTTTTACTTCTTGGGCTTGTTTCAAGATAGCATCAAAGTCCAAAAGTTCCGTTTCAGGATCCACACTATAAGAAACGAAGTTGTAAGTTTGTCCAGAGAAGCTAACTGGAGCTCCATGGGTCAAGTGTCCACCTGCTGCCAAATCCATTCCCATTACAGTGTCACCAGGCTCAATCAAAGCCATATATGCTGCACAGTTGGCTTGGCTTCCTGAGTGAGGTTGGACATTGGCGAATTTAGCACCGAAAATTTCTTTTGCACGTTCAATAGCTAGAGTTTCTACCACGTCTACTACATCGGTTCCACCATAATAACGACGTCCTGGGTAACCCTCGGCATATTTGTTTGTCAAGATAGACCCTTGAGCTGCCATAACAGCCTTGGAAACCACGTTTTCCGAAGCAATCAACTCGATATTGTTTTGTTGGCGTTCTTCTTCTTTGGCAATAGCATTCCATAGATCAGCATCGTATGCTTTAAAATCGTCTTTATCAAAAATCATAGGTCTTCTCCTTTATAGTGTGACTGGTCCTTTAGTTTAAGAAATTATACTAAAAGATGCGAATAAACCGTTTCTGCACTTTATCACAAGTATAACCAACTTTTTCATAAAATGCATGAGCTCCCAGACGATGATCAGCAGAGTTTAAGCGGATAAACCCATAACCCCGTCTTTTTGCTTCTTGATCCAACCCTTGCAGTAAGCTTTTACCGATACCTCGTCCTTGTGCTTGAGGCGAAACTGCTAAGCCTAAAATATTAAATCCTGCTTTGGAATAGAGGGATTCATAAACTTCAGCATGGACATATCCAAGTAGGACATGGCTGACCTCATCCTCATAGCCAAGTAGGAAATGATGAGAATCCTGAGACAGTCTAGCTAGTTGACTAGCTGTGTCCTCTGGACTAAAAGAATAACCCAAAGCCTCTTGGTTAATCTCACATATAGCATTCACATCTGTTTCTTGCAAATCTCTTAGCATCTCATTCCTCCTCAAAAGAAATCTCTGGCAACCGAGCAAGAATATCTTCTCGCTTAATCGCCCCCTGGCGCAAGATTTTCACCTTGTCTCCAGACAAATCCAAAATAGTCGAATCCTGTCCAGTTAGAAAAGCGTCGTCCTCCAGACCCAAAACCTCTTGGTCAAAATCCTCTAGAATTTGAGCAAAGGTCACTCCACTCGCCTGACCCGAGATATTGGCAGACGGCCCAATCAAGGGTCCTGTCTCTCGAATCAAATCCAGTGTAATGGGATAACTCGGCATCCGAAATCCCACCGTTGAAAGACCAGAATTGACCCAATAGGGAACTCGGTCATTGGCTTCGAGGATAATGGTCAAGGGACCCGGTAAAAAGGCCTCTACAATTTTTTCTAGATAAGTTGGCTGATTCTTTGAAAAGTGCAAGATGTCCTCTAGAGAAGCGACATTAAGATTGAGTGCCTTATCTCTAGGACGACGTTTGAGTTGGTAAACATGGTCGACAGCTTTTTCGTCTAAGGCCTTAGCAAAGAGACCATAAACTGTCTCTGTAGGCAAAACAACAGCTCCGCCCTTTTCCAACTCTTGTCTAATCCTGTCCATCATCAACCACAACCATCCTATCTTGACCAAATTGGTCCTTGAGTGTTCGTACCCGTTTTTCAGGAAGATGTTTCCTAAAAAGCGCAGGAACACTTTGACCTTGCTTGTATCCAATTTCAAGGTAAATCTTACCACCATCTGTGAGATAGTCTTTTGCATCTTCCGCAATTCTGCGGTAAATAGCTAGGCCATCCTCATCTGCAAAGAGAGCTAGATGAGGTTCTGAATGCAAAACATTCAAACCAACCTCTGACTCATCTTCACGAGAGATATAGGGTGGATTGGATACAATTATATCATATTTTTCAGAAATTTCTGCAAAACAATCAGATTTTTTAAAAAATATATTAAGATTTTGATTTTTAGCATTCTCTGATGCAAGCTCTAAGGCGGCTTGGGAAATATCTGCTGCTGTTACTGACCAATCTGGTCTGTTTTTTGCTAATGCAAGAGCTATGGCACCACTTCCAGTCCCGATATCTAGAATATTAAGACTTTCCTCAGGATTTTCTGTGAGGATAAGTTCCACCAACTCTTCTGTTTCTGGACGAGGAATCAAAACTCGCTCATCCACTTTTAACTGCATTCCAAAGAAATCTGCCTGTCCGATGATATACTGAGCTGGTTTGTGAGTTGCTAACTGCTGGAAAATTCCTTTAACAAAAACTTCTTCCTCTTCCGTTACTTCCTGTTGAAGGGTAAAAACAAAGTCCGTAAAAGAGAGATTTTTCAGGCTACGATAGACAAAAGAGAGGCTTTCAGCTTCCTCTCCTTGTCTTATCAACTCTACTTCAAAATCTGAAAATAATTGAGCTAATTTCATTATTTGTTTAATTCTTCTAATTTTTGTGTTTGGTCATAAAGAACCAAGGCATCCACAACTTCATCCAATTTACCAGACAAAATGGTATCTAGTTTTTGGAGGGTCAAGCCGATACGGTGGTCTGTGACACGGTTTTGTGGGAAATTGTAAGTACGGATGCGCTCTGAACGATCCCCAGTACCGATAGTAGACTTACGCTCAGCGTCTTGTTCATCTTGAGCAATCTGAGCAAAATGGTCAGCAACACGCGCACGGATGATTTTCATGGCTTTCTCACGGTTCTTCTGCTGGGTACGTTCTTCCTGCATTTCAACCTTGATATTGGTTGGCAAGTGAACGATACGCACGGCAGTTGCAACCTTATTGACGTTCTGTCCACCAGCACCAGATGCGTGGTAAATGTCAACACGAAGGTCTTTTGGATCAATATCGTATTCTACTTCTTCCACTTCAGGCATGACAAGGACTGTGGCAGTTGAGGTATGAACACGGCCTTGGCTTTCTGTCACAGGGACACGTTGAACACGGTGGGCACCTGATTCGTACTTGAGTTTAGAGTATACAGATTGACCCGAAACCATGGCAACCACCTCCTTGAAACCACCCACACCGTTCATAGAAGCTTCCATGACTTCAAAGCGCCAGCCTTGGGCTTCCGCATACTTTTGGTACATAGTTAGCAAATCTCCAGCGAAGAGCGCTGCTTCGTCTCCACCAGCAGCTCCACGGATTTCAAGGATGATGTTCTTATCATCGTTTGGATCCTTTGGAAGGAGCAAGATTTTGAGTTTTTCTTCGTATTCTTCTTTTTCAGCCTTGGCATCTTTGAGTTCTTGCTTGGCCATTTCCTCCAAGTCCGCATCTCCACCTGATTCCTTAATCATTTCTTCAGCATCGACGATGTTTTGAAGGACTTGTTTGTACTCACGGTAGGCTGTTACTGTGTCACGAGTGGAAGCTTCTTCTTTGGACAATTCCATGAAACGTTTGGTATCAGATACCACATCAGGGTCACTGAGCAATTCTCCTAATTCTTCATATCGGTCTTCTACAGCTTGTAGTTGATCATAGATGTTCATTTTTCCTCATTCTCCTTATTGATTTCAGGGGCAAAATAATGTTTACGGCAGACTGAGATATAGGTTTCATTGCCACCGATTTGAATTTGTTCACCATCATAGACTGGCACACCATCGTGCGTACGCAACACCATAGTCGCCTTTTTCTTACAGTACTGACAAATGGTCTTGATTTCGTCAATCTTGTCTGCTAAGAGCAAGAGGTATTTGGAACCTTCGAACAATTCATTGCGAAAGTCATTCTTCAAACCAAAAGCCATGACAGGTATGTCTAGCTCGTCCACAACACGAGCTAGGTCGTAAACATGGTGACGCTTGAGAAACTGGGCCTCATCGACCAACACACAGTAAGGTTTTTCAGGTAAGTCTCGGATATAGCCAAAGATATCTGTCGTTTCCTCAATCGCAATGGCTGGGCGTTTCATGCCGATTCGACTCGACACATAGCCAACACCGTCACGCGTATCCAGAGCCGAAGTCATAATCACAACTCCCTTTCCTTGCTCCTCGTAGTTATAGGCCACCTTGAGAATCTCAATCGTCTTACCAGAGTTCATGGTCCCATAACGATAATACAACTGTGCCATGCTTCTATTTCACGTCCATTTCTAAATTTTTGCTACATTCTAGTATATCATAATTTTCTGAAGCTTTAAACGGCAAAATGTGGTAAAATAGAAGAAATCAAAAACTAGCGGAGGAAGCTATTATGCCATTTGTACGCATCGATTTATTTGAAGGTCGCACGCTCGAGCAAAAGAAAGCTCTTGCTAAGGAAGTAACGGAAGCTGTTGTCCGTAACACTGGAGCCCCTCAATCAGCCGTTCATGTCATCATCAACGACATGCCAGAAGGAACCTACTTTCCTCAAGGAGAAATGCGCACCAAATAAACCAGCTTAAGCAGAATTGCTTAGGCTTTTTCAATCTCCAAGTAGCATCCATTGAAGAAATAGTCTAATTTTGTTACAATTTGAAGAGATGCTTGGATACATATCCAAAGAAAAGAAATACAAAAGGAATTAGTATGATTACACGTGAATTTGATACCATCGCTGCTATCTCTACTCCACTAGGTGAAGGAGCCATTGGTATTGTCCGCCTGAGCGGAACAGATAGTTTTGCTATTGCCCAAAAGATTTTTAAAGGAAAAGACTTGAGCAAGGTTGCAAGCCATACTCTCAACTACGGACATATCGCTGACCCTCAAACTGGTAAGGTCATGGACGAGGTTATGGTTGGAGCTATGAAGTCTCCAAAGACCTTCACTCGTGAGGATATTATCGAGATTAACACTCACGGTGGGATTGCGGTAACCAATGAGATTCTCCAGTTAGCTATCCGTGAAGGAGCTCGATTGGCTGAACCTGGTGAATTTACCAAGCGCGCCTTTCTAAACGGTCGTGTAGATTTGACACAGGCTGAAGCGGTGATGGACATCATCCGCGCCAAGACAGACAAGGCCATGAATATTGCAGTCAAACAATTGGACGGTTCTCTTTCTGACCTCATTAATAATACTCGCCAAGAAATCCTCAATACACTTGCCCAAGTTGAGGTCAATATCGACTATCCTGAGTATGACGATGTTGAGGAAGCTACTACTGCAGTCGTCCGTGAGAAAACTATGGAGTTTGAGCAATTGCTAACCAATCTCCTTAGAACAGCTCGTCGTGGTAAAATCCTTCGTGAGGGAATTTCAACTGCTATCATCGGACGTCCCAACGTTGGGAAATCGAGCCTCCTCAACAACCTCTTGCGTGAGGACAAGGCCATCGTTACAGACATCGCTGGTACGACACGAGATGTTATCGAAGAATACGTCAACATCAATGGTGTTCCTCTCAAATTGATTGATACAGCTGGTATTCGAGAAACAGATGATATCGTGGAGCAGATCGGTGTTGAGCGTTCGAGAAAAGCCCTCAAGGAAGCTGACTTGGTACTACTAGTATTAAATGCCAGTGAGCCACTGACCTCCCAAGATCGCCAACTATTAGAAATCAGCCAAGATACCAACCGCATTATTCTGCTTAACAAAACTGATCTGCCTGAAGCGATTGAAACTTCGGAACTACCTGAAGATGTCATCCGTATTTCAGTTCTTAAAAACCAAAACATCGATAAGATTGAAGAGCGCATCAACAATCTCTTCTTTGAAAATGCTGGTTTGGTCGAGCAAGATGCTACTTACCTATCTAATGCCCGTCATATTTCCTTGATTGAAAAGGCCGTTGAAAGCTTACAAGCTGTTAATGAAGGGCTGGAACTGGGGATGCCAGTTGATTTGCTTCAAGTTGACTTGACCCGTACTTGGGAAATTCTCGGAGAAATCACTGGAGATGCCGCACCTGATGAACTCATCACCCAACTCTTTAGCCAATTCTGTTTAGGAAAATAAGAAAAATCCATGATCCTTCTTGCGGTCATGGATTTTATTGTCTTTATTAGTAATCTGGTCTAAGGACACCTGTTACAGTTGCCTTAGTTGCTTCGTAGTCGCCATCTACGACAACTTTGATAATGCGTTTAGCATCTTCTTCTGGTGCTGGAACTAGAGGTAATCGAGTTGGTCCAGCTTCGAATCCCATATAGTTAAGGACCGCCTTAACTGGAGCAGGACTTGGATAAGAGAAGAGGGCATTGACTTTAGGAATGAATTTACGCTGAATAGCTGCAGCTTTCTTCATATCGCTTTCTGCAATGGCAGTAAACATCTCGTGCATCTCATCTCCATTTGTATGGGAGGCAACAGAAATAACCCCATCCGCACCAAGGTTCATGGCATGGAAGGCATCTCCATCTTCACCTGTATAAATCAAGAACTCTTCTGGCTTGTGCTCAATCAAGTAAGCCATATTAGCCAAGCTGGTACATTCTTTAACACCGATGATATTTGGGTGGTCAGCCAAGCGAAGCATGGTTTCTGGAGTTAATTCAACAACTACACGCCCTGGAATGTTATAAATGATAATAGGTAAATCTGATGCATCTGCAATAGCTTTAAAGTGCTGATACATGCCTTCTTGAGAAGGTTTGTTGTAGTATGGTACGATCGCAAGTCCAGCAGCGAAGCCACCAAAGTCTGCTACTTCTTTGACAAACTCGATCGAGTCACGTGTATCATTGGTACCTACACCCGCAATCAAAGGAACACGTCCATTAACAATCTTTTGTACAGCCGCAAAGAGTTCCAACTCCTCATCGTGGGTCAAGGTCGGACTCTCAGCAGTCGTTCCAGCTAGAAGAATGCCGTCTGTGTGATGGGCCAATAAATGCTCAATCAAGGCTGGAATGGCATCAAAGTTGATGGAGCCATCCTCATGGAAAGGGGTAATAAAGGCCGTGATGATTTTACACTCTTTTAAATCTTGATAAGACATGAGAAACACCTCTCTATTTCAAAGAAGGAGTTCATCTGAACTCCTAAACGATATGACTATTTTAATTCAAATTTCAACTCAGCTGTTGGACGAACCAATCCACGTTCATGAAGCGTTTCTGCAATCTGAACTGAGTTCCAGGCAGCACCTTTGAGAAGGTTATCTGAAACAACCCACATGTGGATTCCTTTTTCTGCATCCAAGTCTTTACGGATACGACCAACAAAGGTATCACGTGAACCAACTGCATTGATGGCTTGTGGATAGATTTGATGAGCTACATCATCTTCAAGAACTGCACCTGGGAAGGCTGCGATAGCTGCTTTCACTTCTTCGATTGGGGCCACTTCTTTTGTTTCGATATAAACTGACTCAGAGTGAGCTGATAAGACTGGAATACGAACACATGTTGCAGACACTGCGATGCTGTCATCTTCCATGATTTTCTTCGTTTCCTTGGTCATCTTCATCTCTTCGTAAGTGTAATCATTGTCTGTGAAGACATCGATTTGCGGAAGAGCGTTAAAGGCGATAGGATAGTGTTTCTTGTCACCACCTGAAGGCAAGATTTCCGCATGCAAATCACGTGGATTCACACCATCATTCAAGACTTCACGAAGTTCACGTTGTGTTTCAAGAATCGCTCCCATACCTGCACCAGAGACTGCTTGGTAAGTTGAAACGATGATACGATCCAAGCCCCATGTTTGACGAACAGGCTCAAGAGCCACCATCATTTGGATTGTTGAACAGTTAGGGCAGGCAATGATTCCGTTGTGGGCATCAAGTGCATGAGCATTGACCTCTGGAACAACCAAAGGAACATCTGGATTTTGACGGAAATAAGATGTGTTATCTACTACTACTGCCCCAGCTTGAACTGCGTATGGTGCATACTTAGCTGATGTCGAACCACCTGCTGAGAAGAGTGCAATATCAACACCCTCAAAGGCTGTCTCAGTTGTTTCTTCAATCGTAATATCTTGGTCTTTAAATTTCAAAGTTTTGCCTGCTGAACGTGCAGAAGCAAGGTAACGAATTTTATCGATTGGAAGTGTTGATTCTTCCAACATTTTTATCATCTGAGCTCCGACAGCACCTGTCGCGCCGACTACAGCAACTGTATATCCCATAAATAACCTCTTTCGGAATTTTCTAAAAATTTCTATAATAGATGTATTATACTACTTTTTCCAGAAATTGAAAAGCATTTTTGGGTTATATTTTCTGAAAATTAAAAATCCCTAGTCATTGACCAGGGACTAAGAGGCATCTTCATGTGATGAGCAGGTTCACACAACTCATCAAGGTCCGCTCCTGCGTTATGACCTCCTTATGCTCAATAGCAGTCCGAAGACTGCCTATCGACTCATCGCATCTACTATTCTACTAGATAGAGTCACTTTTGTCAACATCCAAAACTCTTGGGCTTCATTTTCATAGAGGTATAAGAAAAGCCTTGGTCTCCCAAGGTCATTTTGTTTCTATCATGCTAATTGCCGGGATTGAACCGGCGACCTCATCCTTACCATGGATGCGCTCTGCCAACTGAGCTAAATCAGCTTACCTAAAAAGTATACTATAGTTCTATGTTCTTGTCAAGCGCTCTCTTTTAATTTTATGGAATGAAAAAAGCTAGATTTAGCAAGAATCTAGCTTATAAACTTCTTATTTTGTTAGATCGATTCGCTGTCCCAATTTACCAATCAAAATCGCTCCCACTATAAGTGATGCAAACTCACCAATTCCAGTAGAGAACCATGTGAAGAAGAAGGGAGCTTCTGTCAAGATATGGAGTTCAGCTGCAATGGTAATCATTGAAATGGAGAAGAGGATTGAAAAGAAGAAATGATCTTTTCGAATCAATCCGTTAAAGAGGTAATCTTTGCTGTATTTTGCAAAGAGCAATACCCCTAGACTAAGGAAAACTAGGGTAGAACCTCCACCGACAAAGACATCTATTAGGCCAAAACTACTAAATAAATTAGCAATCATACATCCAATTGTCACACCGATGATATATTTAGGGTTGTAAAAGGCCAAGAAATTCAACATTTCTGAAATACGGAACTGATACGCCCCAAAACTAAGAACATTGATTGGTGGCGTAATAGTCAAAACTACATAAATAGCAGCAACAATGGCAATATCTGCCATGTCACGAACAGTTAATTTTTTCATGTTTTCTCCTTTGGCGGTTTCCCGCGTAAAATATGCTTGGTGAAAGAAGCTAAGCACCAAGGGTTGAGGTTATCAACCTTACTAGTATAGCACATTAGCCCGCTTTATGCTATACTAAAATCATGAAAAGACTAATAAAAGCTTTCTTTGATAACGAGATTCTCTCCTACCTATTTTTTGGTGGTGCTACTACTCTGGTTTCTATTTCATCACGTTTGGTTATTTACCATATCAGCCACCAGGAATTCCTCGCAACTGCCCTCGCAAATATTATTGGGATTCTCTTCGCCTTTCTCACAAATGATACAATCGTCTTTAAACAAGTGAGAAGGAATTGGCCGACTCGCCTGGCTAAGTTTTTCTTAGCTCGTCTCTCTACTCTTGGACTGGACCTTCTTTTAACTTATATCTTTGTTACAACCTTTCCTGATGTTATTGGCCAGTTTGTTGAATATAATATAGATAGGGTTAATATGATTGAAACTATCCTAGCACAAATTTTGATCATCATTTTAAACTATATTTTCAGTAAAATCTATATTTTTAAAAGGGACAACTGACCGCTTTAAGCGTTCAAGTTGCTTTTTGTCACAATTTAGGATATAATAAATTAGAAAATTAGGAAAGGAATTTATGAAAATGTTAAAGGATCTTAAAGAATTCTTGCTTCGTGGTAATGTCGTTGACCTTGCTGTCGGTGTGATCATTGCCTCTGCTTTTGGTGCTATCGTTACTTCATTTGTTAATGATATCATCACTCCACTCCTATTGAACCCAGCCTTGGAAGCTGCGCAAGTACAAAACATCGCTGAGCTTGCATGGAATGGTGTTACATATGGTAAATTCTTGAGCGCTGTTATCAACTTCCTTGTTGTGGGTACAGTTCTCTTCTTCGTTATCAAAGGTATTGAAAAAGCTCAAAACCTTCGTAAGAAAGAGGAAGTGGTTGAGGAAGCACCTGCTGCTCCAACTGAACTTGAAGTTCTTCAAGAAATCAAAGCTCTTCTTGAGAAAAAATAAAACAGATAAAGGATCTAGCTTAAAGCTAAATCCTTTTTCTTTACTCTTTTGGTAACTTCCCAGCCTTTTCGAGCATTTTCTTAATCAAGTAAGGCATCTTCACATTTTCACGACCTTTTTTCTCAATGAGTTTTTTGACAAATTCTGGCATCTGAAGGTCGTCTGTCTCCTCCATGATGTCCTTGGTAGTTGCCGAAGGTGCTAACTCATCAAAAGTTTCTTCTTCTGGGAGAAAAGCTTTAAATTCTTTGTCTTCATTGGCTCTTACAGTAGCAACTAAAGCGTCAATTAAACGGCTATCCGTATTGGGCATAGGTGGACGATGGTAGGTGACATCTAATTTTTGACACAACTCATAACATTCCACATCATTATCGAACAAGACTTCGATGTGCTCACTGATAAAACTAATCGGGACAAAAATATAATGCTCGGGATGTTGCTTTTGTTCTCGTAAATATTCTAAAACGTCTGGCTTGATCCAAGGGATTCCAATATCACTTTCGCTCTGCCAAGTATTGGTATACTGGTCGGCTGTTAGGCCGAGTTGTTCAGCGATTAGCTTGCTATTATCGAAAATTTGATCGATATATGGATCTCCATAGTCTAAGGCAAAAATGGGAACACTGTGTGCTGAAAAGATTACCTTGAAAGATTCTTCTCCCACATGGTTTCGTAAAATTTTGCTAATCTCATCAGTCCAGAAGTCCAGCAAAGCCTGTTGTTGATACCAGTCCTTAATTACTAAAAATCGGATCTGTTGGCTTTCCAGAAACTTTTCATACCCCATGACTGAGTAAAAAGAATAATGAGGTTCCAAAATCAAACAAATACATTCTTCAATACCATCAGACTCCATCTGCTTGATCACATCAGGGATAAAGGGCCGAGAAAACTTATTGGCAAAGTAGATACCGTACTCCTCGCCTAAACGTTCCTTGACTAAATCAACCTCCTCACGTGTAATCCGCTGCAAGGGCGTCCCACCGATAAGGACATAGTTGTCATAGAGAGTCTGAATCTCGTGGTCTTGGGGTCTAACACCACGACGAATATTTGTAAAAAATTCTGCTACTCCTTCAAAACTAATCTCCTCTGGAGATCCAAAGGTCATCATTAATATAGCTTTTTTCATGTTATCATCCTTATGATATTATTTTCACTATCTATTCTATCATGAAAGAAAAAAATAGTAAACGCTTCCGACGTCTACTATTTCTTTTGTTCTTTTGTCTTTCTATCTCGCCTTATGATTAGGATGATAACGACAAGGAGTAAAATAACGATAATCAGGAGAAGAAAGGCAAGGATATAAATCCAATGCGTTGGTAGGCCTTGATCGAAATACCGCGTCCCTACTGCTTCCCCACTTTTATCCTGGGCTGCTTTTACTGGTGCATCCGTTATTTTAGCTAAGAGGATATGCCGTCCGTTGGTAATATTAAGGAAACAGGTGCTTAATAAAACAATCTTGTCCGTTGAGGTCAAGGAAACATCTCGCTTGTACTTGGCTTTACTTAGCAAATATTGATAGTAGGCCTGGTGTTCCTCATCGTTGGAACTCAAAGTTCGGTAAATCTCCGTGTCATAGGCATCTACTTCTAAAATTCCAAATATCTCAAGCCCTCGTTCACGGCCGTTATAATAGATAGAGCCATAGCGATGCTTTTCAAAAAAATCTTGATCCGCAAATTTTTGAATCTCCCCAAACATAGCACCAGAAGCCATGGAGTGACCATAAATGATGGTGTTAAAGTCCGTAAAATTTGGGTTAAAACGATAGTCTAGGAATATAGAACCTGACACAGTATAATCGCCAAAGGCATTGCGGTCAAGGTATTTGACATTGTCCTGACTCTGTAAGAGAGGATAGTCTACCTTGGTCCCATCGAGGCTAATCCAACCACAAACATCCTTGTTGAGGTGTTGCAAGGTTTCAAAGCCCGTACTGCTGGCATCCTTTTCAATGGGATTATAATGATCGTAGTCGCTCGCAAGAGCTCTATCAGCTGTAAAAAGACAGAAAAAAGCTAGAAAGAGGGATAGAATGGCCTTTATGGCTTCGCGACTTGTACTTGTTTTCATATTTCCTTCTTTCTCCTTTCTAGCCTTGAAAATAAAAGAGCAAGAGAGGCTGTCCCTTTCTCTTTTATTGGTAGTTTAGTCAGTAATGGTATCTGCCCCTTCTTCCTTTGCTTCTCTTCTACGACGCAAGATCAAGTAGAGGATGATGAGCAAGAAGATCAATAGCAAGAGCAAGATAAATAAGATGATATACCATATCCACAAAGGAATCGATGAGAGAAATCGTCCGAGCGACGAATCATCAAAGACGCTGTAAGGAAATGGTTTTGATTTTTTCGTATGGAAGGTGTTCTTTGGAACCGTATCCGTAATCTTGGCAACTACGATATGTCTCCCATTTGTTACGTCTAGGAAACAGGTACTGAGAAGGATGATATGGTCATTTGGCCCCAGTGTAATGTCTCGTTTGTGAATGGCAACCGAGAGTAAGTGATCGATATATTCTTGGCGCCGATCATCCCCATTAATACCTGGATCGTAGATGTTAAAGTCATAGGCGTCCACCTCGAGCATTTCAAAGATTTCAAGACCTTTTTCAACGCCATTATAGTAAATACTGCCGTAGCGATGCTGGTCAAAAAATTCCTTATCAGAAAACTTTGCTACATCTCCAAACATAACCCCATTTTCTACATGGTGTCCGTAGATGATGGTATTAAAGTCTTCGAACTTGGATTCATTTCGAGCCTCAAGGAAAATAGCCCCTGTAGCTGCAAATTCTCCCTTGGAATCCTTGTTCAGGTATTTTTCATTGTCTTTGGCTTGAACTAAGGGATAGTCGATATTGGTGCCATAGACATTGATCCAACCGAGAACCTCTGGATTGACTTGCTGTAGCTTGTGAAAGCCAGAAAAACTAGCAAGCTCATCCTTCTCACTGGTACTAACAGGTCTATAGGCCTCATACTCACTTGATGAAGCCTGAGAATAAACCTGATTGGCATCCCAGAGGGCGTAGAAACCAAAGAGAAAGACTAAGGCTGTCAAGAGGAGCAAGATATGATTCATCAATGCATCTACAGCAAGTACCAGACGCCTAGACAAACTCCTTTTGGGTTTCTCACGCTTGATTTTCATCGGTCAAACCACTTGCTTAAGCTTGTCTGCGTTTTTTAGACAAAACAACAAATCCAGCCAAACCAAGACCAATCATCAAGATGAAAGGAAGGTTGTCAATCAAGAGACCAGTAGGGGTAACATTTGGCAAGCTATTTGTAATGGTATTATCATTTGTCTTTTCACCGACTAAAATACTAGTTTGAGTAAAATCAGCTGAAGCTGTACCCGTTTGATTCCTTATAACTCCATTTTCATTATATGAGGCTGTTGCTTTATAACCTTGAGATCCTGATTCAACTAGTTTATAGCGAGTACCTGCAGGTAGATTGTCAAATACCAAAGATTGATCATGGTGAAGGGTAATTGTTTTTTCTTTCCCATTCTCAAATGTATAAGATGTGGAACCAACTTGTCCGACAAATGTACCTTGATCATCTGTTGAAGCTTTTGTAAAAGTTAACTTAAAGGTAAAGTCTTTTGTTTTATCAGCCGAATCACCTTCTACCAATTTTTTGATTACTAAAGATTTTGCTCCTGGATTGAAATTTTCTGGTTTTGGTTTATTTGGTGTTGGTTCATTTGGATTTGTGATTTTACCCGCATTTTTCCTGTAAGTATTTACAAATAAATCATATTTATAAAGTTCGCCCTTCTCAGATGGTTTTACTTTAGCAGTAGAACTTGTAGACACTAGTTTGAAATATACAGATGAAATATAAACACCTGAGCTTTGCTTATTTTTTACAATAACGTGCATTTCATAGCTACGATTATCATATGTCATAGAATCAATTGGTACGCTATTTTTCAGAATTTGTGCCCAACCAACATTTTGAGTTTCTGCTACAGTATAAACATATTCTCCGGCGTGTGTGTAGGTTACGCTTTCGAAAATATTTCCAGTATCTTTCTTAATACTAGTTTGATTTGGTTGCAAAAGATCACTTTTAGAATAAACTACATTCTTTGCAGCTATTTTTCCATTTGAATCAGAAATCGTTTCATAAGGTGCACCATTTGATGATGTACCAGTTTTTGGGGTGAAAGTAAATGTAAAAGTTGCTTCAGGTGTTGTAATTCCTTCCGCAATATTCAACACCTTATTAATAGCTACTTTTGCACTTGTTTCACCATTTGCTTTGGCAGTTGCCACATCATTATCATCCGCAAATGTTGGCACTCCTCTAAAGACCGACAAGGCGGTTACAGCTGCAATACTTGCAGTAACTAATTTTTTCAAAAATGTTTTTTTCATGATTATTCCTTTTATTTTTAAATTTCTTTTTTCATAAACTGTCATCAAAAGCCCCGTCGCCTTAGGACTGTTACCACCTTGCCATGGGTATCCTGTATAGGAATGGTTCCAAAAGCACGACTATCTACAGCCGTTGTTCGATTGTCCCCGAGGACAAAGAGTTGTCCTGCTGGGACTTTCATTGGGAAGGTAGCCCCTTCCTTATAGAGCAGCGTTTCTTTGTAGATATCCTGCTCTTGTTGAGGAGAACCGTTGATGATGAGACCATTTTCGTTTATATCGATCGTACTTCCTTCGGTTGCTATGACACGCGCCACTCTTTCCTTACCCTTATAACTATAGACGAGCAGATCACCAATCGAATAACGTTTATCCAACCTATAGTAGACAACCAAGTCGCCATCTTTTAAGGCTGGCTTCATGCCATCGTCATTGTATCTCAATAGTCCAAAGACAAAAAAGTAAAGGGTGGCCAGTACAAACCCAACCATCAGAAGCTTACTGACTAAGTAGAGGATATCTCCCCATACACTCGGCGGAGACTTATCCCGATTGACTTGTGTTACTGTTTTCTTATGTTTCTTTTTAAGTAGCATTATTTTCTCCTATGTACCACTAGATATCCGAGTAGGATTGTAAAGAAGATTCCCCCTAGAGGAAGGATTATTCCTAACATGAGTGTACTGCTGAGGAAGTCAACTCCGGTTTCAGGCACGCTATTCTTATTATTCGTGACTGTCGCGGACTTGTCTCCATCCAGCTTGCCTTCTTGATTTTCATAAGATACCTGATATCCACTAGAAGAGTTTGATTCCTCTTCTACGGTATAGTGACTATTGAGTGGAAGTCCATCAATTTTTATGGTTTGATCTTTGTTTAGATCAATAGACACTCGACCATTCGTAAATTGCAGAGGGGTTCTTTTATTATTTACCGTTGCAGTATAGGTTCCATTCAGTGGACTATTCTGAGCATCCCTAATGTTAATGGTAATCTTGAAGGATTTTAATAGGTTGGCAAATACACCCGTAACCTTTTTTGTAACTGATAAACTTGGAAGCTTGTGATTCGTGACAATACTGGTTTCGTCTTTATTCAGATCGCCCTCTTGATTCTCATATGTAACGTGGTAACCGTTCGTTGATGCCGCTTCTTCTTCAACCTTGTAATGGGTTCCTCGAGGAAGATAGCTTAGAATACCTTTCCAACGTTTTCGTTTTTCGACACGGATCTCCGCTTCTCCATTCACAACAGTTATATCGCCAAAAGTTCCATTCAATGGTGTAGAATCAGGAGAGGTTAGTTTTACCTTAATCCTAAACTCTTTGTTCAAGTTACTTTCAGCTTCCAACACTTTCTTAATCGTCAGACTTGGCAATTGTTTATAGATTACCTTGAAGGATGGTTTAGTTTCTGTACCAACATTTTTTATTTCTTTGGTAAAGGCTGGGACGTCCGGTGCAATTAAATCGTATTGATATCCTTTGGCAACTTTTTCAAAGTTCCTCGTTTCATTAAAGATATTTGTTCTAACATTTACATTAGTCTTTCGATAGTCTTGATTATCAGGACCTCCGTTCTTGTTCTTTTGAACCAGTTTCAGTTCAATATTACTCGGTTGATCAGCTGTAATAACAGTTCTCGCACCCGTCACACCTTGCCATTCAACTTCCACTGGTACCGTTAATGGATCTGAAGGCTTAAAGGTTGGGTTGTCAGAGTATTCTTTGGTCTTGGTTTGAGAGGTGCCTATTCCATAGGAATAGGTGACACTGGCACCTTTATTGGAGTAGAGTTTATTGACATCAGAACCTTCAGCATCACCAGCCTCTAGTTTTTTATCACCAGCAATGGCATCCAAAGCATCTTGACTAGATGTAACTTTAAATTTTAGTACATATCTAGCGCCATCTTCCAAGGAATAATTAGGAGAAAAATTAGCTGTAACCTCCACTAAACCTTCTGAACTTGTCTTGGTTTCAAAAGTTACTTGCTCGTTGCTTAATGTTTCACTGCTACCATCTTTCTCTTTAACGACACGAAACTCTGACGATCCGTTTGGTAATAGCTGGACATACTTAGAAAGAACATCCTTGATGGTCACGTGGTGGATTCCCAGTGGCAGAATCTTATCAGTAATATCTTTGAAACTGTCTTGTAACTGGTCTTCATCATTTGCAGAGAATATTTCATTTGGAATGGAGGCATTATGTTGCCTCATATAATATTGCAGACTGGTAATACTGTCGACATTGTTTGAATAACGAAATTTAATCGAATAGAAACCATCAAGTGTTGGAGCCAAGCTATATGATAGACTATTTAGATTATTATTTAATCTATCCCAAAACCACTGGGGAGCTGTTTCGATATTAGGATCTTCGTTATTGTAGTTATATATAGTGTAACCATTGGCATCGTAGACCATATTCGCAAAGCCATCTGAAAGCAAAATAACGACTTTCTTAGCATTAGATCTTGCACTTCCCATTAACTGGTTGGCCAAGGTTAATCCAGCCCCAATATTGGTCCCGGTACCAATACCTGACTCAGTACCAATGGAATTACCTCCTGCAATACTCATGTTGTATACCGCTGTTTTAGCAGCACGAGCATTGTTACTCCATCCTAAAATCGTGTTAGCATCATCCCATGGTGAAACGCCATCATAGTATTTTGTCATCCGTTCATAGGGCCAGTATGGTCTAAAAAGTCTCCATTTATTTCCATCCCAATACTGATCATTCTTTTTATTGTCAATTTTCCCACCAAATCCTACCATAGATAAACGGTTATTAGAATTGGATAGAATGGTATCAATTAAGCCCTTACGACCATTTGTTCCTTTTAGAGTATTTTTCAATGCGTCAATCCGACTGATCGTCCGTCCATCAAAAGATTGGACATCCTGATTCTGCATACTTCCTGAGAGGTCTGCTACTAAAACAACATCCAAGGGATCCGTTTGGGTCTCCGTTCCCAGTTTGGACGTGATATCCAATGACAACTCATACTTGTCATCCTGTCCTGATATCGGAGTAATTGTTTTATGAAGGGTTGTCTGAGGTTCTGTAGTAGAATCAGCATTTAACAGACTTATCGGAGCACACAAAAAGAGAATAGCTAACAGTGTAACTAAACGGCGTGCAATAATTTGAACTTTCTTAAAATCGAAGCGAATGTTCATTTTATTCTCCTTAACTAGAATGTACTAATATTGTTACTATATCAATCTAGGACATTTACAAGATAATTGTACAATAAAGTTCACGCAGTGTCAATTAATATGATTAATTTTATATTATGTTAATTAATAAAAGAGTATGATTCTTCTTTGTCTTTCAAACTATTCTATGGTAAAATGAAAAAAGAATAAAAAAATCTCATAAAATATCAATGCATATATTTTATTCTAGAATATCCAAAATTTCATTTGAAAGTCTATTGAATTTGAATTATTATATTTTTTCAAAATTCATGAAATTTTCAGAATAAGGTTTTTTCCGAAGTTTGCATTCTATTTTATGATTGTTAAAGGAGTTTTTATGACTTATCCGAACCTTTTAGATCGTTTCTTGACCTACGTTAAGGTCAATACGCGTTCTGATGAACACTCTACTACTACTCCAAGTACGCAAAGCCAGGTAGATTTTGCGACCAATGTTCTTATTCCTGAAATGAAACGTGTCGGTCTGCAAAACGTCTACTACCTTCCAAATGGTTTTGCTATTGGTACCTTACCAGCTAATGATCCCAGCCTTACACGCAAGATTGGCTTCATCTCCCACATGGATACTGCTGATTTTAATGCTGAGGGAGTTAATCCGCAAGTCATTGAAAATTACGATGGTGGAGTTATCGACTTGGGTGATTCTGGATTTAAACTCGATCCTGCTGATTTCAAGAGCCTTGAGAAATATCCAGGCCAAACGCTTATCACAACTGATGGCACGACCTTGCTGGGTGCTGATGACAAGTCAGGGATTGCTGAAATTATGACTGCTATTGAATATCTGACTGCTCATCCCGAAATCAAACACTGTGAGATTCGAGTTGGTTTTGGACCAGATGAAGAAATCGGTGTTGGAGCTAACAAATTTGATGCTGAAGACTTTAACGTTGACTTTGCCTATACTGTTGATGGTGGTCCGCTAGGTGAGCTTCAGTATGAAACTTTCTCAGCAGCTGCTGCTGAGCTTCATTTCCAAGGGCGCAATGTTCACCCTGGTACTGCTAAAGGACAGATGGTCAATGCCCTTCAGCTAGCGATTGATTTTCATAATCAACTTCCAGAGAATGACCGACCTGAATTGACAGATGGTTATCAAGGTTTCTATCATCTTATGGATGTGACAGGTAGTGTCGAGGAGGCGCGTGCAAGCTACATCATCCGTGACTTTGAAAAAGATGCCTTTGAAGCTCGTAAAGCAGCTATGCAAGCCATCGCTGACAAGATGAATCAAGAGCTTGGGAATGATCGCGTTAGCTTGACTCTGACAGACCAGTACTACAATATGAAAGAAGTCATCGAGAAAGACATGACACCCGTTACCATTGCTAAAGCTGTTATGGAAGATTTAGGGATCGCGCCAATTATCGAACCGATTCGTGGTGGAACAGATGGGTCTAAGATTTCCTTTATGGGGATCCCAACTCCTAATATCTTTGCTGGTGGTGAAA